>JANNUE010000393.1:0-10533 GCA_031394895.1 Betaproteobacteria bacterium
GTCACCCCACCCCGATCAGCTCGCCTGCGCTCACTGATCGACAGAAATGTGTTGAAAATTGTCGGGTTGCTCAACCTGTCAGAGCGGCCCGAGCTGATTAGTGCGGTGGTGGGCATCAACGCCAACGCACAAGGGCACCTGGACGAACTTATGAGGAAGCTCGCGGACTTGCCGTTTGTCTCGTCCGTGAGCGTCGTCACCGGGCGCTTTGATCTGATCGTAGAGGTGCTGGTGCAAGGCGATGTGCAGGATCTTTACCGCGTCACCAGCGAGCTTCTGCCCAAGGTCGCGGGGCCTGGGGTTGTCAGCCGCAGCGAAACATTCGTGGTGATGAAGTCGCATAACAAATGGGGCAGTCTGCCGCGCGGCTGTTGGGACGAAGGTGCCGGCGGCGCGACCGGCCGCTCTGTCAAGCCGCCCGCAGCAACCCAAACATGAAGCACAAGTTCTTTCGTGCGGGATGGTCCTGCATGAAGATTATCAGAGGAGAAAGTCAATGAAACTGTCGAAGTTCCTGCCCGCGATACTGCTGGCCTGCGCGGGTTTTCTGGGAGCGGCGGTTGCCGCTCATGCAAGCACCCTTGACGACATTGTGAAACGTGGCGAACTCAGAGTGGCCGTGCAAACGCAGGGCCCTCCGTTTTCCATGGTGGACAAGAAGGGCGAGCGCACCGGCAGCTCGGTCGAGCTTGCCAAGTTGATGGCGCAGGAAATGGGTGTCAAGGTGGTCTTTCTTGATCTGGACTGGGACGGGCTGTTGCCAGCTCTCATTTCCGGCAAGGCCGACATGCTGGCGGCCGACATGACGCCTACCCTGGCAAGGGCGACCAAGGTCGCATTCACCAAACCGTGGATCTATATCGGCCCAATGGTTGCGACCAAGGAAGGCAGCAAATTCACATCGACGAATGCCTGCAAGGCCCCTGGCACAAAGATCGCCGTCCTGTTTGGCAGCACCGGCGAAAAACTCGCAAAGACCGTGTTTCCGAAGGGCGAGATCAAAAGCTACAAAGGCGGCGGCACGCTGCTGATGGACGCTGTGAAAACCGGCCAGGCGGACTGCTTGCTCAATGACAGTTCCGCGGTCACCGGTCAAGCGGCCGGCTACCCCAAGGGAACGTTCCGGCTGATGCCGGAATTGCTGGCCAAGGAACCGCTTGCGTTCGCAACACGGTACGACTCGCAGGACCTGTTGAGCTGGATTAATCTGTTCATCGATCTGACGATGCTCGACGGCCGGCTGCAAAAGAACCTGGATTACTGGGTGAACTCGCAGAAATGGAAAGAAGAGCACTGAGCGCAAGTTGTGCGGGCGGACTCGGCGTGGTTGTCGGCGCGCCGATGCCCGCGAGCGACTTCCTTTGAAGAACGGCTGAGCGATGTTGCTGGAATTGAACTTTCGTGTCATAGCCGAGACCCTGCCGGACTTCTGGAACGGATTCGTAGCCACGTTGTCCATTTCGCTGGCAGCTTTTGCCGGCGCCCTGGCGATCGGCGTTGTGGCCTGTGCCATGAGCATCCAGCCGTCGCGATTTATTCGGGCGCCGGCGGTCGCGTATGTCGATGTGATCCGGGCAACGCCGTTGCTGGCGCAACTTTATTTTCTGTATTTCGGGTTACCAAACTTCGGCCTGATGATGCCCGAAATCCTGGTCGGAATCATTGCCCTGTCGCTCAATAGCGGCGCCTACGTCAGTGAGATCATCCGCTCCGGGATCATCTCGATTCCGGCCGGGCAGATCGAGGCCAGCGCCAGTTCGGGCATGAACTACTGGCAGCAGATGCGCTTCATCATCCTGCCCCAGGCACTGCGGCCGATGGTGTCGCCGCTGATCGGGCAGGGAATCGTGCTGGTCAAGGACTCGTCCTTGCTGTCGCTCATTTCGGTGCTGGAGCTGACGCGTGCCGGGCAAACGCTGTCGAATGACAGGTTCATGCCGTTTGAAGGTCTGGCAACTACCGCTGTGGGCTACCTGATCATTTACTTCGGTCTGAAGTTGATGGCGGCGGCGTGGAGCCGCAGATACCGCCAAATGGCACGCCGCTGAGCGCGACACGCATGGAAATGTTTCTGGAACAGCTCTACGGCATCGCCCAGTATTACCCGGTGGTTCTGAAGGGCATCGGCGTCACGCTGGCGGTGTCTTTTATCGGCATTGTGGCCGGCGGGGCGGCCGGATTTGTGCTCGGTATCGGTCGCGCCAGCGAGAACAAACCGCTGCGCTTCATCATTGGCGCGTACACCGACATCTTTCGCGGAACACCGGTTCTGGTCCAGATGTTTGTCGTGTTCTTCATCCTTCCGCAGGCCGGCGTTGAACTCGATTCCTTCAGCGCGGGCGCCATCACGCTGACCAACATCGCGGCCTGCTTTATCTCGGAGATTGTGGCGTCCGGAATCCGGGCCGTACCCCGTGGACAAATAGAGGCAGCGGCATCTGCCGGCCTCAACCGCTTTCAGCAGATGCGGCTGATTGTGCTGCCGCAAGCCACCAGAATGATCATTCCGTCACTCGTGGGGCAATTCGTTTTGCTGGTCAAGGATTCGTCGGTTGTGTCGGCAATTGGACTGCTTGACCTGACGCGCTCTGGCTGGGTGATGGTGCAAAGCATTCCCAATGGACTTCTGGTGTTTTCGGTGGTGGGCGCCGGGTATTTCCTGATTTGTTATCCGCTGCTGCATTTGTCCCGCCGACTGGAGAAGAGTTGATATTGCCCCATTACGCGCCCGGCGCATCCAACCCTGCATTGCCGCCAACAAGACGGCGAGGAATAAGCCAATGATCAGATTCAGCGAGTTGAACAAATGGTTCGGAACGCACCACGTTTTGCAAGACGTCAACCTGCATGTCGCGCAGGGAGAGGTGGTGGTGGTGTGCGGGCCTAGCGGCTCCGGAAAAAGCACACTCATCCGCTGCGTCAACGGTCTGGAGAAATTTCAAAGCGGGTCGCTGGTCGTGGATGGCATTGCGGTCGCCAATGCGGCGGGGCTACAGCAACTCCGGATGGAAATCGGTTTCGTCTTTCAACAATTCAATTTGTATCCCCACATGACGGCGCTGGAGAACGTAACGCTGGCGCCCATTCATGTGCGCAAGCTGGCCAGAAAAGAGGCCATCAACCGCGGTCGCCAGCAGTTGGAAAGAGTTGGCCTGAGCGACAAGTTCGACTCCTACCCGCATCAGTTGTCAGGCGGGCAGCAACAGCGGGTTGCGATCGCGCGCAGCCTTTGCATGCAGCCCAGGATCATGCTATTTGACGAGCCCACCTCGGCGCTTGACCCCGAGATGATCAACGAGGTTCTTGACGTCATGGTTGCGTTGGCAAAGGACGGCATGACGATGATTGTGGTGACACACGAAATGGGTTTTGCACGCAAGGTTGCCCACCGGGTCGTGTTTATCGACAAGGGCGTCATTCTGGAGGTGGCCGAACCCGAGGTGTTCTTTACCGACCCGAAGAACAGCCGCACGCGTGAGTTTCTCGGCAAGATTCTGCATCACTAGCAACACCGGGCTTAGCAGGAAGCTGCAGCGGCTTCTGAAGCACACAGGACGAATCACATGGGCATATCTGAATCAAACGGCCAGCGCACTGTCGCTGTGCTCGGGGCCGGCATTGTGGGGGCGGCGACCGCCCTGGCGCTGGCTGCACAGGGGCACAGTGTGACGGTCATCGATCGTGGCGCGGTGGCCGAGGGCACCAGCTCCGGCAATGCCGGTGGCATCGTGGAAGGCGCCGTGATGCCGACCGCGACGCCCGAGGTTGTCCGCACAATTCCCTCGTATATCCTTGATCGCAACGGCGCCGCTGTTTTGCGTCCTGCCTATGCGCTGCAGGCGTTGCCCTGGTTGCTTCGTTTTATCGCAGCGGCTCGCCCCGCACGCGTTGCGAGTATCGCTGCGGCGCTGCAACCGCTGGTGTCGCGTTCGATGCGCGCGCACCGCACATTGGGCGAGTTGAGCGGCGCCCTCAGTTTCGTCCGGCCGGTCGGCTGGCTCAAGGTGTACCGGTCCGACGCCGCATTTGCCAAAACCGCATTTCAGCGTGAATTGATGACGCGCCACGGTGTCGAATTCTCGGTGCTGGGTGCCAGGGAGGTTGAGGAGCTTGAGCCCAACCTGAACAAGGACGCCTATAGCTGCGGCGTGTTTCAACCGGGCAGCGGTTTCGTGAATGACCCCAGGGCGTTGGCGCAAGCCTACTTTGAAGGCGCGCGTCAGCGTGGCGCGCAGTTCGTGCAGGAGAACGTGCGCGAGATAAGGCCTGTGAGCGACGGCCAGGTATCGGTCCGAACGGACCAGCAAGAGCGGACCTTTGATTCAGTGGTCATTGCGACCGGCGCGTGGTCCAAGCAGTTCGCAAGTCAAATCGGCGACCGGGTCAGCCTTGACACCGAGCGTGGCTACCATGTTTCTTTGGGGCAGACAGCGGGGCAACTGCTGACGCGCCCGGTCGGATTTCCCGAGAAAGATTGTGTCCTGTCGCCCATGCATGACGGAATTTCGGTATTCAGCGGCGACGAACTGGCCGGGCTGACTGCAGCGCCGGATTACCGGCGCATCCGTGCGCTGCTGCCGTTTGTCCGCAGCGTGCTGCCCGGCACCGCTTCACAGACAGTGCAACGCGAATGGATGGGGTATCGCCCATCAACGCCCGACTCTTTGCCCGTGATCGGGCGCTCGCCCCGCTGCAACAATGTGATTTATGCCTTTGGGCACGGTCATTTGGGACTGACCTTGTCGGCCATCAGCGCCGAATTGATTGCCGGCATGATCAGCGGCCGCGCCGCTCCATTTGACTTGACGCCGTACCGGATCGCCAGGTTTTGACAGGAAGAGCGTGATGGCAATCGAAAACCAGGCTGCGAAGATCGGGATACTGTGCTGGGAAACCGGGCAGGTCCCGATGGGCCTGCGCCAACTTGAAACCCTGGTTGGCAATAGCACCAACCCTGCGTCGTATGACTACCCAGTGCGGTTCCACCCGGTGCGCGGTGCCAATGTTCATACGATACTTGAGAACCCCGACCGCACCGTTCTGCGCACCATGATTGCCGACGCCCGGACCATGGTGGCGCAGGGCATCAAGGCGATAACGACGAGTTGTGGATTCAACGCGATCTTCCAGCAGGAACTGGCCGAGGCGGTCAGTGTGCCAGTGTTTACGTCGAGCCTGTTGCAGGTGCCGCTTGCTCAGCGGATTCATGGCTTGCGGGGCGAGATCTGCATACTCACCGCCAACGCCGGGGCGCTTCGACCGGAACACCTGTCGTCAAGCGGCATCACCGGCACCGATGGACTGCATATCCTGGGTCTCGAACAATGCGAAGAATGGAACCGCATGTTTGCCGAGCCCGATGCCGAAATCGATCTGGCGGTGATTGAGCAGGAAGTTCTGGGCACGGCGCTTCGGGCGCTCAGGCAACACCCGGGCATTCGCGCCTTCGTTCTTGAATGCACCGATCTGCCGCCCTACGCCGCAATGATTCGCAGCCGTTCTGGTTTGCCGGTGTTTGATTTCATTTCGATGATCAACTACCTGCATTCAAGCCTCTAAGGGGATCGGTAGAAAGATCAGCCCAGAATCTGGAGGGGGTTGTCGTCGGTCTATCTTGCAGGATGCTCTGCATAACTCCCACCATGCGCGAGTTATGTAGAGCATCCTTCAAGCCTGTGTGTGGCGTTGCTGGCGCTGCGCCAGCGCCTTGCCGCGCCGGGCGGTTGGTGAGCGCAGTTTTGGCAGTAGTCCTTTGAGCGCCTTGGGACAGGAGCGCGCGCCGCTCGCCACGTAGTCTGACAGCAAAGCGTCTCGAACTGCGCGAGCGTCGCGGCCGCAGCAGTGGCCCAGGTAGTCGAACAACGCATCGACCAGCAGTTCCGGCGACAGGCCGCAGCTTGTCCCGCTGCGCTGCCAGAGCCAGTCGGAAAAAGCGAAGAATGCATGAAAGGCAGAAACGTCAGGCTGGTCCAGCCACAGCACCAGCGTTTGCTGGAAGCGCCCCGAGTTGGCGACCGATTCCCAATAGCGCGCCATGCGGGCAAAGCGCTGCACCGTGGTGGCGTCGATAACGCCGGTTTGCTGCACGGTGTAGGGCGACTGCGCGTCATACAGCATGCCGTGCGCAGCGCTGTGGCGCGCCATCGGCGTGCCACGCAAACGCTTCAAAATGCCAAGCTGGATCTCGTGCGGATGCAAGGCGTACAGGCGGTCAAAACCGGCGCCAAAACTCTCCAGCGTTTCACCGGGCAGACCAAAGATCAGGTCGGCATGCAGATGCGCCTGCGACTGCTGCGCCAGCCAGCGCAGATTGGCCTCGGTCTGCACGTTGTCCTGCCGGCGCGAGATGCGCTGCTGTACCTCGACATTGAAGCTCTGAACGCCGATCTCGAGTTGCAGCACGCCAGGCGGAAACTGCGCAATCATGTCCTTCAGGCGCTGCGGCAAGTGGTCTGGAACGACTTCAAAGTGGACGAATAAATCGTCACTCAGGCGGTCCAGAAAGAACTGCAGGATGCGCAGCGAAGCGTCAATTTTCAGATTGAATGTCCGGTCAACAAACTTGAAGTTGCGCGCGCCGCGCAGGTACAGGCGCTGCATCTGCGACAGGAACAAATCCAGATCGAAGGCCCACGCCGTCTGGTCCAGCGAACTCAAACAAAATTCACACTTGAACGGGCAACCGCGCGAGGCCTCCACGTACAACTGGCGGTGCGCCAGGTCGGCATCGCTGTACTCGGCGTATGGCAGCACAAGCTGGCCCAGCGGCACCTGTTCACCCGGAATCACTTTCGCCAGCGGTTGCGGTCCATGCAACAGTGCCTGACACAGCTTGGCAAAGCTCACATCACCCCAGCCGGTGATAACAAAGTCGGCCAACTCGACAATGGCTTGCTCATCAAGCTCATGACTGACCTCTGGGCCGCCCAGCACGACCTGGATGCCGGGACGCTGGCAGCGCAGCAGGCGCAGCACTTCGCCGGTCTGCGTCACGTTCCAGATATAAACGCCAAAACCGACAATTTGCGCCGCGCCCAGTTGCGGCTCACCCAGCACCATCAGCAACTCATCAACCACCTCTTGCGGCTTGCGGGCAATGGTGAATTCACGCAGGGCGGTACGGCAGCGCAGCCCACCCATATTGGCCAACAGGTAGCGTAATCCAAGCGACGCGTGCTGGTACCTCGCGTTCAGCGTGCAAAGCACAATCGAAGGTGGTGCAGCTGCGGCGTGCGACATGCCGGTATTATCCAAGGATGACGCAAGATATCTTTCGCCAGAACGCTTATCTGACCGAGTGCCGCGCAACGGTGACCGCCATCACGGCGCAGGGCATTGTTCTCGACCGCACGGTGTTTTACCCACTGGGCGGTGGCCAGGGTGGTGACAGCGGCGTGCTGGAGCTGGCCGACGGCACGCAAATCGCCATTACCGACACCCGCAAGGGCAAGGCCGAAGACGGCAGTTTCACGCATGAGATTGCGCACGTGCCGGCCGCCGAGCTGCTCGACCAACTATGCAATCTGGCGCCGGATGGCAAGCCCCGGCTGGCAGTGGGGGACGTCGTGACGGCGCGCATCGACTGGGCACGACGCCACCGCATGATGCGCCTGCACACAACGACGCATTTGCTATGCCATCTGGTGCCGCAACTGGTGAACGGCTGCTCGATCACGCCTGACTACGCGCGGCTCGACTTCAACATGACGGATCCGCTGGACAAGGAAATATTGAGCGCTGGCATTGCGCGGCTGGTGGCGGCGGCGCACCCGATCACCGTTGGCGCCATCAGCGACGAGGAACTTGACGCCAACCCGGCACTGGTAAAAAGCATGTCGGTGCAGCCGCCGCGCGGTAGCGGCCACATTCGCACGATTCGCATCGGCACGCTGGAGGCGATCGATTTCCAGCCGTGTGGCGGCACGCATGTGGCTAACACGGCCGAAATCGGTGCCGTCATCGTCACCAAGATTGAGAAGAAGTCGGCCACCACCCGGCGCGTCGTGCTGGGCTTTGGCGAATGAGCCGTGGGCCGGTCAGAAACGCCACTGGCGACTCCTTTTTTGTCTGGGACGGCGATGTGCTGGTGGTCAATATTCTGGGCAAGCCGGCTGCAGCGCGCGACGCCATTGGCAAACCCAAGGGCACACAACTCAAGGTCTGCGTGATTGCTGCGCCGCTGGCCGGCAAGGCGACCGATCACATGCTGCGCTTTCTGGCACCGCAGTTTGGTGTGGCGGTGGCTGACATAGAGGTCGTGTTTGGGCGCGAAAATGTCAACAAGCAGTTGCGCATCAAGGCGCCGAAGAAACTACCATCGGTGTTCTCCCAAGGAACTTTGCCCATTTAACCGGCTCTCACAGTGCAATGACATTTTCAAAATCTTTCCGCCACCCGCTTGTTGCTGCGTTATTGATAGCAACTTTCGCAATCTCGACAGGGGCAAGCGCCCAATCCTCAGCCAAAACAGTCGTCACGACGCCGCAAGTGCGGGCCGAGTTGATGGCCTACGCGCCCGACGGTGCCGATGCCGGCAAGACAGTCTGGGTCGGGCTGCAACTGACGCACCAACCCAAATGGCATACCTACTGGAAGAATTCGGGCGACTCCGGCCTGCCGACAGTGCTGCACTGGACGCTGCCGGCCGGCGTGACGGCTGGCGCTATTGCCTGGCCGCTACCGAAGAAGATCCCGATCGGCAATCTGGCCAATTACGGTTACGAAGGCACGGTGCTGCTGCCGGTGCCGCTAACCATTGCGGCCGGTTTCCAGCCTTCAGCGCTCAACGGCGACCTGGAGGTGCAGCTCAAAGCCACCTGGCTGGTGTGTCGCGAGACCTGCATTCCCGAGGACGGCGAGTTTGTACTGAAGTTCCCCGTCAAGGGCTCGACCGCCATCAACAGCGCGGCGTTCCAGGCCGCTTTTGCCGCGCAACCCCAGCCGCTGCCGGCTAACGCGGCCGTGCCCGCCAGCGAGCTGCAGATTGTTGGCAATTCCATCAAGCTCTCGGTACAAGGTCTGCCCACCACCTGGCAAGGCAAGAAGCTCGACTTCTTTCCCGAGACGCCTGAAGTGATCGAAACTGCGGCCGCCTGGTCGCAGAACTGGAGCGACGGCGTGTGGCACGCCCAAGTGCCGCTATCGGGCCAGCGTGCCAACTCGCCGGCCATGATGCCGGTGGTGCTGGCAGTTGGCGGCCAGGGTTATCGGGCCGAACTCACGGTACAGGGTAGCTGGCCGCAGGTCACTGCCGGTGCGATCGCGCCGACTGCATTGACCGCAACGCCAGCGCCGGCAACGCAGTCGATTACGCTGGTTGCCGCATTGCTAGGCGCCTTGCTGGGCGGCCTGATCCTGAACCTGATGCCCTGCGTGTTCCCGGTGCTGGCGATCAAGGTGATGAGCTTTGCCCGCCATGCCAACGACCGGCGCGGCCACCGCATCAGCGGCCTGGCCTATACGCTGGGTGTGGTGCTGTCGTTCGTCGCGCTGGGCGCGCTGATGCTGGCGCTGCGCAGCGCCGGCGAGCAACTCGGCTGGGGCTTTCAACTGCAGTCGCCGCTAGTGGTCGCGCTGCTGGCGGTGCTGTTCACGGTGATGGGATTGAACCTGGCCGGGCTGTTCAACTTCGGCCACGTTTTGCCCAGCCGCCTGACCACGCTGGAGGCCAAGAACCCGGCCGTCAACGCGTTCTTGTCGGGCATGCTGGCGGTTGCCATCGCGTCGCCCTGCACTGCGCCGTTCATGGGCGCGTCGCTTGGGCTGGCGCTGGCTTTGCCGGCGCTGCAGGCGCTGCTGATTTTCACCACGATTGGCATCGGCATGGCTTTGCCCTATCTGGCGGCCGCCCTGATCCCGCAGTTCGCCAAGCTGCTGCCGCGCCCGGGCGCCTGGCTGGGCACGTTCCGGCGCGCGATGGCTTTTCCGATGTTCGCCACCGTCGTCTGGCTGGTCTGGGTGCTTGGCCAGCAAACCGGCATTGACGGCGCCGGCACGCTGCTGGCGTTGCTGGTTGCGTTGAGCGCCGTGCTGTGGTCGCTGACACTGCACGGGCGCAGCCGGCTCATCGTTGCCACACTTTCCGTCGCGGCCTTCGCCTTGTTGATGGTATCCATCGGGCGCAATGTCACAAAGCCCCTGGAACTCCCCGTCAACGCTGCTGCCTCCACCGAGCGCTGGCAGACCTGGGCACCGGGCCGGGTCGAACAGGTGCTCGCCACCGGCGTGCCGGTGTTTGTCGATTTCACCGCCGCATGGTGTGTGACTTGCCAGTACAACGAGAACACCACGCTGGTCAACGCCGACGTGCTGGCCGACCTGCAGGCCAAGAAAGTGACGCTGCTGCGCGCCGACTGGACCCGGCGCGACCCGGCCATTACCGCAGCGCTGGCGCAACTCGGCCGCAACGGCGTGCCGGTCTATGTGCTCTACCAGAACGGCAACGCACCGGTGATCCTGTCCGAGATCCTCAGTGTGCCGGAGGTTCGTGCGGCACTGGCGAAGCTCTGACCATGACCGAAGCCGACCTTGAAC
>JANNUE010000397.1:0-1812 GCA_031394895.1 Betaproteobacteria bacterium
CCCCCGCCGCCGCGCACCCCGAGGCCCTGCGTTTGTGGCTGCGCATGCTGACCTGCACCCAACTGATCGAACGCCAGGTGCGCGCGCATCTGCGCAACCAGTTTGACACCACCCTGCCGCGTTTTGACTTGATGGCTCAACTGGAACGTGCCCCCGAGGGGCTGAAGATGAACGAGCTGTCGCGCCGCATGATGGTGACCGGCGGCAACGTCACCGGCATCACCGATCAACTGGCGGCGCAGGGCCTGGTGGAACGGGTGGCCGTGCCGGGCGACCGCCGCGCCTACCGCATCAGGCTCACCGCCCTGGGGCGAAAACAGTTCGTCGACATGGCGCATCAGCACGAGGACTGGGTTGTGGACGCCTTCGCGACCTTAAACGCCAAAGAGATCGCCACCTTGCACCGGCTGCTCGGCAAGGTGAAAGAGCACACCAAAAACGCATTGACGACTTCATTGAACATCGCATTGGAAAGCGCATGAAACACTACATTGGCGCGGGCAACCCGATGCGCACCCAGTTCGACGCCACCGCCGCCTACCCGGCGCAACACTTTGACTGGCGCTTTTCCGAAGGCGTGGGCACGATCACCCTGAATCGCCCCGAGCGCAAGAATCCGCTCACGTTTGACTCTTATGCCGAATTGCGCAATCTGTTTGAGGCGCTTAAATATTCAAGCGATGTGAAGGTGGTGGTGCTGACCGGCGCCGGCGGCAATTTCTGCTCGGGTGGCGATGTGCACGAGATCATCGGCCCCCTGACAAAGATGAGCATGCCCGAGCTGCTGGAGTTCACCCGCATGACGGGCGACCTGGTCAGATGCATGCGCAACTGCCCGCAGCCTGTCATCGGCGCCATCGACGGCATTTGCGCCGGCGCCGGTGCCATGCTGGCGCTGGCCTGCGACCTGCGCTTTGGCACCGCCGGCACCAAAACGGCGTTCCTGTTCACCCGCGTTGGCCTGGCCGGTGCCGACATGGGGGCTTGTGCCTTGCTGCCGCGCGTCATTGGGCAGGGCCGGGCATCCGAGCTGCTGTTCACCGGCCGCGCCATGAGTGCGCAGGAGGGCCTGGCCTGGGGCTTTTTCAATGCGCTGCAGGAGCGCTCTGATTTGCTGCCCAAGGCGCAAGCGCTGGCCGCCGAGCTGGCCGCTGGCCCCACCTTTGCGCAGGGCATGACCAAAACCATGCTGCAGCAGGAGTGGGCGATGACGATTGAACAGGCGATTGAGGCCGAGGCCCAGGCGCAGGCAATTTGTATGCAGACAGAAGATTTCCGGCGGGCTTATGAGGCCTTTGCGGCCAAGCAGAAACCGGTGTTTGAGGGCAATTGAGATGACTTGCCTGGCCCCCACCGACCACCTGAATCTGCCCTTCTTCAATGACGCGCATCAGGCGCTCGCCAACCAATTGGTGGTCTGGGTGCCACAACAGCAAGTTGACGAGAACGATGACCGGCGTGCCTGCCAGGAGTGGGTGCGTCTGCTGGGTGACGCCGGCTGGCTGCGCTACTGCGTGCCGGCACAGTTTGGCGGTGCGCTGGACCAGCTCGACTCGCGGGCACTGGTGATAGTGCGCGAAACGCTGGCCTTTCACTCCCCGTTGGCGGACTTTGCCTTTGCCATGCAAGGCCTGGGCAGCGGCGCCATCACGCTGGCGGGCACGCCGGCGCAAAAAGCGACCTACCTGCCGGCGGTGGCGCAGGGCGACATCATCGCGGCCTTTGCACTGAGCGAGCCGGACGCTGGTTCTGACGCTGGCGCGATGAGAACCGCAGCGGTTTACGCCTGTTCGGCGGGGGATGGGGGCCAAC
>JANNUE010000419.1:0-2142 GCA_031394895.1 Betaproteobacteria bacterium
CTTCAAGGCCCTGCTGTGGGGCGGCTGAGGCCGTCACACCAGCAGCGGCTCTTCCTGCATCGCCTCGATCTGCTCCTGCAGCATCTGCACCTGGCCCTGCCAGTAGTCGCTGGAGCCAAACCACGGGAAGTTGATTGGAAACGTCGGGTCGGCCCAGCGCCGCGCCAGCCAGGCGCTGTAGTGAATCAGGCGCAGCGTGCGCAGCGGCTCGATCAGCGCCAGTTCGCGCCGATCAAACTCGCGGAACTGCTCGTAGCCATCGACCAGCGCGCCGAGCTGGCGCGTACGCTGCTGGCGGTCGCCGCTGAGCAGCATCCACAGGTCCTGCACGGCCGGGCCGCTGCGTGCATCGTCCAGATCGACAAAGTGCGGCCCCGGTCCCTTCGCTGCAGGCGAGTCGAGCGGCGTCCAAAGAATGTTGCCGGGGTGGCAGTCGCCGTGCAGGCGCAGCAGTTTGATCGGCTCCATGTCGCGTGGCTGCTGTGCTGCGGCGCTCAAACTGGGGTGAGCGGCGATCAGGTCCAGCGCTTGTTGCGCGACAGCGGCCCACTGCGATTGCACATCCAGCGGCACCTGATCGTGTTTCAGCAACCAGTCACGCGAGGCCAGGCCAAAGCTTTGCAGGTCCAGCGCGGGGCGACTGACGAATGGCCTGGCGGCGCCGACGGTGTGAATGCGCGCCAGAAAGCGCCCGATCCATTCGAGCACATCGGGGTCGTCGAGTTCCGGCGCGCGCCCGCCGCGACTCGGGCTGACGCTAAACGCAAAGCCGCCAAACTGATGCAGCGTGCTGGCGTTCAATGTGAGGGGTCCGATGACCGGTATCTCGGCCGCCATCAGCTCGGCCGAGAAGGCGTGCTCTTCGAGAATCTGCGCCTCGCTCCAGCGCCCCGGGCGGTAGAACTTGGCGACCACCGCCTGGCCATCTTCCAGATGCAACTGGTAAACCCGGTTTTCATACGAGCTCAGCGCCATTTGCCGGCCGTCGCCATACAGGCCGACGCTGGCCAGCGCATCCATCACCAGGTCCGGCGTCAGCGCTTGATACGGGTGCGCTCCGGACGATGAAGGGGAGGTGGCAGTGGTTGGCAGCATGGCGCGATTGTCGCGCCTCGCGCACGCCAGACTAAAACGGTGCGTCCAGATCGCGGTTCCATGCCGGCTTGACCGGTTCGGTCGGGATTGCCAGCAATTCGAATGGCAGCGACTGCTTCACCAGAATCACGGTGCACGGCGCCTCCATCGCGACCTTGATCGGCACTGTGGCGACGAAGCGCTGCGTCTTCAGGCCGTGCGTGGCGGCGCCCATGACGATGACGCTGACCTCGTTGCCAATGGCGTAGTTGATCAGCGCCTGCGCCACATCACCGGACTCCAGCACGTGGTACGAAGTCTGACGCCCCGGCAAGTCCAGCGGTTGCGCCCACTGGCGCAGGCTGGCGATGTATTTGCGCTGCACGCTGGTCTCGCTGTTGGCGTCGTTGGAGACGCTGGTTTGTCCGGGTGAAATGACGGTCACGCAAGCCAGCCGGGCACCGGGTCGGGTGCCGAGCGAGCGGGCAGCGGCTTCGCGCAGCGAGTACAGCGTCGCGTCGCTCACGTCCTTGTGCGGCACGGCCACCATCACAATCGGCACCTCCTCGATCTGGTGCGACGGCAACGGGCTGGGCTGGTACTGCATGCCGGCGGCTTTGAACCAGCGCCTGAAGTGCGTCCTGAAGCCGGTGCTGGTGGTTTTGAGGCCGCGCTCGGTCACCATGACCTGATCCGGATGGCGCAAGTCGAACGCCAGGTGGGCCGCCGACGGGTAGCGCCTGGCGGCTTCGGGCTCCAGGCAGCGCAGTATCACTTCCTGCAGCCAGGCTGGCAGCTCGGGGTTGAGCTTGCGCGGTGGCGCCGGGTCCATCCACAGGCGCTGGCGCAGCCCGCCGGTGGTCTGGGGCGCGCCGAATGGCGTCTCGCCGGTAGCGAGTTGGTACAGCATCACGCCGATGGCAAAAATGTCGCTGCGCGGGTCGCCGCGCACGCCGACCACCTGTTCCGGCGCAATCCAGATCGGCGAGCCGACCGCCTTGCGCAATTGCTCGGCCAGCAAGTCGGGGTAGTGCGCGTTGCATGACAAGCCGAAGTCCAGCAGCACGG
>JANNUE010000061.1:0-2118 GCA_031394895.1 Betaproteobacteria bacterium
AATCGCCCAGGTTTCTAAAAATATTTGATCCAGGCCCGCTTCGTGATGGGCCGCCTCAACCAGACCTGCGATGGCGGGAGTGGCGGCAACCTCAAGCGCAGCTTGCCGGGGCGAAATTCTTTCAAACAGCTCGCCCAAGGCGCACAGCCACAACGCGGGGCCGAGCACCCATCCAATCACAGGTACGATCATCAAGATGCCGCTGACGATGCCCAACACCAGCATGCGCACAAATAGCGGCCAAAAATGCGGCTTGCTCAGCAAAAAGCTTTGCTTGAAGGCGCCAAAAACTCCGCTTTTGTCCCTCGCGAAACTAAGGCCGCTGAAGCCCAGGAAAACCATCACCGCCAATCCAGGAATCACCAGCAGGGCGCCGGCGGCGTTCATAAGAATCAGGGAAAGAAGGATATGAATAAGAAAATAGGTAACTATTCAGCTTACCCGGATGGCAGAGGATCAGGTGGGTGACCTTGAAATGCGAGGGTGAGGGCATGGAAGACATTGCGCCCCTGTTTGCGCAGCGTGGCGAGGTAGGAGCGTATGGTGCAGAAGGACTCGGCGCCGGTGACGGTACGGAAACACCCGGAGGTTTTTTGCTTGAGTTTGGGCATGCGGATATCGCGTTCGGCCTGATTGTTATCGAAGGGCACTCGCGCGTCGGTGAGAAACCGCAGGACATCGTCGGCGTGCTGCCGCAGCCGCAGCAGAAGATTGACTGCGGGGGATTGCTTGATACGACCACGCTGTTTGAGCTGGGTGCGGGCGCGCAGTGGATTGTCCCTTTCGCCTTGGGTAAGGATGGCTTTGTATTGGCGGCGCAGGCCGCTGAGCTGCGTTCTTGCCAAGGGGCGTTGGGCCAGCTTCGCGGCATCGGCTTGGTCCTTGGCTCGGCGCAGGAAGTCGATCATCTTGCGCGGCCAGGTCTGTTCGGCGGTTTCCTCCAGGTAGATGAGTTCGCGCAGATGATGGGCATTGCACAGCGCATGGGTACAGGCATAGTCGCGATAGGAAGCCCAGCCGTCATGCACGGCGACGCCCTCGAATGTCGGCAAGATGCCAAAGTCGTCCATCGCGATCTGGCCGCGCTTGTCGTGCGCGCCATACCAAGTGAGCAGGGGCGTGCCTGCGGTGTGCAACCAACGCAGCCGCGCGCCCACCCGCTGTCCGGTCTCATCGAAGTGCACCACCGGCGAAGCACTCACCGCCGCCGCGATGCGCATGACAGAGGGGACCAGCGTCTGGGCGGCTTGAGCAATGCTCGCCTGCACGCTGCCCGCCGAGAGCTTCACGCCAAACAGATCGGACAGGATTTGAGTCGTGCGCTCGATGGGCAGCAGTTGCTGTTGCGTCAAATAGACCAGCGTGCTCTTGATCACCGGGCCGTATTGCACCGGCGCCAAGACATTGTCCGGAAAGCGGCTGCGATGACGTTGGCCACACCGGCACAGCAGTTCATAGCCACGGTGTTCGGTCACTTGCAGCACCGGCTGCACCAGATCGAACACCTGACGCCGCTCCTCGATCACCGCATCGGCTTGGGCGCCAAGGTGCGCCCCGCAGCGCTTACAGTGCTTGGGCAGCGGGTGCTGAACCACGACATCGGGAGTGGCCACGCGCTTGAGTGTCGTTCCTTCATGCCCGGCCTGCCCGCCCGGTTTGCGCCCGCTGGATTCGCGCAGCGATTTGGGCTTCTTGGCCAACCCGTCCGAGGACGGGGGCTTGCTGGAGTTGTGACTGTCCTTGCGCAACAGCCCTTCCAGCTCGCGCACTCGTGCGCTCAACGCATGCACCATCGCCGTCAACCTCTCTACCTGCTTCAACTGCTCAAACTGCGCGAGGATCAGTGCGTCTTTCTCCGCAACGCTCAGCCTGGACAGGGCGGGTAATTCATGCATAACATGAAGTATCAGCCTTTATCGTCTGGTTTACAACAGAAATACCTGAATAGTTACCTTTCCCCATTAGAATGTTCTTGCCAGAACAGGCAATCATTGTTCCGGCAGACATGGCAATCTGCGGCACTATTATGCGATAGTCCTTATTGAACATTATCTCAAGGTAGTCAATTATAGATATTGCGGCGGCTACCGATCCGCCTGGGGTATGAAGTATTAGATC
>JANNUE010000073.1:0-9130 GCA_031394895.1 Betaproteobacteria bacterium
CCGGCTTGCCGCATGGGTTTCCACACGCGCCTTGAACATTTGACGACGCGATGCGGCGTTCCATCCAGACCACCCGGCGGTCCAGAACCCGCACAGCGCCAACGCCTCAGCAGGTCTCGGCAAACAGCTCGCGCCCGATCAGCATGCGCCGTATTTCACTGGTGCCGGCACCAATCTCATACAGCTTGGCGTCGCGCCACAGGCGACCCAGCGGGTAGTCGTTGATGTAGCCGTTGCCGCCAAAAATTTGCACGCCTTCGCCGGCCATCCAGGTCGCTTTTTCAGCGCACCACAAAATGACCGAAGCGCAGTCCTTGCGCACCTGGCGCACGTGCTCGACGCCGAGCAGGTCCAGGTTCTTGGCGACCGTGTAGGCAAAGGATCGTCCGGCCTGCAGCACCGTGTACATGTCGGCGACCTTGCCCTGAATCAGTTGAAATTCGCCGATGCTCTGGCCGAACTGCTTGCGGTCGTGGATGTAGGGCACCACGTTGTCCATCACCGACTGCATGATGCCCAGCGGCCCGCCGGTGAGCACGGCGCGCTCGTAGTCCAGGCCGCTCATCAGCACCTTGGCGCCGCTGTTCAAGCCGCCGAGAATGTTCTGGGCCGGCACTTCAACATTCTGGAACACCAGCTCGCCGGTGTGGCTGCCGCGCATGCCGAGCTTGTCGAGCTTTTGCGCGACCGAAAATCCGGGCATGCCTTTTTCGATCAGAAAGGCGGTGACGCCACGGGCACCCAGCTCGGGTTCAGTTTTGGCATAGACCACCAGCGTGTCGGCGTCCGGCCCGTTGGTGATCCACATCTTGCTGCCATTGAGCAGGTAATAGCCGCCCTTGTCCTGCGCCTTGAGCTTCATGCTGATGACGTCGCTGCCGGCGCCGCTCTCGCTCATTGCGAGCGCGCCGACGTGTTCGCCGGAGATCAGCTTTGGCAGGTATTTACTGCGCTGCTCGGGTGTGCCGTTGAGCTTGATCTGGTTCACGCACAGATTGCTGTGGGCGCCGTAGGACAGGCCGACCGAGGCCGACGCGCGCGAGATTTCTTCCATCGCAATCATGTGCGCCAGATAGCCCATGTTGGCGCCGCCGAACTCTTCGCTGACGGTGATGCCGAGCACGCCGAGATCGCCCATCTTGCGCCACAGGTCCATCGGGAACTGGTCATCTCTGTCAAGTTGGGCTGCGCGCGGCGCGATCTCGCTCTGGGCAAACTCGTGCACGGCGTCGCGCAAGGCGTCAATGTCTTCGCCGAGCTGGAAGTTGAGTCCTGGCATGTTCATGGTTGCGTCTCCTTGTAAATTTCTTGATCAGTTGGGGACAGCGCCAAATTGCGGCGCAATTAGTGGGTCTGTCCCGCAAGGTTTCAGTACGTCTTGGCGATCGGCATCAGCGTTTGCTGCATCACGGCGCAGTCGCTGTGTTTGCCGCCCTGGCGCGTTTCTTTGGCGCCTTGGCCTCGCTCTTGCCGAGCAGCGCTTTGGCCTCGCGCTGATGCACCTTTAGCTCGTCCAGATTGGCCTGCAGGTCCATCATCTGGGCTTCGAGCTGGGTCTGGTGGTTGCTCAGCACCAGCAGGAACTTCTGCAACTGCGCGCCGGTGTCGCGCGGGCTGTCGTACATGTCGATGATTTCCTTGGCCTCGGTCAGGCTCAGGCCAAGCCGTTTGGCGCGCAGCGTCAGTTTCAGCCGCGTGCGGTCGCGCCCGCTGTACACCCGGCTGCGCCCGGCGGGTCCGCAGCGCTGCGGTTGCAGCAAGCCCATGTCTTCATAGAAACGCATGGCGCGCGTGGTCAGGTCAAATTCGCGCGCCAGATCGCTGATGCTGTAGGTAATGGCCATAAGTTTGTCGGTAATGGCGGCGACAGCACGCAGGAGTGCCGCCACCTACAATGTCCGCCTTGGTTGACGTTTACGTAAACGTCAATTATGTCGCAAATCAGGAGTCCCATTGAAGTCATCGGTCAACGAACTCGAAAAGCAGTTGCATTACCCATTCGGCGACGCGTTGCCGGCGCCCGGCGCGAGCCTGGGCGTGGCGCCGGGCGTCAAGTGGCTGCGCATGGCGTTGCCGTTCGAGCTCAATCACATCAATCTGTGGCTTTTGCGGGACGAAATTGACGGCCGCGCCGGCTGGAGCGTGGTGGACTGCTGCATAGCCACCGATTCGGCCAAGGTGCAATGGGAGCAGGTGTTTGCCAACGAACTGGAGGGGCTGCCGATCCTGCGCGTGATCGTGACCCACATGCACCCCGACCACATCGGGCTGGCGCACTGGTTGTGCGAGCGCTGGCAGGTGCAGTTGTGGATCAGCGCCACCGACTTCAACCTTGCGCGCATTGGCAGCGAAGGCATGAGCGGCTTTGGCGGCGACGCGGCGGCGGCTTTTTTTGCCAGACACGGCTTGAACGATCCGGTGTCAGTCGAGAAAATCAGGGGCCGTTCGAGCTACTTCAAGGCGCTGGTGCCGTCGGTGCCGCGCCAGTACCGGCGCATGATGGGCGGCGACCTGCTGACCATAGGCGCACGCCAGTGGCTGTGCATCAGCGGCTTTGGCCATGCGCCGGAACATATCTCGCTGTACTGCGAGGAACTCGGCGTGCTGATTGGCGGCGACATGATGCTGCCGCGCATCTCCACCAATGTGAGCGTTTATGACCAGGAGCCGGAGTCCAATCCGCTCAAGCTGTTTCTCGACTCGATCGACAAGTTTCGCGCACTCGACCCGCAGACACTGACACTGCCGGCGCACGGCAAGCCGTTTACCGGTTTGCACCGGCGCATAGAGCAGTTGCATGAGCACCACCGCGACCGACTGGCCGATGTGATGCAGGCCTGCAGTGTCAAGCCGTGCAGCGGCGCCGACATGATTCCCGTGCTGTTCAAACGCGCGCTTGACCTGCACCAGACCACCTTTGCGATGGGCGAATCGATCGCCCACCTGCATGCGCTGTGGTTTGACGGCCGCTTGCTGCGCGCGCTCGATGCGGATGGGGTGTATCGGTTCAGTAGCCGGCCCCTGCAAATCGCCGGCAACCGGCGTGAAGCCTCATGATTTTGTATAAAAGCGGTGCGCCAAATCTCGCATGTTGATGGCTGCCATGCATTCACGGACGAAAAAAAACCCACCCGGACACCAAGTCCGGGTGGGCAATCGCTGCTGCCTTGGAAAACTAGCGGCTGTAGGCGCTTTCGCCGTGTGAGGTAATGTCCAGACCTTCGCGTTCGTCTTCTTCGCTGACGCGCAGGCCGATGGTCCAGTCAACCAGCTTGTAGGCGATCAGCGACACCACGCCCGACCAGACGATGGTCAGCAACACGGCCTTGAACTGGATCCAGACCTGGTCCGCCACCGGCACCGAAGACACGGCAACCGTGACCCAGTCGCCCACGACGCCGGGACCTCCGAGCGTCTGGCTGTTGAAGACGCCGGTCAGCAGTGCGCCGACAATGCCGCCGACACCGTGCACGCCGAAGACGTCGAGCGAGTCATCGGCGCCGAGCATTTTCTTCAGGCCGTTGACGCCCCACAGGCAGGCAAAGCCGGCGATGAAGCCGATCACGATGGCGCCCATCAGGCCGACGTTGCCGCAGGCAGGCGTGATCGCCACCAGACCGGCGACCGCGCCGGATGCGGCACCCAGCATCGAGGCCTTGCCGCGCATCAGCGCTTCACCCAGGCACCAGGCCAGCACCGCCGCAGCGGTGGCCGAGAACGTGTTCATGAAGGCCAGCACGGCGGTGCCGTTGGCTTCCAGTGCCGAGCCGGCATTGAAACCGAACCAGCCCACCCACAGCATGGATGCGCCAACCATGGTCAGCGTCAGGCTATGCGGCGCCATCGTTTCCTTGCCGTAGCCGACGCGCTTGCCGAGGACAAACGCACCCATCAGACCGGCCACAGCGGCGTTGATGTGAACCACGGTGCCGCCGGCAAAGTCGAGCGCGCCCCATTGCCAGATCAGTCCGGCCTTGGCGTTCATTGCGTCAACCACTTCCTTGCTGGTGTAGGCGTCGGGGCCCATCCAGAACCACACCATGTGCGCAATCGGCGTGTAGCTGAAGGTGAACCACAGCACCATGAACATCAGCATGGCCGAGAACTTGATGCGCTCGGCGAACGCGCCGATGATCAGGCAGCAGGTGATGGCGGCAAAGGTCGCCTGGAACGCCATGAACAGCAGCTCCGGAATCACCACGCCCTTGCTGAAGGTGGCGGCGTTGGCAAACTCACTCTTCATCGGGTCGAACAGGCCCTTCATCAGTATTCGGTCAAAGCCGCCGATGAACTGGTTGCCCTCGGTGAATGCCAGGCTGTAGCCATACAGGCACCACAGCACGACGATCATCGAGAACGTGACAAACACCTGCATCAGCACCGACAGCATGTTCTTGCTGCGCACCAGGCCGCCGTAGAACAGCGCCAGGCCGGGGATGGACATCATGATGACGAAGGCGGTGGCGACAATCATCCAGGCCGTGTCACCTTTATTCGGGACCGGCGCCGGTGCTGCCGACGCAGCGCTTGCGGGGGCCGGCGCCGCGTCCGGTGCAGCCATTGTTGCTGCAGGCGTAGCGGCCGGCGCGTCGGCGGCTTTGACTTCCGCGCTGGCAGCCGCTGGAGCCGCTGCCGGGGTTTGTGCCAGTGCCGCTGTGCCGCAGATCAGCAGACTCAAACCCAGGGTCAGGGAGGCAAGTAGTTTTTTCATGTCAGTGTTCTCTGGTCGGTTGTGCGAGGGAGTTACAGCGCTTCCTGACCGGTCTCGCCGGTGCGGATGCGAACGACTTGTTCCAGGTCATAGACGAAGATCTTGCCGTCGCCAATCTTGCCGGTGCGTGCGGCACCTTCGATGGCTTCGATGACCCGCTCCACCAGCGCGTCGGCAACGGCGGCTTCGATTTTGACCTTGGGCAGAAAGTCCACCACGTACTCTGCACCACGGTACAGCTCGGTGTGGCCTTTCTGGCGCCCAAAGCCCTTGACTTCGGTAACGGTAATGCCCTGCACGCCGATCGTCGAGAGCGCTTCACGCACCTCGTCGAGCTTGAAGGGTTTGATGATGGCGGTGACGATTTTCATGGAGACCTCTCAGTCAAGGATCAGAATGTCTTGGAAACAGAAAACGCGACGCGAGTGCCGCCGATGTTCTCGCCGAACGCGTTCATGTACGCAGTGTTCTCGCCGTTCGATGCCGTGTCCTTCGTGTTGGCGCGGGTCCAGGCCAGTGCGTAGGTGAAGCCCAGCAACTCCTTGCTGACACCCAGCTTGTAGTCGGTGTAGTCGAAGTAGCTGTTGTCGCCGGTGGATGGAGACCAATATCCGACGTTGGGGTTGCCCGGATAGCGTTGTTTGCCAACGTGTGCCAGCAAAGTGAAACCGGTCTCGCCCAACGGAACCGAGGCGGACAGGTCGAGGTAGTCGGCCCCCTTGCTCTCGTTGACCCCGAAGGTTTGAGTGCTGATCCCCTTGGAATACTTCAGGGTCAACCACTTGTAGCCGATCGCCCCGTAGATCTCGGTCGTGTTGGGGTTGCGGTAGGCCCCGAGATTGTCGTAGCGGCCGGGGTAGTAGTACTGCAGGATGCCGACGTCATAGGTCCAGTCGCCACCACCGAAAGTGCTCCTATAGCCGCCGTAAAGGTCCCACTCCAGGCTGGCGGCATTGCTCGCACTGGGCACATACGGCGCGCCCACGCTGGCGGGCGAGGACAACGCAACCGGCGTCGATTTGAAACCGGCGTTCTGATCCGTGAACCAGGAAATGTTGGACAACCAGGTGCCGGCGTAGAACCCGCTGGCATGGGAATAGTCAAACCCGCCTTGTAGTGCGGGTTTGCCGTTGGTCTGACTGAGTCCGCGGAAAATATACTGGCTGGTGACGGACAAATTGCCCGTCACGGTGTGGGGCGAGGCTGGCTCAGCCGGTGTCGCCGGCGCGGTCTGAGCGGACGCCAGCAACGGCACGGCGAATGCGGTTGATACCGCTGTGGCAAGCAAGAGTTTACGCATGGGAAGGTTCCTTATCGAGGTTTGGGGTCGAACGCTTTATGCACGGACCGTGCCAGCAGTTGTCACAAAACTTGCCCCGCCCCTGTAGGCCAAAGCGTTGGCCCTACGTTAAGATGGCTGCATAAAGACACAACAAGCACCGTCATGGTGCAGAAAAATCGGCGCCAGGTCAGCTGCGCACCGTTTTAAGGAGGGTCCCGCATGAGTCTGTCCTTGGTGCAAAGCCGGGCGCTGCTCGGCTTGCAAGCCGAAGCCGTGACGGTAGAAGTGCACCTGGCCAACGGCTTGCCCAGCTTCACGCTGGTCGGCCTGGCCGACGTTGAGGTCAAGGAGGCCAGGGAGCGCGTGCGCTCGGCAATTCAGAACTCAGGCCTTGAATTCCCGCACAACAAACGCATCATCGTGAATCTGGCGCCAGCTGACTTGCCCAAGGACTCGGGCCGCTTTGACCTGCCAATTGCGCTCGGCATTTTGGCCGCCAGCGGGCAGATTGATGGCGCCAGCCTGGCCGGCCATGAGTTTGCCGGCGAGTTGTCGTTGTCGGGTGAGTTGCGGCCGGTGCGCGGCGCACTGGCCATGAGCCTGGCCCTGCACGCCGGACAGGTGTGCACGCGTCTGGTGCTACCGAGCGACAGCGCGGAAGAAGCCGCGCTAGTGCCCGGCGCGCACGTTTACCGGGCCCGCCATCTGCTCGATGTGGTGCGCCACTTCCTGCCGCCGCTGGCCGACGCGGCACCGGTTGAGCCGGGGCCGGGCTGGTCGCGCGTGACGGCCAGCATGCAGGTTAACGCGCTGCAGTATCCGGACATGGCAGATGTCAAAGGTCAGCTCGGCCCGAAGCGCGCGCTCGAGATTGCCGCCGCTGGTGGCCACAGCCTGTTACTCAGCGGGCCGCCTGGCTCCGGCAAGTCGATGCTGGCGCAGCGCTTTGCCGCATTGCTGCCACCGATGACGACCGACGAGGCGCTGCAAAGCGCCGCCGTGGCCAGTCTGAGCGGGCGCTTTTGTATTGAGCGCTGGGCGCAGCGACCGACCTGCTCGCCACATCACACAGCCAGTGCCGTGGCGCTGGTCGGTGGCGGCTCGCCGCCGCGGCCCGGTGAGATTTCGCTGGCGCACCACGGCGTCCTGTTTCTTGATGAGCTGCCGGAGTTTCCCCGTGCCGCGCTGGAAGCGCTGCGCGAGCCGCTCGAGTCGGGCACCATCACCATTTCACGCGCCGCCCAACGCGCCGAGTTTCCGGCCCGTTTTCAGTTGATCGGCGCAATGAATCCTTGCCCCTGCGGCTACCTGGGGTCCATGCAGAAAGCCTGCCGCTGCACTCCGGACCAGGTGGCGCGCTACCACAGCAAGCTCAGCGGCCCGCTGCTCGACCGTATCGACCTGCATGTGGAGGTACCGGCGCTCGCGTCCGCCGACTTGTTGCACGCGCGTCCCGGCGAAGCCAGCCAGCTGATTCGCGAGCGCTGCTGCGCCGCGCGCCAGCGCGCCATCGCGCGCCAGGGCAAAGTGAACCAGGCGCTGCAAGCGCAGGAAATCGGTCAGTACGCGCTGCTGGACACGGCGGCCGCCAGTTTTCTAAGCCTGGCCGCTGCCCGGCTGGGCTGGTCGGCACGCAGCACGCACCGCGCGCTAAAGGTGGCGCGCACCATTGCCGACCTGGCCGGCGCCCACGGCACGCAGCTGGCGCATGTGGCCGAGGCCCTGCAATACCGGCGGGCATCAGGGTTCTAGGGATGTTCCCTGCCCGCAGCTTGGCAAGTTTGCGCATTTCCCACTAAGATGCAAACAAAGATACATACGGTTCAACCCAATACCAACAGGCCGACTCTTTGTCACACTCAAGACGCTGGCACCATGAAGCTTAACGATACCCTTACTCCCACTCAGTTCAGTTGGCCGGCACCGCCCTATGCCAATCATGCGCTGGCTGCACCATGGCAGGGCAGCGAAGCCTGCGAAGTCGAAGACGCCAGCGGTCGTAAAAGCAGCGTCTTGTTGACTAGCTTGAACATGATTGACCGGGTCGCCATGATCCGGACGTTGGCAAGCGCCGAAATGATGCGCCTGCGTTTTGGCCGGTTTCGCAGCATCACGCTCAAGACGCTGCTCAAGCCGGCTGACGTTGCCGTCGGCGACAACGTTGTCGATGTTCCCCTGTACCGGCCGTCGGCGGACTACCAGGTCGATTTGACCGACGGCACGGTGGCGCGCGGGGTTACCGTCGGCCATGTGGAAAACGATGGCGGCTTGTTCCTGTTCCCGCCGGCCGACGAGTTCGGGTCGCTGCGGCGCAAGTTTTTTCCATGCGAGGCCTACAAGGCGGTCCGGCTCGGCGCGCTATTTGGCAAGGAGCCGGCCGACCAGAAGGCGACAAGCCGGGCGGGTGCCGATGAGGCTGACGGGCAAGCGGCCGATCTGTCCAATGAAAAGTTGGTGGAGAACCTGGTCGTCGAGGAAATCGTCGCGCCGGAGCAATTGCTGGCGGCGCTCGACCGACAGTCCAAAATGCCGGTAATCAAGATCGGTGAAGCGCTGATCGCTTTGGGTCTGATCACGCAGGAGCAACTCAACCTGACGCTGGAGAAGCAGACCCACGAGCGCACCATTCCGCTGGGCGAACTGCTGGTGGAACACGGTCTGATCAGCCGCAAAGACCTGGTCATCGCACTGGCCCGAAAAATGGGCTATCCGGTGGTGGACATCAAGAACTTTCCGATTGATGCCGTGGCCCTGCGCAAGGTGCCATTCCTGTTCGCGCAGCGCCTCAATACGCTGCCGCTGCTGATGCGCAACAACCTGATGGTGGTTGCGATGAATGATCCGACCCAGCGCACGCTGCTCGACGAGATGGAGTTTGCGGTGGCCGGCAAGGTGGTCCCGGTGCTGGCGGCCGGCACCAGCATCGCCAGGCAGTTGCCGCTGGCGTACGAAAAGATTGGTCTGGAATCTGCGCCTGCTCCCAGCCTGGAGGACTACGCGGCTGGCGATGCCGACGCCGACGCCAATGGCAGCTCTGACGCCGATGACCCGACCCACCTGCTGCGTTCACTCGAGGAGCACGGCCCGGATGAAGCCGACCCGACCCCCGAAGGGCAACTGGAACAATCCGACAACTC
>JANNUE010000143.1:0-1914 GCA_031394895.1 Betaproteobacteria bacterium
CCTTGAATCTCAGCCTCCGCTCTATAATCGCGATCAATGAGACCAAAGACACTGATGTGGTGAAATGATTCATTAAGGGCGGAGTTTCAGCGTTAGTAGAACACACGAGTTTCAGCGTTAGTCGAACACTGCGGCGACGGCAAACAGCATGTGCGGAGGAAACGCAGGGAGCCCGTAGGGCGACTGGAGTTTCCTCCGCGCGCGGCGACGGCCAGGGGGCGATAGACACTTGGCGATGCGGTCCTATAGGAGGTAGTCAGGTGTTCGCGCGCCGTGGGCTTGATGTAGCGTCCTTGCATTTTGGATGGGTCAGTCATGGCTAAAAATCTTCGCTTGAACAACGCCGCCGCCAACTGGTTCGGGCGGTACGTGGGGGGCAAAGCTTGCGAGCGGTAGCCGTGCAGTTCAGGGTCAGTTTGGGCGCGGTGACTTACTGGGTTGCACGCGCTCGCGGCCAACGCATGGACCGGGTGAGCTTCACTAACAGTAAGCCTGGCCGGGCGTGGAATCGCACACCTGCGAATTTGGAACAGCGCATCCTGAAGGTACGAACTGCTCTGCGCGAGCACAGCGTGCTGGGCGAGTACGGACCAGACGCGATCGGCGTGGCGTTGCAAGACAAAGGTTCCGTGCAGCAAGTCCCTGCGCGCGTGACGATCTACCGGGTGCTTGCGCGTCACGGGGTTCTCGATGGCGCGCATCGGCAACGCCGGCCTGCGCCGCCCAAGGGCTGGTATCTGCCTGATCTGGCCACCGGCCAGGTCGAGCTCGACAGCTTCGATTTCATTGAGGACCTGAAGATCGCTGGCGGTCCGCTCGTCTCTGTACTCACTGCTACCAGCCTGCACGGAGCACTGGCTGAGGCCTGGGTCATGGAGCGGCCAAGCGCACGGGCCACGCTGCAAGCCTTGGTTGAACGCTGGCGCCGCGACGGGCTGCCCACTTATGCCCAGTTTGACAACGACACGATCTTCCAGGGAGCGCACCAGTTCGCCGATACCGTCGGGCGTATCAGCCGCCTGTGTCTGGCACTGCAGGTCATTCCAGTGTTTGCCCCACCACGCGAGCCGGGCTTTCAGAATGCCATCGAAGGCTTCAACGGCCTGTGGCAAAGCAAGGTCTGGCGACGTCATCACTGCGACGATATTGAAAGCTTGGAGGCCGTCTCCGCGCGCTATATCGCGGCGTATCTCGCCAAAACCGCCACCCGCCGAGAGGCCGCCCCCACCCGGCGTCGCTTTCCCGCAAAGTTCAATCTCAACCTCAGCGCTCCGCTCAAGGGCATGATGATATTTGTGCGCCGAAGCAACGAGAACGGAAACGTTCATCTGCTCGGCAAAGCCTTCAGCGTCGATGAACATTGGCTCCATCGACTGGTGCGCTGTGAGGTCGACTTCACGCATCAACGCATCCGTTTCTACGCTTTGCGCCGACGTGATCCCACCGGCCAGCCGCTGCTTCGAGAATTGCCTCATCCGCGTCCAAACAAACCTTTCCAAGGCACACCATGAGTGTTCGACTAACGCTGAAACTTTGTCACGTCGATGTCATAAAAGTGTTCTACTAACGCTGAAACCTGCCCTCTTAGGTCAGATAATAAACATTGGGTTCGGCGCCCAGCTCCGCGCGCGGCTGAAACCGCGGCCGCTGCGCGATCAGCTTGGAGATCTCGCTCTGAGCGTCGTTCAGATCGCCTATGACCAGCGCCCGCGTCGGACAGGTGTCGATGCAGGCCGGTTGCAGCCCCACGTCCAGCCGATGCACGCACAAGGTGCATTTCTGGGCCGTCCCCGCCTGCCATTTCTTGAACGCCACTTCCTCGTACGGGGTCGTGTGCTTGCCGTAATAGCCCCGCGCGTTGTCCGGTACAAAGCGCGCCTCGTACGGACAGGCTACGACGCAGGCGTGACAGCC
>JANNUE010000169.1:0-3706 GCA_031394895.1 Betaproteobacteria bacterium
GGGTCGCCAGACACACCGCAAGGTGCGAAAGGCACAAGTCGTTGACGGCCAGCTCGCAAGAGCCGGTGACTTGGCTCGCAAGAGCAAACGTCAGCTACCAGGAGTGGTAGTTCAGTTGGTTAGAATACCGGCCTGTCACGCCGGGGGTCGCGGGTTCGAGTCCCGTCCACTCCGCCAAAGATGCGTTTTAGAGCGTCCAGTACGATCTAGAAAACACCCCTAAAAGCCCCTATCCACGGGTCTTTTTTGTTTTTAACGTCGAACGAGGGGTATTGCAAGCCGAAGCTTAATGCGGGTGCACGGCAGCATGGCAAAGTTGGGCGAAAACTTTCCGCCCAATTTTCTTTGCAATTTTTTGCAATGTTGGCATAATTGCCAACATGCCAGCCCAGCTCATTACCCGCTTCAAGAGCATCACGCCTGACGGCGCCATTCTGGAGTTGGTGGTGTGGAAAGTGCCGGCGCCTGTGCCGCCCACGGAGCATGGCTACAAGTACAGGGCGGTGTATGTGGTGGACGGCGTGCGCGTGGTGTGTTTTGACAATGAACGCGGCAAGGGTGACCACTGCCACCTGGATGGCGTTGAATTGCCATACACCTTTGTCAGCATAGAGCAGTTGATTGAAGACTTTATTGCGGCGGTTGCCGCCAGGAGAGCGCTATGAACGAACGATTTTTGACAATCACTTTGCAGCCCGACTGGAAGGGTGCTTTGCGTGCCACTGCAAAGGTGGCCAAGGCCGACACCTACCAGGGCGAAGTGCTCAACTTTGAGAGCCCCGGCCACTTCTTCGGGCAACTGTCCGAGAAGCGCTGGGACATCGTGCGTGCCGCGCAAGGCAAGGGTGAATTGTCAGTGCGCGAACTGGCCCGCGTGGTGGGGCGCGATGTCAAGCGCGTGCATGAGGATGTGGGCATCCTGGCCGAGTTGGGCCTGCTGGAGCGCACCGAGGGTGGTGGCGTGTTGTGCCCCTATACGTCCATGCACATCGACATGTATTTGCAGGCGGCTTGAGTACGGCCCTCGGGAGCATTTCGAAAGGATGGGAGTCCGCACGGTGTCGGATCGGCATCGAATCAGCTCACACCAAACCCTTCACTCTGACTGTGCACGACCCGGTTGCGACCGAGTTCCTTGGCCTTGTAGAGCGATTCGTCCACCCGGTTGAGCGTGATCTCGATCGCCTCGCCAGGTTCGTACTCGGTCACACCTACGCTCGTACTGAGCTGGATCGGGTCGCCATTGGGCGCGGTCACCTTGGTGGCATAGCAGGTCTGGCGGATACGCTCGGCGACGGCGATGGCAATCCGGCTGGATGCGCCAGGCAGGACGGCGACAAACTCCTCACCGCCAAAACGGGCCACGATGTCGTGTTCGCGCAAACCCTTTTGCAGCACATTGGCTGTGGTCTTGAGTACCTCGTCACCCATCATGTGGCCATAGTTGTCATTGACACGCTTGAAGCGGTCAAGGTCGAACATCAGGATGCAGAATGTCGGCTGGCCTTCGCTGACGTTGGACATCTCGTGGCTCAAGCGTTTCATCAGCACGCGCCGGTTGATCATGCCGGTCAGCGGGTCGCGCGTCGATTCGCGGTAGAGCTTCAAGAGCATCAGCAACTGGCTCGACTGGACCCACAGCGATATGCCGCCCAGCGTGATGAAGACCCACAGCATGTTGGCGGTCTCCACGGTCAGCAAATGACCCAGCGCGGTGACCAGTGCCAGATGAATCAGCATGACGACGGCGATCAAGGCGACGCCCCACGAGATCGTCAGCGGAAAAACTCCCAGCATCGACACCATCATGAACGGCATGAAGCTGTAGCCCGCCAGCGGCGGCTCGGCGGCCCCGCGGCTCAGAATCCACATTGACGAAAAGTAAAACATGCCGGCAGCCAGGATGATCAGCGCAAAGATGAGGTGGATCTGGTTGCTGCTGCGCCGGCGCAGCGTGAGCAGGCCCAGCGGGATCAGAACGCTCGTCAGCACTAGTTTGGGCAGCAGCATCGCGTAGAAGTGCTCGGCGCTGAACAGCAGGTAATCGACCGGCGTCCACAGCGGCACCGCAATGGCATAGAAGAAGGCCATGAAGCGCACCCGCACCGCGATATAGCCGGCGCGGGTTTCTATGAAATCATCGGAGTGGTGCCGTGCGCTGATGATGTCCACCAGCATCAGCTTTTCAATCAATGGCGCCAGGAAGTCACGCACCGGGCTCTTGTCCTCCTCGGCCTGCAACGGGGCCGGCATGGACTGGCGTCGGTCCGGCGAGGATGGCGCGAGCGGGACGGCTTGGGACGGCATTGGTGACAATGTAATTCTCCTTGACGGTGATTTATTGGTATATACCCTGCAGTTTATCCATTTCCCATTTGAAGAAACGCGCTCGTCAGCTTGGTCATTTGTTCCCGTTCACCGAGTCTGCCGATTGAGAGCTCATTTCTGCCCGCTGTGCCTTTGCTGCACTGAATGCCACAGCGGTCCCTATGGCTGGCTCCTTGGGCGCCGAAGCGTGCGAATCCTTGCGCTTCTTCTCTTCATACATCGCATGGTCGCTTCTATGCGTCAGCGTGGAGACGGTGTCGCCGGGTTCGGCGCGCGCAACGCCGACGCTGATGCTGGCTTGCAAACCGGCGCTGATCGACGACCAGTCGAACTGGCGCACGCCGGCGGCGATGCGATGGCACACCAGTTGCGCCACCGCCAGATCCGCGCTCTTGAAGACGATGACGAACTCGTCACCACCGAGGCGCGCCGCCAGATCGTCGGCTCGTACATGGGCTTTCAAAATCTGGGCAATGCGCTTGAGCACCTCGTCGCCGACCTGGTGCGAGAAGTTGTCGTTGACCTGCTTGAACTTGTCCACGTCGATCAGTGCCATGCACGGGGGCTGGCGCCGCTCCAGCCCGGCGCGCAACAGTTCGCTGGCGAAGCGCTCGAAACTGCGCCGGTTCGGGATGTTGGTCAACGGGTCTTCGAGCGAGAGTTTTTCAAGTTGGCGCGAGGTCAGTTCGAGCTGCTCGATGTTTTGCTGGCTCAGACGCAGATCGACTTGCCAGTCAATCACCGCCTCGCGCGTTTCCAGACAGTCGCAGCGGATCAGTTGCTCGCGCAGGCGCAGGCGGCGCAGTTCGTCGAGCGCCTGCGCGTGCAGTCCTTGCGCGGCAAATAGCTGGGACGCCAGCAAATGACCCAGGCAGGCCAGTTGCTCATGCTCCACCGTGATCGCGATCTCCACCATCCTGGCGACGTCGGCGCTGGCCTGCGCCCAGTCCTGGCGCGCCCAGGCAATCTCGCAACGGGCCCAGGCTTGCAACGCCGACAGCCAGGTCAGCGTGCCATAGCGTTGCGCCCAGTCGCTGAGCTCGTCGGCGGCGTTCACGGCCTGCTCGATCTGCTCATGCCAGCAGGCATCCAGGCTGGCGCCAAACAGCAGCACCGCCTTGGTGGTGACGTTGCTGCTGTGTGAAATGGCGCCGCCCTGGCTATTGGCCACCATTTGCATGACAGACTCGCGCAACACACGCATCAGCGCCAGCGAGGGCAACTGGCCTTCGTCGTAGCGCTCATGAAAAATGCGTATCACCTGGGTCCACCAGCGGTTGACGCTGGGCTGAAAGGTGTTGAGCGGCGGATTGGCGTGCTCGGCGATGCGGATCGCGGTCTGCAGTGCCTGCTCCGCCTTGGCGAAGTTCTGGCTCCA
>JANNUE010000190.1:0-4696 GCA_031394895.1 Betaproteobacteria bacterium
GTTGGCGCGGCTCATGAACGACTCGCCTATCATGCTGCGCAGGTACTGAAAATCTATGCCCTTGGGGTTGGCAAATCGGATCACCACCATGCTCTCGTCGGCGCTGGGAACCTCGCGGGCTATGAAGGGATTGGAGGTGTCCACCATGGGCACGCGCTGGAAGTTGACATGGGTGTGAACGAACTGCGGACAGATGTAGTTCACGTAGTCGGGCATGCGGCGCAAGATGGTGTCGGTGACGGCCTCAAGGCTGTAGCCGCGCTGCTTTTTGTCGCGGTAAAGCTTCTGGATCCACTCCAGGTTGATCACCGGCACCACGCCGATCAGCAGGTCCGGGTGCTGGGCGATGTTGACCTCGGGCGTGACGACGGCGCCGTGCAGGCCTTCGTAGAACAGCAGATCGGTGTCGGCGGGCACGTCTTCCCAGGGCGTGAAGGTGCCGGGCTGCTGCTGGTAGGGCGCGGCCTCTTCGGGGTCGTGCAGGTATTTGCGCCGGCGGCCGGTGCCGGTTTCGCCGTAAGCGCGAAACAGCTCGGCCAGCTCGGCAAACAGGTTGTTGGCCGGGCCGAAGTGGCTGAAGTTGTTGTTGCCCGCCGCTTCCGCCTCGGCCAGCTTGAGTTTCATGTCGGTGCGGTCATAGCGGTGAAAGCTGTCGCCCTCGATGACGGCGGCGTTCACCTTCTCGCGGCGAAAGATGTTTTCGAAGGTGCGCGTGACCGAGGTCGTGCCCGCGCCGCTGGAGCCGGTGATGGCAATGATGGGGTGGCGTTCCGACATGGTGATGTCTCCGGTAGTTAAGAATTTATAAGAAACAGGCCGCTAGCCCTTGTGCCATATTCGTAAGTAGCTATCAAATACGTAGCAAACAAGTCTCTTTGGCAGTTGTGCAAATTGACGTTGCTGTCATTGATGACTACTTCGTCATTGATGCTCATCTCTTCACTAATGCACTTCTCTTCAGTAGTGCACTTTTCTGACTTACCCACACATTTCTGTCATTCCCGCGAGCAATTTGTCATTCCCGCCAAGAATTTGTCATTCCCGCGCTGGATTTGTCATTCCCGCGCAGGCGGGAATCCAGGGCGTTCCAGCTGATCGCCTGACGAGGGCCAAGTGGATTCCCGCCTGCGCGGGAATGACAATTTCCAAATAACAGTTTCCAAATGACAATTTCAGAATGACAGTTTCCGAATGACAGTTTCCGAATGACAAATTCATGGAATTGCCCTCAATCAATCGAAAGTCAATTTCTGAACAAACTGCGCTTGGCAAACAGCGGATTGCTCAGCTCGGCGCGCACCGGCTCGGCGTGGTAGCGCTCAATGCGTTCGACCTCGTTTCTGGAACCAAACACCAGGCCGATGCGCTGGTGCAGCGAGGTGGGCTGCACCGCCATCATGTTTGTTTCGCCGGTCGAGACGCGCCCGCCGGCCTGCTCCATGATGAAACCAATCGGGTTCGCTTCGTACAGCAGGCGCAGGCGGCCCGGCTTGGCTGCGTCCTTGTTATCGCGCGGGTAGAGGAAGACGCCGCCGCGCATCAGGATGCGGTGCGCCTCGGCCACCACGCTGGCAATCCAGCGCATGTTGAAGTCCTTGTCCCGGGGCCCGGTTTGGCCGGCCAGACATTCATCGACGTAGCGCTTGACCGGCGCCTCCCAGAAGCGGCTGTTGGAGGCGTTGATGGCGAACTCGTGGGTATCGGCCGGAATCTGCAGCCGCGGGTGCGTCAGCATGAACTCGCCCAGCGTCGGGTCCAGCGTGAAACCATTGACGCCGTCGCCCACCGTGAGCACCAGCATGGTGGTGGGGCCGTAGAGGGCGTAGCCGGCGGCGACCTGGCTGCTGCCGGGCTGCAGAAAATCTGCTTCGGGCACATCACGGCCGCTGTCTATCACCGCTTGCGGCGCGCGCAGGATGGAGAAAATGCTGCCCACCGAGACATTCACGTCGATGTTGCTGGAGCCGTCCAGCGGGTCAAAAACAATCAGGTATTTGCCGCGCGGGTACTGGGGCGGAATCTGGTACGGCAGGTCCATCTCTTCGGAAGCCATGCCCGCCAGATTGCCGGCCCATTCGGTGCGCCGGATGAAGACATCGTTGCTCAGGACGTCGAGCTTTTTCTGGGTCTCGCCCTGCACATTGACTGAGCCGCCCGCCTCGGGGGCGTGGTTGCCCATCACGCCACTCAATTCGCCCAACGCGACCGCGCGGGCGATGGCTTTGCAGGCCAGCGCCAGGTCCAGAATCAGGGCGTTGAAGTCGCCGCTGGCGTGGGGGAAGCGGCGGCGCTCCTCAATCAGGAACTGGGTCAGGGTCGAGCGATGGGTGCGGTTGGTGAGTGGCATGGCAGTTCTTTCAGGTATTTTTTTGAATCAGGAGGGCCTATTTATCCGCGTGTCATTCCCGCGAGGAAATTGTCATTCCCGCGAATTTGTCATTCCTACAAAGCATTCGTCACTCCCGCAAAGAAATTGTCATTCCCGCCTATTTCTGTCATTCCCGCGAAGGCGGGAATCCAGTGCGTTCCAGGTAATCCATTGACACGGGCCAAGTGGATTCCCGCCTTCGCGGGAATGACAAATTTCTCGCGGGAATGACAGAGATATGTGGGCACGACAGAAATGGGCATTGATATAGACATAGGCATTGATATAGACATAGGCCTTGATGAAGACATAGGCCTTGACGAAGGCATGGGCATGGATGAAGAGAAGCGCATTTGCAGAAGTGCCCTTGAGTTCAAGGTGTTGCCGCCTGGCGGCGCAACTCGCGCAGCACGCGGTGGTAGCCGCCATCGGCATCGCGCGCGCCAAACACGGCGCTGCCGGCGACGCAGGTGTCGGCCCCGGCGCGCACGATTTCATTGATGTTGTCCAGCTTGACGCCGCCATCGACTTCCAGCCAGATCGGCTGGCCCCCTTGCGCCTGATGGGTCGTTATGCGCTGGCGCACGCTGCGCAGTTTGGCCAGCGTCGACGGGATAAACTTCTGCCCGCCAAAACCTGGGTTCGCGCTCATGAGCAACACGATGTCGAGCTTTTCCATCACATGGTCCAGCCATTCGACGGGAGTGGCCGGGTTCAGCACCAGGCCGGCGCCGGCGGCTTCAATCGTGCGCACTTCTTCGCCCAGGCGGGCAAAGTCGGCCGACAGGATGGAGGGGGCCAGACGAAGGGTAGTCGGCGAAACGTGGGAGGTGCTCATGGGGCGGCTTTCTGCGCAGGGGTTCAATGGATCGAACGGGATCGCTTCAGGCCATGCTCGCCGGGCGCTGGCTCCGGGTGTGCCAGAGCCGCAATTGGACCAGCGTCACCGGGCTCAAATCGGGCAACACCCGCAGCGCGCCCGAAAAGTCGTGCTGCGCGTTGTAGCGGGTGGGCGTGATCACGCTGGCCAGCCCGGCGGCCGTGGCCGACTGCAAGCCATTGCTGGAGTCTTCAAAGGCCAGGCACTGCGCCGGCGCCAGTTGCAGCGCCGCCAGCATCTGCTGGTAAACCTGCGGATGGGGTTTTTTGAGCGGTGCCGTCGACGCGTCGCCAATGGCGGTGAAGTTCATGCGCCAGTCCGGACCAACGGCGCGGCGCAGCAGGGCCGCAATATTGACGGGGGAGGTGGTGGTGGCAATCGCCAGCTGCACGCCCTGGGCCAAGGCCTCGTCTATCAGCTCAAGCACACCCGGGCGCAAGCTGACAGCCCCGTCATTGACGGCGCTCTCGTAGGCCGCTGTTTTGAGCTCGTGCAGGCGGTCCACCGTCTCGGTCACGGCCATGGCTTCGAGTTCTCGCAGCGCCGGCTGTGTGGTGTGCCAGTAGTGCAGGATGCGCTCCTTGCCACCCGAGATGTTGAGCAGCCCGGTGTACAAGGCCTGATCCCACTGCCAGTCCAGACCGAACTCGGCGAAGGCCTGGTTGAACGCCGCCAAGTGTGCGCTCTCGGTGTCGGCCAGGGTGCCGTCCACATCAAATATCAGGGCTTCAAGAGCAACAATGGACATGACTTTCTTTCATCGGGGTGAGGACAAAGTGCGCTGGCAGCCGTCACGATGGATTTACTTTAAACGCCTTAACTCATAAACTCCAATCACGTTTTTTGGAAAAAACATCAGATTAACCTGATATAAACTTGCGGGACAGACCGCAGCTACGCGCAGCGAGCCAGCTCTGTCCTCAACTATTCAAGAGAAGTTTTGCATGCGTCCCTATACCCTGAAACAGATCCAGACCTTCATGGAAGTGGCGCGTCAGCGCTCGGTGTCCAAGGCGGCCGAGCGCCTGTTTGTGACCCAGCCCGCGGTGTCGATGCAGATCCGCCAGCTCGAGGATGCGTTTGGTGTGCCGCTGATCGAGCCCGCCGGCCGCAACATCCGGCTTACGCACGCCGGCGAGGCCTTTTTGATACACGCCATTGCCGCCATGGGCCAGCTCAAAGACCTCGAAGCCCTGATGGCCGAACATGTGGGCCTCAAAAAGGGGCGTATCGACCTGGCTGTGGTCAGCACCGCAAAATACTTCATCCCCATGCTGCTGGTGCGTTTTGGCCGGCTGTTTCAGGGCATAGACGTGCAATAAATTCAGCAAATATTAAAAAAGACCCTGCCGAATACGACAGGGTCTTTGATTTAAATATTTTAAATAATGATTAATCTGCCTTTGCCTCACATACCTCAGCTTGCTCTTCAATTTTTGTTTGAGGAA
>JANNUE010000195.1:0-8626 GCA_031394895.1 Betaproteobacteria bacterium
AACTTGTCAAGGCCCTGCTCGACAACCGGCGTGACGTCAGTTATGCCGAGATTGACGCGCCGCACGGACATGACGCGTTCCTGCTCGATGACGCCCGCTACCTGGCGGTGGTGGGCGCCTATTTTGACGGCGCCTACAAGGATCTGGGGGGCAGCTCATGAGCGATCTTGCCACTATGAACACGATTGCCCGGCTGGTGCCGCAGGGTTCGCGCGTGCTCGATCTTGGTTGCGGTGACGGCGCGATGCTGGCGCACCTGCAACAGGGGCGTGGCTGCAACGGCTATGGCATCGAAATTGACGACGCCAACGTGCTGGAGTGCGTCAAGCGTGGCGTCAACGTGATCCAGCTCAACCTCGATGAAGGCCTGTCACTGTTTGACGATGAGTCGTTCGACGTCGTGCTGCAAATCGACACCTTGCAGAACCTGCGCAACGCCGAGGTCATGCTGCGTGAAACGGTGCGCGTAGGGCGCATTGGCATCGTCGCATTTCCCAATTTTGCGCATTGGCCGAACCGGCTGAGCGTGCTGCGCGGACGCATGCCGGTGACCAAACGCCTGCCCTACGAGTGGTATGACACGCCCAACATCCGCGTCGGCACCCACGCCGACCTGGCCGTGCTGGCCCAGCGTTGCGGCTTGAAGGTGCTCGACAGCTTTGGTATCCAGGATGAGCGCACCGTGCGATTTGCGCCGAACTTGCTGGCCGGCACTTCGGTCTATACCTTGTCGCGCTAGTTTTGACGGCAGTGACCCATGCAAGCGCTGAGCCCCGTCGATTCTGCGTTTTTGTGGATGGAATCGCGCCATCAGCCGATGCATGTTGCGGGTCTGAGTATCTACACGCCGCCGCGCAACGCCAGGCCCGATTTTGTTGGCAAACTATTGACCACCTGGGGGCAGCATCTTTCGGCTTGCCCACCCTTTAACCAACGACCCGCATTGCGCCTTGGTCTGTGGTGCTGGGAGGAGGACGGCGAGTTTGAGCTGGGTTACCACTTGCGCCACTTGGTATTGCCGCAACCTGGCAGGATCCGCGAACTGCTGGCCCTGGTTTCGCGTCTGCATGGCAACCTGCTGGACCGTAATCGCCCGTTGTGGGAAGTCTATGTAATCGAAGGATTGCCAGGAGGCAGGTTCGCCACCTACATCAAGATCCATCATGCGCTGGTAGATGGGGTCAGCGGGGCCAGGATGGCAGCTGGCAGCTTGTCGAAAAGCGCAAGGGGACGCAAGCCGCCGTTGTGGGCGCAATCCTGGGTCACGCCTGCGGCGGCCAGGCGCTCCGGGCAAGCTTCAGGACTCATGGCACAACTGGCCAATCTGGTTCGTGCCGGTCGGGAGATCTTGCCCGGTATCGGCAGCGGCGTGTGGGACATGCTGCGCGCCGGGCCAGCGAATAGTGTTCTCGCCGTGCCGTTCCAGGCTCCCGCGACGCTGTTCAATGTTGCGATATCGGGGTCGCGACGCTTTGCCTGCCAATCCTACTCGCTGGCGCGGCTCAAGCGCATCTGCGACGCGACTGGCGCCACGGTCAATGATGTCACTCTGGCGATCTGCGCTGGCGCGTTGCGAAAATATCTGCAGGCACAAGAAGCGTTGCCGAAGAAACCGTTGATCGCCATGGTGCCGGTGTCGCTGCGCGGTGAGGCCGAGGCCGAGGCCGCCGGAAATCAGGTGTCGCTGCTGCTGGCCAATCTGGCAACGCATCTGCGCGACCCGCTCAAGCGTTTGCAGCGCATCGTGCAATCCACCAACGAAGCCAAAGAACGGCTCAGTAGCATGCCGCGGCTGCAAAAGCTGGCGCACGGCATTGCGTCGATATCGCTGATGGGGCCGGCCATGCTGACCGGCAGCGCTGGCAAGCATCCGTTGTTCAATGTCATCATCTCCAACGTGCCAGGTGGCCGGGAGACGCTGTTTCTCGATGGCGCCCGGCTCGACGAGGTCTATCCGGTGTCGATCCCGACCCAATATCTGGCGCTCAATATCACGATCAGCGGGTATGGTGACAAGCTGGGCTTCGGCTTCATCGCCTGCCGCCGCTCGGTGCCGACACTGCAACGCATGCTGGACTACACCGACGAGTCGATACTTGAACTTGAGCAGGCGCTGGCCAAACCAGCCAGCAGCGTAAAGTCGCGCGCCAAGCGGCCAGCCCGAGTGGCCGGTGCCAACAGTGCGGGGGCGCGATGAGCAGCAGCAGCATCCGCTCCACCCTGGTCGCGCCGGATGGTCACAAGCTGGCCATTCAGCACTGGCCGCCAGCGGATCAAACCAGCCTGCGCGGCGTGCTGCTGCTGGTTCATGGTTTGGGCGAGCACGTCGGGCGCTACCAGCATCTGGCCCAGCGCCTGAGTGACTGGGGTTTTGCGGTGCGCGGCTACGACCAGTACGGGCACGGTGTGTCGGACGGCGCGCGCGGTGGCCTGCCCAGTGCGACCAGGCTGCTGGACGATCTGACCGCAGTGGTGGACCGTACCCGCGCCGACATGCCGAGCGGCACGCCCCTGATCCTGCTCGGGCACAGCTTGGGCGGGCTAGTGGCGGCGCGCTTTGCGTCACTCGCGATGCGGCCGCTGCAGGCGTTGGTGCTGTCTTCACCGGCACTCGACCCCGGGCTCAACGCTGTGCAAAAGCTGCTGCTGGCGGTGCTGCCCAAAATAGCACCCGATTTGCGCGTTGGCAACGGGCTGGACCCGGCGCTTATTTCGCACGACGCGAGCGTCGTCGCCGCGTATCGCGCCGACCCTTTGGTGCATGACCGCATTTCAGGCCGGCTGGCCCGTTTTCTGGTCGAGGCTGGTCCGCCTACGCTCGCATCGGCGTCAACATGGACGGTGCCGACGCTGTTGCTGTACGCCGGCGCCGACAAACTGGTCAACCCGGCTGGCAGTCAGGCGTTTGCGGCACTGGCTCCGAAGCAGCTTGTGACGACGCGTTGTTTTGCGTCGCTGTACCACGAAATATTCAACGAACTCGACGCCGAGCCGGTGTTTGCCGAACTCAAGAGCTGGCTTGACGCCCGCTTCTAACGCGCCGGTTGGCGTGCCGGTTGCAGGCGCAGCCATAGCAGCGAGCCAGCGATCACGGCCACTGGCAGCAGCGAGCCGTAATTGAGCAGCGTCCAGCCGCTGGTGGTGACCAGCAAGCCGGACGAAAACGAACTGAGCGCCAGCGTCGCGAACACAAAGAAATTAAGTGCCCCCTGGGCCCGGTCTTTTTCCTGCGGCGAATAGGTTTGCAGCGACAGCGTGGTGCTGCCAGTGAACAAGAAATTCCAGCCGACACCGAGCAGGAACAGCGCGATCAGGAATTCGCTCAGCGCCACGCCCGATAGTGCGATGACGATACACAGAGCGTTCAGCGCCACCCCGACCGCCATGACCGGCAGCGCGCCAAAACGCTTGATCAGGTGTCCGGTGAAAAAGCCCGGTGCGAACATGCCGATCACATGCCATTGCAGTACCAGCGCCACATCGGGAAAAGCCAGCTCGTGCTGTTGCATCGCCAGTGGCGTGGCCGCCATCAGCAGGTTCATCACGCCGTAGCCCAGCGCGCCCGTGATCGCGGCAACGATGAAAACGGGCTGGCGCATGATGACGCCCAGCGGTCGGCCGCCGTCGGCTGATTCGTTCACAGGGGGTTTGGGGAAGTCAACAAAAGCCAGTACCAGCATCGACGCCAGCGCGACCAGGCTCAAAGCGATATAGGCACCGGCAAACGGCGCGCTCAGCAAGCCGCGCGTTTGCTGCGCCAGATTTGGGCCGAGCACGGCGCCGATCAGGCCGCCGGCCATCACCAGCGACACCGCTTTTTCGCGTGCGCCGGGCTGTGCCAGTTCGGCCGCGGCAAAGCGGTACAGGTTGGCGTTGGCGTTGTAGTAGCCGGCGATCAAGGTGGCGCTGCACAACAGCCAGAAATTCCTGTCAAAGACCGCATAGGCGCACAGCAGGCACGACCCCAGTGCCACCAGCAAGCCGAGTTGAAACGAGGTCTTGCGGCCAAAACGCTGCTGCGTTTTGGCCACCAGAGCGGTGGATAACGCGCCACCGACAACGTAGGCCATGACTGGCAGGGTCGCCATCCAGCCCAGCGGCGCCAGGCTCAGGCCGACCAGCCCGTTGATGGCGATGAAGGTGACGTTGTTGGTCAGGAACAGGCCCTGGCAAATGGCCAGCAGCCATAGATGTCGGTTCATAAAGCGGCAGTGCAACAGTGACAGATGTGGGCCATTGTGCTCCCCGTTCGTGGTGCTCAGCGGTTGTTCCTGCGCGCATATCCCTGGTCGGTTGACCTATATCATGGAATTTTGGCGGCAAGTCTGATACCTTCACGGATTAAAATTTGCCCAATTACCGGGCAGCTTGCGCCGCACCTGATCCGGCCAACTCCCTCCACTACCCATTTGCCATGAACACCACCGCCGCCAGTTCCTGCGCTCCCGCGCCGGATGGACCTGCCGCAGCCCAGATGGAACTCGTTTGCCCGGCCGGCAGCCTGCCTGCGCTCAAAGCAGCAGTTGACCATGGCGCCGACTGCGTGTACCTGGGCTTTCGCGATGCCACCAACGCGCGCAATTTTGCCGGACTCAACTTTGACGAAGCCGCGATCCAGACCGGCATTCGCTATGCGCACGAGCGCGGCCGCAAGATACTGCTGGCGCTCAACACGTATCCGCAGGCGGCCAGCCCCGAGATCTGGTGCAAGGCGATTGACCGCGCCGCCGACAATGGTGTCGATGCCGTCATTCTGGCCGACCCGGGCCTGATGCAATATGCGCGGCGCCACTATCCGAAGTTGCGACTGCATCTGTCGGTGCAGGGCTCCGCCACTAACTACGAAGCGATCAACTTTTACCACGAGCATTTCGGTGTTTCGCGGGTAGTGCTGCCGCGCGTGTTGTCGATGACGCAGGTCGAGCAGGTGGTTGAGAAAACGTCCATCGAGATCGAGGTCTTTGGCTTTGGCAGCCTGTGCGTGATGGTCGAGGGGCGCTGCGCGCTGTCTTCCTATGTCACCGGCGAGGCACCCAACACCAATGGCGTGTGTTCGCCGCCCAAGGCGGTGCGCTGGGCCGAGACGCCGCAGGGGCGCGAGTCGCGTCTGAACGGTGTCCTGATCGACCGCTACGCGCCGGGGGAGAACGCCGGCTATCCGACCCTGTGCAAGGGGCGCTTTGACGTCGGCGACGAGAAGAATTACTACGCGATTGAAGAGCCGACCAGCCTGAACACGCTGGAACTGCTGCCGCAGTTGATGAAGATGGGCGTGCGGGCGATCAAGATCGAAGGCCGCCAGCGCAGCCCGGCCTATGTGGCGCAAGTCACCAAGGTATGGCGCGAAGCGATTGACAGTTGTCGCGAAAACCCGCACCGCTATTCGGCCAAGCCGAGCTGGATGAGCGATCTGGACAAGGTGGCCGAAGGCCAGCAGCACACGCTGGGCGCCTATCACAGACCATGGAAATGACGATGAAGCTTGCTCTGGGACCCCTGCTCTATTTCTGGGAGCGCGACGCCGTGCTCGCCTTCTACAAAGGCATCGCCGCTACTCCCGTTGATATCGTCTATCTGGGCGAAACCGTGTGCTCGCGCCGGCGCGAATTAAAGCTGGCGGACTGGCTAGTCATTGCCGCCAAGCTGCGTGACGCCGGCAAAGAGGTCATCCTGTCAACCCAGGTGCTGATCGAGTCCGGCTCGGACGTGACCTTGTTGCACAAGATCGCTGCCAATGGCGACTTCACGGTCGAAGCCAACGACATGGGGGCGGTGCATTGCGTGGCCGGCAAGACGCCATTTGTTGCCGGACCGCACCTCAATATTTACAACGTGCCGACGCTGCAGTGGATGGCCGGACTCGGCGCCCAGCGCTGGGTCATGCCGCTCGAGATGGCTCGCACCGACCTGGCGCTGATGCAGCAGGGTCGCCCAGCCGGACTGCAAACCGAGGTGTTCGCCTACGGGCGCATGCCGCTGGCGTTTTCGGCGCGCTGCTTTACCGCGCGGCACTACAACCTGCCCAAGGACGATTGTCAATTTAGCTGTGTCAAGCACGCCGATGGCTTGCTGATGAGCACACGCGAGAAAGAGGGCTTTCTGGTGCTCAACGGCACGCAGACCCAGTCGGCCCGCGTCTATAACCTGTTGCCTGAGCTGGAGCAGATGCGCCAGGCCGGCGTCGATGTGCTGCGCATTAGCCCGCAGGCCCAGCACAGCGCCGAGATCGTGAGCCTGTTCCATGAAGTTCTGACGCAACAGACTTCGGCTGCGGACGCGATGCAATCCATGCTGGGTATGATGCCCGATCAGCCGTGCAACGGTTATTGGTATGGCAAGCCAGGCATGGAGCAGTTGGTGGCTGCGCCAGAACACGCTTAACCAGCGAAGGATTTCACTATGCAAGCAAGCCCCTATCTGCTGCCCAAACCGGTTGGAAACCTGCTGTCCTACCTGCCCGCCTATCCGGGCTCATTCCTGTTTGTCACGGCGCTAAACCTGGCGCTGGCAAAGAACCTGGCGGACGATGTCAAGCAGATGCTGCTGGGCAAGAAGCTGCGCCTGCAGGTCACCGATGCGCAATGGGCGTTTGATTTTGAATGGCTGAACAACCGCTTCTCGGCCTGTGCCGGCGGCGGCGCGGTGGACCTGACGATCAGCGCCAGCGCCTACGACTTCATCTTGCTGGCGCGGCGCCAGGAAGATCCGGACACGCTGTTTTTCAGCCGGCGCCTGTCGATGGAAGGTGACACCGAGCTGGGCCTGCTGGTCAAGAACACGATTGACGCCATCGAGCTGCCGGTGCTCAACGTCGAGCAGTTCAAGCCGGCGCAACTGCTGGCGCGCATCCGCTCCAGGCTGGCATCGCACTGAGCGGCGCCGACCGGGCCGCCTGTGCACAGAATCAAACCTCTGCCGTGAAGCGCATCATCGTCGCCATCTCCGGTGCCAGCGGCGCCATCTACGGTGTGCGTCTGCTGCAACTGCTGGCCAAGATGGACGAGGTGCAAACGCATTTGACGGTGTCGGATGCCGGCATTTTGAACTTGCAGCAAGAGCTTGGTATGAGTAGGGCCGACGTCGAGGCGTTGGCCGATGTGGTCTATCCGGTGCGCAATGTCGGCGCGGCAATTGCCAGCGGCTCGTTCCAGTGCGACGCAATGGTGGTCGCACCGTGTTCGATGCGCACGCTGGCGGCAGTGGCGCTCGGCCTGTCGGACAACCTGATCACGCGCGCCGCCGACGTGATGCTCAAGGAACGCCGCAGGCTGATCCTGATGGTGCGTGAAACGCCTTTGAACCTGGCGCATTTGCGCAACATGACCAGCGTGACCGAGATGGGCGGCATCATCTTTCCGCCGCTGGCAAGTTTTTATCACCAGCCGCAAACGATCGCCGACATGGTTGACCAGACGCTCGGCCGGGTGCTCGATCTGCTAGGGCTGGCGCAGCCGGATGCGCCGCGCTGGACAGGCATCAAGGACGCAGCATGGCCTACCGCGACCTGAGGGACTTCATCAATCAGCTTGAGCAGCTCGGCGAGCTCAAGCGCGTGAGCGTGGCGGTGTCGCCACATCTGGAAATGACGGCGCTGTGCGACCGCACGCTGCGCGCCGGCGGCCCGGCCCTGCTGTTTGAAAACCCCACCGGCCACAGCATGCCGGTGCTGGGCAACCTGTTTGGCACGACGCGCCGCGTTGCGCTCGGCATGGGCGTCAATGATGTCAGCGAACTGCGCCAGTTTGGCCAGGTGCTGGCGATGCTCAAGGAGCCCGAAGCGCCGAAGGGCTTCAAGGAGCTGATGGGCCTGAGCAGCATGGTCAAAACGCTGTGGAACATGGCGCCCAAAGAGCAGCGCAGCGCCGCCTGCCAGGACGTGGTGTGGGAAGGCGCGGACGTCGATCTGGCGCGCTTTCCGGTGCAGCATTGCTGGCCCGGTGATGTGGCGCCACTCATCACCTGGGGCCTGGTCATTACCAAGGGGCCGCACAAGGCGCGGCAGAACCTGGGCATTTACCGCCAGCAGGTACTGGCCCGCAACAAGGTCATCATGCGCTGGCTGGCGCAGCGCGGTGGTGCGCTCGATTTTCGGGAGCACTGCGCGCAAAACCCGGGCCAGCCGTACCCGGTGTGCGTGGCGCTGGGGGCGGACCCGGCAACCATTCTCGGGGCTGTCACGCCGGTGCCCGACAGCCTGTCGGAATACCAGTTTGCCGGCCTGCTGCGCGGCAGCCGCACCGAACTCGTCAAGGCACTGGGCAGCGAGTTGCGCGTGCCGGCCTCGGCCGAGATCGTGTTAGAGGGCCACATCTACCCGGACGCATCGCACGCCAGCGGCTTTGAGCATGCGCTCGAAGGCCCGTATGGCGACCACACCGGCTACTACAACGAGCAGGACTGGTTTCCGGTGTTCACGATCGACCGCATCACGCAGCGGCGCGACCCCATTTACCACTCGACCTACACCGGCAAACCGCCGGATGAGCCGGCCATGCTGGCGCTGGCTTTGAACGAACTGTTTGTGCCGCTGCTGCAGCGCCAGTACCCCGAGATCACCGCCATGCGGTAGCTGCAGCCTTCGGGCGGCAGGTAGAAGTCGACGATCTCGGGAAACTGCTTCTGCAGG
>JANNUE010000236.1:0-14756 GCA_031394895.1 Betaproteobacteria bacterium
AGAAGGTAACGCGGCCTTCACCGCTGACGGTTGGTTTGGTACGGGAGATGTCTCGCGCATCGACGAGCATGGTGCCGCCTTGCCGATACCGAACACGCACAAGGCCAGCAAGGCCATGAGCGGGAGCGGGCCGAGCTTGCCGGCCAGAATGCCGCCGGCCGTGAAGTCGGTCGTGCCGCTGGTGTACCAGATGAACACCAGCGCGGGCAGCAGGAAGACGATGGAGGTGCCCATCAGCAGCCCGAGATAGACGCGCCCGCCACTACGCGCCTTATCGGTGCCGTGGTGGGTGACGAGCGGATAGGTGATCAGCGTCAGCAGTTCGTAGAAGACGAACAGCGTGAACAGATTGCCGGCCAGCGCGATCCCCATCGTGGCCGCCAGGGCCAGCGCGAAGCAGACGTAGAAACGAGTCTGGTTGGCTTCCTGGTTGGCGCGCATGTAGCCGATCGAGTACAGGGAATTGACAATCCACAGCCCGGACGCGATCAGGGCGAACAGCATTCCCAGCGGCTCCACGGCAAAGGCAATATGCAGCCCAGGCAGCAACGTCCACAGCGCGACCGACGGGCGCGCCCCGCCCAGCACCACCGGCAGCAGCAGCAGCACGCACGCCAGCAGCGCGCTCGCCGTGACCAGCGTGATGCCTTCGCGCAGATTGGGTCGGTGCCGCGCCAGTGCGATCAGCAGCGCGCCCGCCAGCGGTACCGCCAGCGCCGCAAGAATTGCCTGCTCGGGCGTCAGCATCAGCGCAGCCCCACCATCAACAGCGCCGCCGCCTGCGCAGCCGAGCCGAGCGTGAACGAGGTGTCGAGCCCGAAGTACAGCGTGGCCAGCACCAGCACGGCCGTAGGCAGGCGCATCGACCACGGCGCCTCGCCGACTCCGAGCGTGTCCGGGCGCGGAGCGCGCAAGTACGCCACCTCGACAAAGCGCCAGACGTAGGCCACTGCCAGCAGCGACGAGGCGACGATCAGAAACACCAGCCACCACTGGCCTTTTTCCAGCGCTGCCAGCAACAAATACCACTTGCTGACAAAGCCGGCCGTACCCGGCACGCCGATCAGCGACAGCCCGCACACCACCAGGCCCAAGCTGGTCCAGGGCATGCGCCGACCCAGGCCATGCAGGCGGTTCAAACTGGTGCCGCCCATCATCAGCGCCACGCCACCAAGCAGCATGAAAATCGCGCCTTTGGTCACACCGTGGTTGAACAAATGCACGATGGTGGCGGTCAGGCCGGCGCGCGAGTCAAACGACAGGCCGAGAATGATGTAGCCGATCTGCGCCACGCTGGAGTAGGCAAACAGCCGTTTCAGGTCGGTTTGGAAGATGGCGATCGTCGAGGCCGCGAACATGCCCGCCAGCGCCAGCACCAGCATCACCTCCTGCATCGGCAAACGCCCGAACACCTGCGCATGACCGAACACCGAAAAGTAAAAACGCAGCAGGACATAGACCGCAACCTTGGTGGCCGTAGCCGCCAGAAAGGCCGTCACCGCCGACGGCGCAAAGGTGTAGGCGTTGGGTAGCCACTGATGCAGTGGGAATAGCGCCAGCTTCAACGAGATGCCCACGGTCAGAAAGGCCAACGCCGTCAGCACCGGCCGCGTGCCCTGCACCGACGCGATGCGCCGCCCCATATCGACCAGATTCAGGGTGCCGGTCATCAAATACAGCAAGCCAATCCCGATGACGATGAAGGTGGCGCCGATGGTGCCCATGATCAGATACTGGTAGGAGGCCACCAGCGCCCGCCGGTCACGCCCGAGGGCGATCAGCACATAGGTCGAGAGCGACGATATCTCAAGGAACACAAAGATGTTGAACGCATCGCCCGTGATCGCAATGCCAAGCAAGCCGGTGAGGCACAGCGTAAACATCGTGTAGAACAGATAGTGCTGCTCGGGCGGGACCTCGGCTTCGATGCTGGCGCGGCTGTAGGGCAGCACCACGGCGGCCAGCGCCGCCACCAGCACCAGCATGAATGCGCTGAGCCGGTCAACCCGGTACTCGATGCCCCAGGGCGGCGGCCAGTTCCCGATAGCGTAGGAGATCGTGCCGGCGTCGGCCACGCGCAGCCACAGCGTGACGGCAATCGCCAGCGCCACCCAACTGGCTGCCGTCGCCACCGCGAACGCCAGGCTGCGCCGGCGCAGCAGCACCGTCAGCGGAGCGGCTATAAGTGGTACCACAACCTGCAATGCAGGCAAATGCTGGGTCAGGCTCATGGCTGGCGTTGCGGGTGATCCGGCGCCGAGTCGATGGCCAGAATTTCGTCTTCCTCAATCGTGTCGTAGGCCTCGCGGATACGCACCACAAGCGCCAGCCCGAGCGCCAGCGTGGCCACGCCGACGACGATGGCGGTGAGGATCAGGACATGGGGCAAGGGGTTTGAATAGACGCTGAACGCGTCGCCCAGGATCGGCGCGGTGCCGCCAACTAGTTTGCCGGGCGCGATGTACAGCAGATAGACCGAGGTCTGGAAGATGCCCAGACCGATCAGCTTCTTGATCAGGTTGTGGCGCGCGATCACGATGAACAGCCCGGCGACCAGCAGGAACACCGTGATGAAGTAGGTGAAGTGCCCGCCCAGAGTCATCGCCGCCGCGCCGCTGCTCATTGATCCCCCTTGGCACGGTCTGCAAACATGTAAAAGATTTTTAGCATCACGCCCGACACCGTGGTGGCCACTCCGACCTCGACCCAGAAGATGCCCCGGTGCTGCCCGTGCACCGGGTTTGGGTCGAGCACGAAGTAGTCGAGGTAGTTGCCCCCGAGCAGCAAGCCGGCGACGCCCACGCCGGCGTAAATCAGCACGCCAACGGCCATCATCGACTCCACCAGCGGCTCCGGGACAACCTTGCGGGCGTCGGCCAGCCCATAGATCAGCGCATAGAAGATCACCGCCGCCGCCAGGATCACGCCGGCCTGGAAGCCGCCGCCCGGGCCAAAGTCTCCGTGGAACTGCACGTACAGCGCAAACAGCAGGATGAACGGGATCAGCAGCTTGGCCACGACCCGCGGGATCAGGTCTCGTTTCATGGTTTGCGGCCCTTGCGCCGGCGCCGCAGCAGCGCGATCACGCCGGCCCCGGCGGTAAAAACCACTGTCGTCTCGCCCAATGTGTCATAGCCCCGATAGCTGGCCAGCACCGCCGTCACGACATTCGGCACATCAACCTCAGTCTTGCTGTCGTTGAGGTAGCGCGGCACAACGTGGGTGTGGATCGGTGCTTGCGGGTCAGAGAACTCGGGCAACCCCAAGGTGCCGTAAACCAGCAACGCGCCGACCGCCAGCGACACCGCCAGTGGCAGCCACGGCCGGTGCATCGGTCGTGCTTCCTCGCTGCGGCACAGGTTGAGCGCACCCAGCAGCAGCACCGTCGAAATCCCGGCCCCGACCGATGCCTCCGTCATCGCCACATCGACGGCGTCCATCGCCACCAGCACAGTGGCCATCAGAAAGCTGTAGATGCCGCCGAGGATGACCACGCCGAACAGGTTGCGGCTGCGCGCGATGACCCAAACCGTGACGGCCATCAGCAGCATTAGCACATTGATGATCAAGGTTTCGATGTTGTTTCTCCGGTCTGCGCCAGCAGCGGCTTGAGGCCGCGCAGCATCGCCGCGCGGGCCAGCGCGTGCGTCGCGGTCGGGCTGGCGAAGAAGATCAGCAAGCCAACCATCAAGAGCTTGACCGCGACCAAAGTCCAACCCGCCTGAAGCATCAGGCCGAGAAGAATCAACCCGGCGCCCAGCGTATCGATCACGCTGGCCGCGTGCATGCGGGTGTAGAAGTCCGGCATGCGCAGCAACCCGGCCGCCCCGACCAAGCAGAAGAAACCGCCCGCGAGCAGACACAGCCAACTGACGCCGTCGATCCAGAGGGTCATGGGCCAGGCTCCTCTGGCTCACCCGGATCACCCAGATCGCCATGGCGAAAATACTTCAGCACCGCAATCGTTCCAACGATGTTGAGCAGGCCATACACGATGGCCAGATCAAGAAATTCCGGGCGGCCATTGAGAAACCCCAAAACTGCAAGCAGCAACATGGCAATCGTGCCAATAGTATTGCCGGCCTGGGCCCGATCGAATACGGTTGGCCCGAGCGCGGCGCGGATGATCGCCAGCGTGAGTGTTGCCAGCAGTGCCAGGGCGGCCGCGGCAAACATCAGCGCCGGCTCTCCCACTCGGTGCTGCGGCGATCCATCTCGCTGCCGACCACGCCCTCGGCCGCGCCACGAGTCAGGCCGTGAACCAGAAATTCACCCGGCTCCGCCTCGATCGTGATGGTGCCGGGTGTGAGTGTGATCGAATTGGCGTGGATCACCAGCCCGACAGCGGTCTTCTGGCCCGGCTTGAACCGCACCAGCGTCGGGCTGATTGGCAGCCCGGGACTGAGGATGATCTTGCTCACGTCCCAGCCCGACTTGACAATCTCCTTGAGCAGCCAGGGCCAGTAGAACAGCACCGTGAGTCCCAGGCGAATGGGGTGCCCCTCGTCATCGACCACCTCCATGCGCCGGGCAAACCACAGCACCGCCAGCGCCGAGCCGACCCCTGCCGCCAACAGGAACGGCGTGAACATTCCCGACAGAGCCAGCCAGAAGAGGTAGAGGAAAACAAACAGGCTTACGGAATGAAACACATCGAACCCACGCAGTGTAAGAACCAAATTATTGTAGCCACCGACGCACCGCAGACGCGCATCGGAGCCGCCCCGGATCTTAACGGCTGAGCAATGTCAAAGACCTTACGCAGGTAGGCCAGATACTTTTCATCATCACACATATCCTTGGCCGGTGAGTCGCTGAGTTTGGCCACCGGCTGGCCGTTGCAGCGCACCAGCTTGATGACGATTTGCAGCGGCTCGTAACCCAAGTCGTTGGTCAGGTTGGTGCCAATGCCGAAGGCCAACTGGCAGCGACCCTTGAATTGCTGATAGAGCTTGATCGTGCGCGGCACCGTCAGGCTGTCGCTGAAGATCAGGGTCTTGCTGTGCGGGTCAACGCGGCTCTTGGCGTAGTGCGCAATCATGCGCTCGCCCCAATCGAAAGGGTCGCCACTATCATGGCGCGCGCCGTCAAACAGTTTGCAGAAATAGAGGTCAAAGTCGCGCAGAAAAGCGCTCATCCCGTACACGTCGCTCAGGGCAATGCCAAGGTCGCCCCGGTACTCCTTGGCCCACGACTCAAACGCATAGATCTGGCTGTCGCGCAGCCGCGGACCGAGCGCCTGACAGGCTTGCAGGTACTCGTGCGCCATGGTGCCCAGGGGCGTCAACCCGAGCTTCATCGCAAACAGAACGTTGCTGGTGCCCGCCAGTTGGCCCGCAACACCGGCAAGATTACCCGGGCTCTGTGCCGTGCCCAGGCGCGCCGCCAGGACCCGCAATACCTCTTCGTGCCAGGCGGTCGAAAACCGTCGCCGAGTGCCGTAGTCAGCGATTTTCAAATCGCTCAGGCCACTATCGCGCAACTGTGCAATCTTCAGGTCGAGTCTTGTTCGCCCTTCCACCAGATCCGGCAATTTTTGCGTATTGCGAAAGTACACTTCGTTGACGATGGCCAGCACCGGAATTTCGAACAGGATGGTGTGCAGCCACGGGCCGCGAATCTTGATGTCAATTTCACCGGACGGCAGTGCGCTGACCGTGATGTACTTTTCATTCAGCCTGAACAGGCCCAGAAAATCGACAAAGTCGCTTTTGACAAAACGCAGCGACTGCAGGTAAGTCAGTTCGGCATCCTGGAAATGCAGGCTGCACAGGGACCGGATTTCACCGCGGATTTCATTGACATACGACGCCAGTGCATGCCTGGCCAGGCCGGTCGCCGGATCAACGTCGGCATTGCGACACTTGAACTTGTACTCCACCTGGGCGCCGGGAAACTGGTGCAGAACCGCCTGCATCATGGTGAACTTGTACAGGTCGGTATCGAGCAGGCTGGTGATAATCATCGGTGAATATTCTAAGGTTTAAGTTCGCCGGCAACGAGAGTGATAACCCTGTCGGCACGCTCGGCCAGAACGTCGTTTTGCTCGGCCAGCAGCATCGGCATGCCGGCCGACTTGAGCGTCAGCAGCGCATCAACCATGCGCTCCACCAGCACTGGCGCGATCCCTTCGCACGGCTCGTCCAGTAACAACAGTTTGGGTGATGTCATGAGCGTGCGCGCAATGGCCAGCATTTGCTGCTCGCCGCCGCTGATCTGGCTGGCCCTGCGGCGCAGCATGGTCCTGAGCGCCGGAAACAGACCCAGCACCCATTCCTCCTTGACGCGCCAGTCAGCGCGCGCTGCCACGCGCAGATTTTCCTGCACGCTGAGTTCGCCAAACAGGCGCCGATCTTCTGCCACATAGCCCAAGCCGGCCGCCGACCGCTGGTGCGGCTCCCAGCCTGCGATGCTGTTGCCGGCATAACGGATGCTGGCGTCCACCCTTGGCGCAAGACCCATCAGCGCCTGCAGCAAGGTCGATTTGCCGGCACCGTTGAGACCCTGCAGCACCACCAGTTCGCCCGGCGCCACCTGCAACGACACGTCGAACAACACCTGCGCTGCGCCATACCAGGCATTGAGACCTCGCACCAGGAGTACCGGCTCGGTCATCGCTGCTCCGCTGCGCCAGCACGATCAGACAAGGCGGCGTGACCAGAGCGCCCGAGGTAACGCGTGCGCACCGTCTGGTTCTGCGCAATCTCGTGCGGCGTACCCTGGGCTGCCAGCAAGCCGTCAATCAGCACCAGCACACGGCTGGCGACGCCCATTACGGCGTCCATATTGTGTTCGGTGTAGAGCACGGCCATGGCGGGCGCGGCCGCCCGGTTGCTGGCATCTGCAGGCGGCTCTTGTGCCAGCGACTTCACCAGCGACATGAGGGCCGCGCGCTCGGGCCCGGCCAGGCCGGCCGCCGGCTCGTCGAGCAGCAGCAGTCTGGCGCCACTGCCTGGGCCTGTGTGTTCAATGCCGGCCAACGCCAGCGCCAGTTCGAGCCGCTTCTTGGCGCCATACGGCAGACCCAGCACATCGGCCCCGGCCAGGTCGCGCAAGCCAACGCGTGCCAGCAGTGCGTGGGCCGGACCAGACTGCAACTGGTCAAGCACACCCCAGGCGGCCAAGCCGTGTGGCGCCTGCAACACCAGTTGCACGTTTTGCAGCACGGTCAGCGCCTCAAACGTCTGCGCCACCTGGAAAGTGCGCGCAACACCTCGCTGCAGGCGCTGTGCCGGCGTCAACGCGTCAATGCGATCACCGGCCCACCACACCTCGCCACCGGTCAAATCCTGTTGACCGGCAATGCACGCAAACAAGGTCGATTTGCCGGCACCGTTGGGGCCGATCAGCGCAACACAGTCGCCGGCATCGATCTCGAAGCTCACGTCCTTGACAGCTTCGACGCCGTCAAAGTGCTTCACCAGATGGCGCACCTGCAGTGTCATGGCAGGCGCAACCTTCTGAACGAACCAAGCAGGCCCGAAGGTGCCAGCACCATGATCAGCATGACAAACAGGCCCAGCGCACCGCGCCAGTAGTCAAAGCCGCGCCCCAGCTCGGCGCTGGCCCACACCAGCACCGCACTGCCGGCCGCCACCGCCCACTGCTGATGCACGCCACCGAGCAACACGACAAGCAGCGCGTCGAGTGACGTCGGCACACCGGCCAGCGACGGAAACACACTGCCCTTGTGCGCCGCAAACAGGCCACCCGACAGACCGGCCAGCACGGCGCTCGCGACAAAGACGCGGTATTTGATCCAGCCGGGCGACATGCCGCTGGCGCCAGCGCGAACCGGCGCGTCGCGCACCGCCTGCAACGCGGCGCCAAAGCTGGACTGGCTGAACCGCCCCAGTGCCCAGATGCTTGACAACGCGAGTGCCAGCAGCGAGAAGTAAAACATGCTGCGTGCATCTTCCGGCACCAGCGCCAGCCCGACGACGCCGTTGTCGCCTCCGGTCAAACTCACCCATTGGCTGGCCAGCGCCCACACAACCTGCGCCAGCGCCAGCGACAGCATGGCCAGATAAACGCCGCCACTACGCACCGCCAGTGCGCCGAACAGCGCAGCCACCGCCAGTGCAGCGGCACAGCCAAGCGCCAACGCTGGCAGCAGCGACCAGCCCCAGGCCGCATGCGACAGCGCAACGCCGTAAGCGCCCAGCCCAAAAAAAGCGGCGTGACCAAAACTGACCAGACCACCGAGCGCCATCATGGCTTGCAAGCTGACGCCAAACAGCATCAACAGCAGCGCATCGGCGGCCAGTGTGCGGGCGTAGTCTCCTGCCAACCAGAGTGCGGCAAAGAGCAACACGAACGCCAGGTAAAACGCCATCTTGACGGCAGGAGCAAGCCCCGGTCCAATGAATTTTTGTGGAATTTCCTGCGCTGGCGGCGCCAGTGGTTTGCCCAGCAACCCCTGCGGCCGCACCGCCAGCACAACGGCCATCGTCAGGAACACGATCACCAGCGTCGCCTGCGGAAACATGACGGTGCCAAAAGCGTGAATCATGCCGATCAGCAGCGCCGCGAAAAATGCACCAGCAATGCTGCCCAGCCCGCCCGTGACTACTACGACAAAAGTCTCCACCACCACATTCACGTCCATTTGCAGCGTCGCCGGCTCGCGTGGCAGTTGCAACGCTCCACCCAGCCCGGCCAGCGCGCAACCAAGCACCACCACCAGCAGCATCAAGGGTCGCGGGTTGACCCCCAGCGCCGACAGCATCGCGCGGTCCTGCGTCGCGGCGCGCACGCGCTGGCCAAAGCGCGTGCGATGCAACAGCAAGTGCAGTCCCAACCAGATGACCGGCCCGAGCGCGATGGTCAGCAACTGATACTGCGGAAAATACTCTCCCAGCAGCAGCACCGAATCTTTCAAGCCAGGAAACCTTGGCGCAAACACCTCTTGCGGACCGAAGCCCCAGCGCATCGCGTCATGCAGCGTCAGCGACAAGCCAAACGTGGCGACCAACTGGTACAACTCGGGCGCGCCATAGAGTCGCCGCAGCAAGAGGTACTCGGCGCCGGCACCGACCAGACCGGCGCCAGCGGCGCCGAGCAGCATCGCGCAGGCATACAGTGCCGCACTGTCGCCCCAAGCCGGAAACCAGAGCGTGACCCAATAGGCAGTGAGCAGTGCGCCCAGCATGAAGAAGCTGCCATGCGCAAAATTCACAATCCGCGTGACGCCGAAAATCAGCGTCAGGCCGGCCGCCATCAAGAACAGCGTGCTGGCATAGCTCAAGCCATTGAGACACTGGATGGCGATGAATGTCATCTGATGGAGCGCCAGTGGCGGGCGCCGGCAGTCAGTCCAGCCAATGCGTGAACTCGTCCACCGGAACGCGCGGTGTATGAAAGGTATTCACCACGGCGTCTTGATCCGCATAACCCAGCGACATGCCGCATACCAGCATCTCCTGCGCACCGGCGCCGATGTGCGGCAGGATGATTTTGTGAAAGGCGTTCCACGCCTGTTGCGGGCAAGTGTGCAGACCGCGCCCGCGCGCCGCCACCATGATGTTTTGCAGGAAGGTGCCATAGTCCAGCAGCGAACCGCGCCCCATGCCGCGATCCACCGTGAACATCAGTCCAACCGGCGCATCGAAGAACCTGAAATTGCGCTGCATCTGCAAATGCATTTTGTCCTTGTCGCCCTTGGTAATGCCCAGCAGGCCATACAGGCCCCAGCCATTTTCGCGCCGGCGGTCGATGTACGGGCTGAACCAATTCTGCGGGTAGTAGTCGTATTCCTCGCAGTACTCGCCAGCCAGCGCCGGATCAGAGCGAGCGGCGTCATGTGCGGCGCACACCTTGTCCACCAGTGCAGCCTGGCTGGCACCTTGCAACACATACACTTTCCAGGGTTGGGCGTTGGTGCCCGAAGGCGCCCGGCTCGCCACCCGCAGCAGTTCGCTGATGGTGTCGCGCGCAACGGGTTGGGCCGTGAAGGCGCGCACTGCCATGCGTGAGGTGATCGCATCATCCACAACGTTGTGTGTCATAGCAGGGTCTCCAGAACAGCTTTCAAATTTGGCGGCAAGGCCACCGGGCGCCGGCTTTGCTTGTCCACATAAACGTGAATGAAGTGGCCTTTGGCCGCTGTAAACGGCGCACCGGCAGCAAACAGGCCTACTTCGTAGCGGACACTGCTGGCGCCGAGCCGCGCCACACGAATGCCCGCCTCGACCATCTCGGGAAAGGCCAGTGGCGCAAAGTAGTTGCACTGGGTTTCAATCACCAGCCCAATGGTCTTGCCGTGCTCAATGTCGAGCACGCCCTGCTCTATCAGGTAGGCGTTGACGGCGGTATCGAACCAGCTGTAATAGACCACATTGTTGACGTGGCCATAGGCGTCGTTGTCCATCCAGCGCGTGCCTATGCTGCGAAACACCCGGTAAGCGCTGCGTTGCTCGACCTGCGGTTTGTCAGATTTGTTTTCACTCATGAGGGCTGATTTTGCCAGTTGCGAATGGGGTCACTTTTGCTTGTCGCCCTGGAGGCGTCCGATCGGCGACAGCACTGCGTGACGCGGTGATGAAACCGGGCTTCTTTAGAACTGCGCATCTAGAATGCTGCATCGCAACAAAAATAGCTTGCAATGATTCGGGCCAACCCTATAATTCAATTCATGCTGCACTGCAACATTACCGGGCAAGAGCCGGGTTTCGGCGCAGATACTTTGTAACCCTACCCTTACTGGAGATTTTTATATGCTGACCGTCGAACAAGTTCTGGCCTCCCAAAAAGCAAACGTCGAGACCCTGATGGGTCTGACCACCAAGGCCTTTGAAGGCATCGAGAAGATTGTGGAACTCAATCTGACCGCTTCCAAAGCCGCTCTGGCCGAGTCCGCTGAACACGCCAAGGCCGTGCTGAGCGCGAAGGACGCACAGGAACTGCTGGCTCTGCAATCGGCCGTTTTCCAGCCGCTGGCTGAAAAGACCGCTGCCTACAGCCGTCATCTGTATGACATCGCCACCAGCTCGACCACCGAACTGGGCAAGACTTTTGAAGAGCAAGCCGCTGACGCCCAGAAGAAATTCATGGGCCTGGTGGACAGCGCTGCAAAGAACGCACCGGCCGGTTCTGAAACCGCTGTTGCCGTGATGAAAAGCGCCGTGGCTGCCGCCAACAATGCGCTGGAATCGGTACAAAAGGCTGTCAAGCAAGCAACTGACGCTGCCGAAGCCAACATCAACGCCGTGACTGCCACCGCCGTCAATGCCAGCAAGACCGCCGCCAAGAAGCGTTAATTATTTTTGCCTTTCTGAGGCGCTGACTCTAGCAAATCAGGGAAAACCCTGAGATACTCCAGTCAAGTTAGATTTTCGGAAACGTCTGTTTCCACAGGTTGTCTCCTCGGGTCCTTTCGAAACCTTCGGGTTCAGGGATCCCTTAATAGGGCTGGTCGCAAGACCGGCCCTTTTTTTTGGCTGGCCGGCCCGCACTTGCGCCACAATGGACGCCATGAAATTCCTGCACACCATGCTGCGCGTTGGCAACATGCAGCGCGCCATCGACTTCTATACCCAGGTGCTGGGCATGCAACTGCTGCGCACCACCGACAACCCGGACTACAAGTACACGCTGGCGTTTGTTGGCTACGGGCGCAACCCGGAACACGCCGAGATTGAGCTGACCTACAACTGGGGCGTCGATTCGTACGAGCGGGGTACGGCGTTTGGCCATATCGCGCTTGGCGTGGCGGACGTTTACGCCGCCTGCGAAAGAATCAAAACGGCCGGCGGCAACGTGACGCGCGAAGCCGGACCGGTCAAGGGCGGCAGCAGCGTGATCGCCTTCGTCACCGACCCTGACGGCTACAAGATCGAGCTGATCCAGCGCGCCGAATAGCGTTCTTATACCGAGTCGCTTTCGAAAGACAGGAATTGGGGCGACGGCGTTGGCAGCGGACGTTATTGGCGCGCAAATCATCACCCCGCCACCACGTTTGCAGGAGCACTCCAGTGCGGGGCTCAGTGCAGCGTGGACTTGGGGTTTTGCCAAATAAAGTGGGGGGCCAACGCGTGAATTCATGGATTGCCGCGCTTCGCTCGCAATGACGAGTCCTTTACCGTCACTGAGGAACGTAGTGACGCGGCAATCGCAATGACGATACTTCTACCGCCATTGCGAGGAACGTAGTGACGCGGCAATCCAGGAAGTCTGGCGCCAGGGCGCGGAACTGAGTGCCGCGCCGGAGTGCTCCCAGCTACTGCCTGAGTGCTGCGGCTTACTGCCTGCGTACTCAGGGTTACAGCCTGGGTGCTCCCGCCAACCCAGTGCAACCGATCTCAGGGCATGATCTCCACGTACTCATAAACCTCGCAGTCGGTGAGTTGGCGGCGCACCGCCAACGTGGCCTGATCAAACCAGGCTTGCGGATTGCGGCGGTCGATCTCGCGGCCCATGAAGCGGATCAACTCGCAAATCGGATCGACCACCTGGGCGCGGTACTGCAGGTCCTGCTTGACATAGCCGTTGTACAGGTTCTTCATGCAGTTGCCGCGGCACCAGGCATAGGCCTCGCAGGCCTGGCATGGCATCTCTGGTGTGAGCTGCAGCGGGCTCTGCTTAAGCCAGTTGCCCTGGATGTCGCCCGTCTTCATGTCCGGCGCATACAGCAGGTCCGGGCACGGGTAGATTTCACCGCTGGGCATCACATTGAGCAAGTGGCTGGAGACGCGGCACTGGGCGCGCCCGGCGTACAGTTCTTGGGCGCGGTTCGGGAACAGCTTGTTGCGCACCATGCCCATCAACGGAATCAGCGGGTACAGCACATCGGTACGCGAAAAGAACTTGTCGATCAATTGCAACAGCACGGCCTGGCGCTTGGCCATCGAGTCGCCACCGTACATGTCGTCGGCGACGAACTGCCAGTACAGATAGTCAAACGGGGCGTCGTCGCTGACCAACTGGTCGAGCTCTTCGAAGCAGGTGTCGGGGTTGCTCCAGGTGACGCGCGCCGTCACCGTGCCGCCAATCTTCGGGCGCACCTCCTTGAGGTTCTTGATCACCTGGCGGTAAATGCCGCGGCCGCGGTAGCCGTCGGTGGTCGCCTCGCCGCCGTCAATCGACGCCAGCACATTGGAGAAGCGCGCCAGCGCCCAGTCGGGCAAATTGTCGATCAGCGTGGCGTTGGTCTGCAACTGAAAGCGAAAGCGCGGAAAACGCTGCATCACTTCGAGCAGCAGCGGCTTGTTCAGCGTCGGCTCGCCGCCATAAAACGTGACATAGACCTCCTTGCCGTGCAGCTGCCGCTCGATAAAGGCACTGAGCTGATCCACGTCGTACTCGACGTGCACTTGCGAGCCCAGCACCTCGCCGACGCCGAGCGAGCAGTAGCTGCATTTGAGATTGCATTTGAGCGTGGTGAGCAATTGCAGTTCGACACGACCGCCGACGATTGCGTTGCGGTCTGACTCGGGAACCGGTGTCGCTGCGGCGACGGGAAAAAACTGAAGCGGGGTCACGGTTGACATGTTGTGGGTTGGCTAACTGGAAGAACGGTAATGGAATGGGGGTGCCGGCCGAGTGTCTCACGGTCAGCCCGCAGGACGTCGCCGACCGACGCCGATCATAAACGCTGTAAATTAAAGTAATCTGGCGCTCCAGCCGTCAACCGTTACAAGCAGGCTGCTAGACTGTCGCCATTGGTGCGCATTTCAAATAGAAGAGGACGATATGCCGGACACGACACCCCTGTCGGCGCAAGCCACGCAGTTTTTGAGTACGCTTGAGGGCAGCGCCTACCCGCAAGCGCTGGTAGATAAATATCCGCGGATCGTCAACAGCATCGTCGCGGTGCGCAACGACTCGGTCGAACTGAGAAACTACATGCATTCGCTGTTGCGCGACACCCGCGGCGGACGCCAGGGATTTCCGCTTGACGTTCTGATGGATATACAGGCGATGAGTGACCTGCTGGTTCCGCCCGACACCGAACCCGACGGAACGTTGAAGTGGTTTTAATCTTGCCGTGGCAAGATCAGGCGGCATAGCCCAGAATCGCAAAGAAGTGGCAGCCGGTGCCGGTCAGCACAAAACCATGCCACACCGCGTGCGCATAGCGAAACTTTGAGTCCAGCACAAAGAACACGACCCCGACGGTATAGGCCAGTCCACCAGCCACCAGCCAGATCAAGCCTGGCGTCGGCACGCGCTCGACCAGCGGCACAGCAGCGATCAGCACCAGCCAGCCCATCGCCAGGTACAGCGCCGTGGAGATCCACGCGCGCGACAGCTTGTCAATGGATTTCAGCACAATGCCAACCGCCGCCAGCGCCCAGACCAGCCCGAACAGCGTCCAGCCCCAGGCCCCGTGCAGCGCGCCCAGTGCAAACGGCGTGTAGCTGCCGGCAATGAACAGAAAAATCGCGCAGTAGTCGAGTTTAAGCAGGACGCGCTTGGCCGCCCCGTTGGGCAGCGCATGGTACAGCGTGGAAGTCAGATAGAGCATGACCATGGTGATAGCAAACACCACGGCTCCGACAAAGCTTGCGGCGTTGAGGTCACGCGCCGCCGCAATCAGAAAAGGCGTGGCACCGACAGCCGCCAGCAGGCCAAGGCCATGGCTCACGCTGTTGGCAATTTCTTCGCCGAGGGATTGCAGCCGCTTGGTCATAAGGTGGATTGTTACACCTTTGCATAGACCACGCCTGATACCAAGTCGCCTTCGAAAGACAAGAATTGTGGTGACGATTGGCGCGCCAACAACGCCGGCTGCCAGCGAGTTTGGGTGGGCGACGCAG
>JANNUE010000030.1:0-4676 GCA_031394895.1 Betaproteobacteria bacterium
CGTAAATGCTCTCCATGCTGAGGTGGCGCTGCGGGTAACTCGGCGGGTTGAACATCTCGGACAGAAACTGCTCGGAGCCGGCGTCGCCGTGCAACACGCTGTTCTCGGCGCCTTCTTCATAGTTCAGCACGAACTGCAGCGCAATGCGCGCCTGCCCCGGCCATCGGGCCTGCACCGGCGTGGCGCCAAACCCGGTCATGTCGCGCGGATAGTCCCGCGTGCTGTCGTAGATATTGCTGGAGTTTGCCAGTGTCATGCGCGCAACTCAGACAATCATCACCCGAGTACCACTTCAGCGTACCCGCCCGGTACTGCGGCATCCACCGCGTCAACAACTCTGGGCAATACCGTCTGAATCCGTGGCCAACTCGTAGTGAGCAACACAACCACGGACAAACTTCTGCCCTTGAGATTTTGCTGATATTTCAGGTTTCTATCGGTCGTTACAAAGCCTGAGAAACCGGCGCTCTCAGCTGCGGCGATGAGTTGACCGTTTTGCAAGCTGTCCCAACCGCGCTCATACGCTGTTTCAACCGTGTGCCCAACAAGCGCGTGTCGCAATGGCGCTGGCGTGCCCTGATCGAACAAAACCCGCACTTACGCAACCGCCATTGAACTCCGCGCCGCATACTCAAGCACGACACGGGCCTGTTCCTGCGTCACCCCAGGAAACCACTCGACAAACTGGTGCACCGAGGCATCGTCTTCCAGATTTTCAAACAATGCGGCAACCGGCACCCGCGTTCCGCGGAAAAGCCAAGCTCCGCTGACCCTCTCGGGGTCTTGTTCCACTGCAGGACAAGCAGACCAATCAATCATGAATGTGATGGTAGCACCAATGGTGTAATGCGCAATGCCATGTAACGGAGGACTCTGTGCGCGTTGGCGTCAACGCTTACTCAGGCGTGCGTCGCAACACTGGCAAACGCCAGCACATGGCCGTCGGGATCGAGCGAGTAGGCAACCTGATGGCCCCAGTCGCGAAGCTGCATCGGACTGAGCTCGGTCGCGCCGGCGGCCAGTGCGCGCCGATGCATCGCGCCAGGGTCGTCGAGCAACAGATACAGTTCGGCGCGCGGGATGCCGCTGGCCAGCGCCGGGTCGGGCAGCGCAGCGCCAAACAGGGCCTTGATGCCGGCCTGTGGCATCACTCCCAGGATGCCGCCCGACGGCAGCGCGAACTCGGTCATTCCGGGCACATCCAGGCGCGCTCTGACGCCCAGCACACTCGCATAGAAGGCGGCGCTGCGCGCTTGATCCGCGACGTAAAAGATGAAATAGGACTGCATGGTGTGGCTCAATCTAGCAGCGCGGCTCGCAGCCTACTTCTTGCCCCGCTGGCGCAGTACCTCCATCGCCGCCGCCTTGAGCCTGGCACCTTCTTCGGCGCTGGGCAGTGGCCGGTTGGCGAACACCAGAACGTCGCGATAGTCGATCTTGGCAATCTCCACCTGACAGGCCAGCCTGGACGGGTCGCCCTGGCAGATCTTGATGATCGTGAGCTGCACGTCCTTCGTCGGGACAATGGCGCTCAATCGTCAGACTCATCTCTGGCTGCGGACTTCTGCGTAGCGCCCGCCTTCTCCTGGTCAGCGTTCGGCGTCGCTTCGGCGGCAGCATTCTCCTGCGCCTCTTTCTGCGCCTGCTCCAACGCCGCCTTCTCCGCCAGCGCGGCCTGGCGGCGCAGGAAGACGCCGATATCCATGTCTTCCTTGAGGATGTGGTCGACCAGCCAGCCCTTGAGGAAGCGCATGGTCTGGAAATCGATGTCAGCGTCACCCTTGGAGAGACGCTCGTTGAGCTCGAACAGCGAGGCGAACAGCGTTTCATGCGAGTCACGCTGGCGCTCGAGTTGCGGGTAGGCATGCTCAAACATCAAGGCTTCTTCGTGCTGAAAATGTTCCTCGGCGTAGCCAACGAGCTTGCTCAGCACCTGCAGCACCGCAACGCGCGTTTCACCGCCGGCGCTGCGGTCGTGAAACTCGTTGATCAGTTCGAACAGGTAACGATGTTCCGTGTCGATGGTTGCGACACCCACCTCGTAGTCGGCGCGCCAGCTTAACAATGCCATGTGAAAACCTCCGTCCCCGCGATTGAATCCATGCGGTTGCAGCCATCGCCAACAGTCGCCGCATGCCAAGTATCGCACCGCCGGCGCGCGCCCGAGCACAAAGCTCACTACACTTTCGCCTTGCCACGTCAACCATATCGAAGGACACACCATGGGCTTGAGCACGCACGTACTGGACACCATGCACGGCACACCGGCGGCGGGCATGCAGGTCGAGCTGTACCGCACCGAGGATGGGGTGGCAACGCTGCTCAAGCGCGTGATCCTCAATCAGGAGGGTCGCGCCCCGGACGGCCCATTGCTCGACGCACCGCAGTTGCTGCGCGGCTGCTACCGGCTGGTGTTTGATGTTGCGGGCTATTTCCAGGCGCGCGGCGTCAGTCTGGCGCAGCCCAACTTCCTGGGCCTGGTGAATCTGGATTTTGGAATTGCCGAGCCGGGCCAGCACTACCATGTGCCGCTATTGGTGAGCCCCTGGAGCTATTCGACCTACCGCGGATCGTGACGCCAGGGCTGGCGTTTAAAGCTGCCCTTCGGTCAGCGTGTCGAGCTGGAAATGGCCGCTCTTGTGCCACAACCAGGTGTCGGTGTACGTGACACGGCCCATGCGCGCCGGCACCGGAAACGGCGCCGCCTGGCGCACCGTGCGCTCGATCTCGGCGACGACTTCAGGCACATGGCTTGGAGCGCGCATCCAGTTCAGCGCCGCCACCTGGCCCCGGGCGTCCACTTCCACTTGCAACACGCCCACGGCATACAGCAGCGGCGGCATCTTGCCCTTGTAAATGCGGTGACCGTTTTGGCCGTAAAGATGGCTGGCAGCATCGACCCGGTAGTCACGCGGATTGGTGGCTTTTGACGCATACGTGAGATCAGACATCGTCGCCTCCACGGGTTCTGCACTGACAATGGGCGGTAGTGGCGGCGGCGCCAGTGGCGGCAGCGGGCGCGGTTGAGCCACCGCCGGCGGCGACGCACAGCCGGCTATGAATGCGACTACTCCCGCCGCCGCGACCGCCAGCAGGGCTGGGAATAACTTGAACTGGACTTTCATGGTGCCTCCGAAGCGGGCAAACGTTGGTGCGACTGGTGCTGTGCTGCTTGCGCTTCAGGTGCATACTGTGCCCGAAAAATCAAACTTGCGCACTGTATTTTGCGTTTCAAAAGGTAATGGTTCTTGATGACCACAGAACAGTTCTTTCAGCGTCTGGAAAACGAGGACGCATTCTTGATTACGGTACACGCTACCCTCGGCTCGGCGCCGCGCGAAAAAGGTGCCTGGATGGCGGTCTTCAGCGATGCCATCGTCGGCACCATCGGCGGCGGCCACCTGGAGTTTGCGGCCACGGCCGAGGCGCGCCGGCGGCTCGCCGGAAGCCAGGGAGAGCCGATGCTGCAATACGCGCTGGGGGCGGCGCTGGGTCAGTGTTGTGGCGGCCAGGTGCAACTGCACTTTGAAGCGGTGAGCGCGCCCGACGGCCCGGCCCTGCGCCAGCGCCTGGCGCCAAAACTTGCGCCGCTGGCGCTGTTTGGCGCCGGACATGTGGGTCACGCGCTGATCGAGGTGTTTAGCAATCTGCCGCTGGCGGTGAGCTGGATCGACAGCCGGGACGAGGTATTTCCAACGCAGCTGCCAGCCAACGTCAACTGCCAGTACTCCGACCCGGTGCAGGCGGCGGTGCCGTTGCTGGAGAACAACTCGCGCGTGCTTATCATGAGCTTTAGCCACGCCGAAGACCTGGACGTGGTCGCCGCCTGCCTGAGCCGCCAGCGCCGCCAGGCCGATCTGCCCTACATCGGGCTGATCGGCAGCCACAGCAAATGGGCAACATTTCGGCACCGGCTGGCAGCGCGCGGCTTCACCGAGCAGGAACTGGCGCACGTCACCTGTCCGATTGGCGTGAGCGGAATTGCCGGCAAAGAACCGGAGGTGATCGCTGTGGCGGTGGCGGCGCAAATATTGCAGACAGTGTCGCCAACGCAGAGTCGGGTTACGCTACGCTAACCCGACCTACCAGATGCGGCTTTCACGGGCATGCAGGTCGGGTTAGCCGAAGGCGTAACCCGACAAGCAGCGGTAGGTCGGGTTAGCCCGCAGGGCGTAACCCGACAAAGCGCCTAAAGTGCCAGTTACCAACAAGGTGCACACCGTATGCAAAGCTACTACCTCGACTGGGCCAACCTGCTGTTGCGCTGGCTGCATGTGATCACCGCCATTGCCTGGATCGGTTCCTCGTTCTACTTTGTTCTTCTGGACAACAGCTTGACGCCGCCGCTGGCTGACGACCTCAAGCGCCAGGGCGTCAGTGGCGAACTGTGGGCGGTGCACGGTGGCGGCTTTTACCATCCGGTCAAGTTCAACGTGGCGCCGCCGCAGTTGCCGGCGCAACTGCACTGGTTTTACTGGGAAAGTTACAGCACCTGGCTGACTGGGTTTGCGCTGTTCACCGTGTCATATTTGTGGAGCGCCGGTACTTACCTGATCGACAAGTCAAAAATGGACTGGGCACCGTGGCAGGCAGTCACCGTGACGATTGCGTTCCTGGTGGTGTTCTGGTTGTTGTATGACCTGATCTGCCGCATTTACGGCCAGCGCAAAAACGGC
>JANNUE010000287.1:0-25471 GCA_031394895.1 Betaproteobacteria bacterium
CCCGGCGTTGCGGGCACAGCGCGCCAGTGCTTCGATCAACACGCCGTTGCCCGCGGCCTTCTCACCTCCGGGCAGGTAGAAGGTGTCTTCCAGCCCGCTGCGCAGCATGCCACCCAGTTCGGCCGTCTTCTGGTGCACCGGCCAGATCTCGGCGCGGCCGATCAGCGTGCTCTGCCACACCGCGCCCGCGGGCATCCAGCGTGGCAGCAAGGCCAGCAGGTCGGCATCACACGGCATGCCGCTGGCCACCCCCATCACGAAGTTGACTTCCGGCACGCCGCTGAACATCCCGGCCTTCAGGTACATCGCCACGCTGCGCACGATGCCGACGTCGAAACACTCGAACTCTGGGTGGATGTGCAACTCGTTCATCACGTCCAGAAACTGCTGCACCTTGGGCACCGGGTTGTCGAACACCATCGGCTGCCAGGCCCATTGGCCATCGTCCTTGATCTTGAGGTAATTCAGGCTGCCAGCATTGCAGGCGGCAATCTCCGGCCTGACCCGGCGGATGCACGCCAGCGGACCCGCAATGTCCCGCCCGACGACGCCGGTGGTCAGGTTGATGATGACGCCAGGGCAGGCGCCGCGAATGGCATTCACCACCGCCTCGGCCACATCCGGGTCCCAGCTTGGCATGTGGCCCAGGCCTTCTTCTTGCATGCGAACGTGCACATGCATGATGGAGGCGCCAGCATTGAAGGCGTCGCGCGCCTCGGCCGCCATCTGGGTCGGTGTCACCGGCACCGGGTGTTGCTTCGGGTTGGTCAGCACGCCGGTCAGCGCGCAAGTCAGAATGGCTTTGTCCATCATGCTTCCTTCATATCTGCAAGTTCAACCTCCACCAGCAGCCGGCCCGACTCAACCTGTTCACCCAGCGCCACATGCAGCGCCCGCACCGCGCCGGCGGCCTTGGCCGTCAGCCACATCTCCATCTTCATGGCTTCGATGCACAGTAGCTGCTGGCCCGGCGCCACAGAGTCGCCCACCGCCACCTGAATTTGCATGACCTTGCCAGCCACTGGCGCCAGCGCCCGGCTTGCGTCCAGCGCCACGTTGCTGCCGGGAAACGGTGATGGTTCGGCAAATACAAAGCTGTTGCCGTCGAGTGCGATATGCAACTCATGCTGATGCAGCACGGCGACCGCGCGGCGTGTCACGCCGTCGATCTCGAAACGCAAATCGCCGTCATCCAAGCCGATGACTTTCACGCTGTGCTGTTGACCCTCCAGCGTCACGCGCACCTGGCCCGAACGATGCGGTCGCACCCGCAATGTTTTGCTGAGCTGCTCGCACCGCAGCGCAATGTCGTACGCGGCGACGCTGTCAGCGCGCCAGCCGGCACCGCCCTGCTGCGCCAGCGCAGCCGCAGCAACGCACCACGCCGCGTCGTCCGGCACCGGGGCTTGCAGCAACGCCTCGCCGATGGTCTGCCACTCGTCGATCAGGCTGGTGGTCATGCTGGCATTGCGAAACGCCGGGTGATCGACCAGATCGGCCAGGAAGCGGCCGTTATTGCGCAGGCCCAATAGCGGCGCGTTTTGCAGCGCCGCGCGCAGGCGCCGGATCGCGTCACCACGGTCACGCCCATGGACGATGACCTTGGCCAGCAGCGGGTCGTAAAAGGGCGAGACCTCGCCGCCCTCTTGAATGCCGTCGTCGATGCGCACACCGCTCTGAAGTGCGAGCTGCGGGCGCCACCAGCGCACGGCTCCGGTTTGCGGCGCAAAGCCGGCGTACGGGTCTTCGGCATACAGGCGCGCTTCGATCGCGTGGCCAGTGAAATGGATATCGGCCTGGCCCAGCGGTAGCGGCTCGCCGGCGGCCACGCGCAGTTGCCACTCGACCAGATCCAGGCCGGTCACCATTTCGGTCACCGGGTGCTCGACCTGCAGGCGCGTGTTCATCTCCAGAAAGAAGTGTTTCAAGTCGGCATCGACGATGAACTCCACCGTTCCGGCACCGCGGTAGCCAACCGCCAGCGCAGCCGCCACCGCATCTTTGCCCATGGCTTCGCGCATCGCCGCACTCACCACCGGCGATGGCGCTTCCTCAATCACTTTTTGCCGTCTGCGTTGCGCCGTGCAGTCGCGCTCGCCCAGGTGCACGGCGTTGCCGTGCGCGTCGGCAAAGATCTGGACTTCAATGTGCCGGCCGTTGTCTATCAAGCGCTCAAGCATCAGCGTGCCGTCGCCAAAAGCGCTTTGCGCCTCGCGCCGGGCCGCCACCAGCGCCTGCGCAACTTCGTCGGCCGCGCGCACCAGCCGCATGCCGCGCCCGCCACCACCAGCCACCGCCTTCACCAGCAGCGGGAAACCGAGCTTGAGCGCTTCTTGCCGCAGCCGCGCCTCGTCCTGCTCGTCACCCAGATAGCCGTTCGCACACGGCACGCCGGCCGCCAGCATGCGGCGCTTGGCCAGCGCCTTGTCGCCCATCGCTTTCATGGCATCAGCCGGCGGGCCGATGAAGACCAGGCCGGCATCGACACAGGCCTGCGCGAAGGCGGCGCTCTCGCTAAGGAAGCCATAGCCCGGATGCACTGCCTGCGCCCCGCTCTTGCGCGCCGCCTCCAGCAATGCCGCCGTATTCAGATACGAATCCACGGCAGCCGAGCCGCCGATATGCACCGCTTCGTCCGCCAGCCGCACATGCGGTGCAGCACGGTCGGCGTCGCTGTAAACGGCAACGGTTCGATAACCGAGCCGGCGCGCAGTGCGCATGACGCGGCAAGCGATTTCACCCCGATTAGCGATCAGAATCTTGTTAAACATGAACGCTCTCCATCGGGGTCAAATCGCCTGCTCGCGCTGCGCGCAACACGCAATGTAGCTTCGCTGCTGCGCCGCTTTGCGGCTGGTCACCCCGGTTGGCAATCAGAATCTTGTTAAACATAATGCGGATCAGGCCCTAGGAGTTAAGCAAAAGTAACATAAACAGTTCCAACTGTAGGTCGGGTTAGCGCAGCGTAACCCGACAAATTGCCCACCAAATGTCGGGTTACGCCTGCGGCTAACCCGACCTACGAGCTATCCCTGGATCGATACCCTGGCGGGCAGCGTGCCTTGGAGCTTGCAGATGATGCCCAGCATGATCTCGTCGGCGCCGCCACCAATCGACATCAAACGACCGTCGCGATAGGCCTGGGCGATGGGGTTGTCCCAGGTGTAGCCCATGCCGCCCCAATACTGCAAGCAACTGTCTGCCACTTCGCGGCTCAGGCGTCCCGCCTTGAGCTTGGCCATCGACGCCAGTTTGGTCACGTCCTTGCCCGCAACATAGGACTCGACCGCGCGGTAGGTCAGCGCGCGCAGCGCTTCGACCTCGGTGCGCAGTTCGGCCAGTCGAAAGTGCACCACCTGATTGTCCAGAATCGGCTTGCCAAAGGTCTGGCGCGCGCGCGTGTAGTCAATCGTCTGGTCGATCAGCCGGTCCAGCGAGCGCAGCGAGCCGGCCGCCGCGTACAGCCTTTCTTCCTGGAACTGCAGCATCTGGAACATGAAGCCCATGCCCTCCTGCCCGATCAGGTTGCGTTGCGGCACCCGCACATCGTCAAAGAACAGTTGCGCCGTGTCCGACGAGTTCATGCCGATCTTGTGGATCTTCTGGCGCGTCACGCCGGGGCTGTCCAGGCGCACCATGATCAGCGACTTGTTCTTGTGCGCCGAGCCCTCGGACGTGTTGGCCAGCAGGCAACACCAGTCGGCCTGCATGCCATTGGTGATCCACATCTTGGAGCCGTTGATGAGGTAGTCGTCGCCGTCCTTGCGCACTGTCGTCTTGAGCGCCGCCACATCCGAGCCGCCGCCGACTTCGCTGACGCCAATGCAGCCGACCATGTCGCCGGCGATGCTGGGTGCCAGAAACTCGCGCTTGAGCTCGTCCGAGCCAAAGCGTGCCAGCGCCGGCGTGCACATATCGGTCTGCACGCCAATCGCCATCGGCACACCGCCGCAGTTGCACTCACCGAGCGCCTCGGCCATCACCATTGAGTAGCTGAAGTCCAGCCCCATGCCACCGTACTCCTCGGGGTACTTGATTCCAAGCAGGCCCAGGTCGCCCATCTTCTTGAACAGCGCATGCGCCGGAAACTCGTGGGCGGCCTCCCACTCGGCCACATGCGGGTTGATTTCCCTGGCGACAAACTTGCGCACCGTGTCGGCAATCTGTTCGTGTTCGGGGGTGAATTTCATAGGGACCTTTCATTCGAAGATGCAAAAAAAAAGACAGACTTCGGCTCGGGCGCAGTTTGGAAAGTGGAACATTTCAATGTACCCGTTTCCGTGATTGCGAGCGCCGCGCGGTAATCCATGGATTCATGGATTGCCACGTCGCTTCGCTCCTCGCAATGACGGTAGCAGTGCGCTCCTCGCCATGACGAGCAAGTAGTATTTCTGCAATTTCCAGGCACCTTACATGCGCGCAACGCCAAAAGTATTGGGGTGCAATTGGCGGCCCTGCGCTTCTTCTGCCATGGTCAGGCACAGACCCAGCAGACGGCGCGTGTCGCGCGGGTCGATGATGCCGTCGTCCCACAACCGTGCCGTGCCAAAGAGGGCGGCCGATTCCTTGTCCAGGCGCAGCCGCAGTCCGTCCGACATCGCTTTCAGCGCTTCTTCGTTGGCTGCCATGCCGCTGCGCTCGATCTTGGCGCGGTTGACGATATCCATCACCTTCGCAGCCTGCGCGCCGCCCATCACGGCGGTGCGCGCGCTCGGCCAGGCGAAGATGAAGTTCGGATCAAAACCGCGACCGCACATGCCGTAATTGCCAGCGCCGTACGAGCCACCGAGCACAACCGTGAATTTGGGCACGCGCGCATTGGCCACGGCCTGAATCATCTTCGAGCCGTGCTTGATGGCGCCGCTGCGCTCGGCGACCGAGCCGACCATATAGCCGGTGGTGTTCTGCAAAAAGATCAGCGGCGTGGCGCTTTGATCGCAGAGCTGGATGAACTGGCCGGCCTTGGTCGAGCCGGTCGGCTGAATCGGCCCGTTGTTGCCCAGTATGCCCACCAGGTGACCCTGCACGCGAGCATGACCGCACATCATCTCGGCGCCGTACTCGGCCTTGAATTCGAGAAAATCGGAGCCATCGACAAGCCGCGCAATCACCTCGCGCACGTCGTACGGTTCGCGCTCGTCGGCCGGCACAATGCCGAGCAGTTCCTGCTCGTCGAGCAGCGGCTCGGCAAAGCTGGCGCTTGGGGGAACGAGGTCCCAGCGCAATTTGTCCAGCACCTCGCGCGCCATCGCGATGGCGTGCGCGTCGTCTTCGCACAAGTACTCGCCCAGACCGGTGATGCGCGCATGCGTCTCGGCGCCGCCAATCTCGGCTTCGGTGCAGTCCTCGCCAATGGCGGCCTTCACCAGCGGCGGCCCGGCCAGGAAGATATTCGAGCGCCCGCGCACCAGAATCACGTAGTCGGACAGACCCGGCAAATAGGCGCCGCCGGCGGTCGATGAGCCGTGCACCACGGCAATCTGCGGCAATCCGGCGGCCGACATGCGCGCCTGGTTGGCAAAGCTGCGCCCGCCTTCGATGAAGATTTCACTCTGGTACATCAGGTTCGCGCCGCCGCTCTCCACCAGGTGGATCAGCGGCAGTTTGTTCTGGCGCGCAATCTCCTGCGCCCGAAGCGCCTTGCGCAAACCCATCGGCGCCACGGTGCCGCCCTTGACCGCGCTGTCGCTGGCCGAGATCAGGCAGCGCTTGCCGGCGACCACGCCGATGCCGATGATCGAGCCGCCACCCATCACCGACTTCTTGCCGTCGTCGTCGTGCATATTCAGTCCGGCCAAGCGGCTGATTTCGAGAAACGAAGAACTCCGGTCGAGCAGGCGCGCCACCCGTTCGCGCGGCAGCAATTGGCCGCGCGCGTCGAACTTCTCGCGCTTCGATTCGGACTCGGCAATCACCATCTGCTCCAGACGCTGAACTTCGCCGAGCAAATCGCTCATGCGCCTGGCGTTGACGGCAAACGCCTCCGATTTGACATTGATGCTGGAGCGGATAACGGGCATGGGTAGTGGTCCTGCTGAGTGCTGAGCATTAGACGGTATGCTGACGTTAACGTCAACCTGATTTCGTATAGGTACTTTTCCTAGTCTATGGGTGATGCAAGCCTGCTACCATGAGCCGATACAGTAATCCCCTTGTGCCTGAGGCACATTCACCTCAAAGGAATAGCATGAACCTCGAAGCCTGCACCCAAGCCATCCGAACCAAAGTTGGCAGCGACTCCGGACTGGGCGCCAGCGTCAAATTTGACTGCGGCGCCGACGGAATGATTTACGTGGACGGCAAGTCGGTACCGAACGCAGTCAGCAACAGCGACGCCGAGGCCGACTGCACCGTCGCCATCTCGCTGGAAGACCTCAACGCCATGCTGGCCGGTGAGTTGGACCCGGCCAACGGCTTCATGATGGGCAAGCTCAAGGTCAGCGGTGACATGAGCGTCGCGATGCGCCTGCAGCGCGTGATCTGAGCCGGCCTTCGCACCCCAAGGTACCGGGCGTGGCGACAAAATCATTGCCGGCCAAGACCGACGCGCAGGCCTTTGTCGATGCGCATCGCGACGAGGGTGGGTCAGAACTATTTGGCATCACCGAACTGTGCACCGAATTCGGCATCAGCTTGCGCGCCTTGCGCTTTTATGAGGACAAGGGGCTGCTCACGCCCCGGCGCGTCAGCGGCGCCCGCGTCTATAGCAAGCGCGACCGGGCGCGCCTGACGCTGATATTGCGGGCCAAGGATATTGGATCGAGCCTGTCAGACATCAAACGCTTTCTTGACCTGTACGGCGATCACGGCGAGGGCCGTACCCAGCAACTGACCTATGTAATTGACCGCACCGACACAGCCATTGCCGAGCTGGAGAACAAGCGCGCCCAGATTGACAGGACGCTGGCCGAACTGCACGTGATCAACGCCAGTTGTCGCAAATACCTCGGACTGCGCCGACGCACTGCCAAACCCGAGCCGGCTTAACGGTAGGTCGGGTTAGCCGCAGGCGTAACCCGACGCAGCGCACCCTAGCGCCAGCGACCGTGGCGATGGCCACCGCCCCAGTAACCCAGACCCAGACCGACCGCCAATCCGATCGGAAAGTAGTTCGGCTGCGCGTAATAGCCAGGGGAATAGCCGGTGGAATAGCCCGTGCTGTACACCGGGTAGGCCGGCTGCACCATCACCACATTGGCGGATTGCGAATAGACGGGTTGCGAATACGTCGGCTGCGAATACACCGGTTGTGAATAGCCCGACTGCGAATAGGTCATGCTGTTTTGCGCCGAAGCCATAGGTGCCTCGGCCCCGACTGGTGTGACCTGCAACCGCAGCGTCGGGCCCGGATCGCTCGGCATTTGCACCGTGTATTGACGGCCACCATATTCATAGACCACGTTATAGGCCACGGCGCGGCTCTCGTAATACGTTTGCGTGCTGCAGCGCTGCACGTTTTGCATCTGCGCAGTCTGCGCGCCCTCAATGTTGTCGCCAATCGCCGCGCCGCCGATGATGCCAACCATGGTCGCAATCGCGGTGCCTGCTCCGCCACCGATGGCATTGCCCATGGCGCCACCGGCAATCGCCCCCATCAGGGCGCCGGCACCAGATTTATGTTGTGGCGCTGCTACCTGCTCGATAGAACACACCTGACGCGGAACGGCCTGCTGTTGCACGATGGGCGTTGAGGAAATGACGCGCCCGACCTCCTGCGCCAGGCTGACCCCGCTGGCGAGCACCGACACTGACACTAGAAGAATTTTCTTCATGGCATTTCCTTTGCAGACTTAAAACCTAAACGAAGCATGTTCTTTTTACTGCCAAACCGTTTGTAATTCAATGAACCTTTGGTAAAGATGGAAAGTTTGTGTTCGCACGGCCGTTGCTCTCAACTCTTTGGCGGCAAAAAAAGCGCCTGCAGATCGTTCAGGAAATCGAAACCGCGCACGGTCGGCCTGACCATGCCCAGCTCGCGTGCAAGCAGCCCCTGCCGCTCGGCCTGCTCCAGCGCCGGCTCAATGGCGCTCAGCGCCAAACCGGTGCGCTCGCAAAACAACTGCAACGCAAAACCCTCTCTCAACCGCAAGGTGTTCAGCATGAATTCAAACGGCAACTCGGCGCGGCTGACCTGCTGCTCCTGCGCAACGCAGTGACCAGCCAGCGCCTGCTCCATGTACCGGGCGGGCTCGCGAAAGCGCGCCTGGCGCACCACCCGATGGGCAAAACTGAGCTTGCTGTGGGCCCCGGCGCCAATGCCCAGGTAGTCGCCAAACTGCCAATAGTTGAGGTTGTGGGCGCAGCGCTGGCCGGCGCGCGCATAGGCTGACACTTCGTAACGGTCCAGGCTCATTTGTTGCGTCATGGCGGTAATCAGGTCCAGCATGTCGCTGGCCGTATCAAGGTCGGGCACCGCCGGTGGAAACTTCGCGAAGTAAGTGTTGGCCTCGATCGTGAGCTGATAGATCGAGACATGCGGCGGCGCGAAGTCCAGCGCGATACTCACGTCTTCGCGCAGGTCAGCCAATGTCTGTCCCGGCAAGGCGTACATCAGGTCGAGGTTGAAAGTGTCAAACGCCTGCGCCGCTTCCTCGACTGCGGCCAAAGCCTGGGCGCGGTCATGCACGCGCCCCAGCGCCTGTAGATAACCGTCGTTGAAACTCTGCACGCCGACCGACAGCCGGGTCACGCCGGCCGCGCGCAAGGCCCGGAAACGCTCTTTCTCGAACGTGCCAGGATTGGCTTCCAGCGTGATCTCGCAACCGGGCTCAAGCGGCAGGCGGGCCCGGATGCCGCTCAGCAATTGTTCAATCGCGTGCGGCGCAAAAAGGCTGGGCGTGCCGCCGCCAAAAAAAACGCTGTGCACGTTGCGGCCCCAGACCAGCGGTAGCGCCGCTTCCAGATCAGCCAGCAAGGCGTCGATATAGCGCTGCTGCGGCAACTCGGCCGCGCGCATTTCGTGCGAGTTGAAGTCGCAGTACGGACATTTTTTCAGGCACCACGGCAAATGCACGTAAAGCGACAGCGGCGGCAGCGCGGCCAGTTGCAACGTTCCGGGGCGCAGGTAGTAGTCAAGCGTATGCGCCGGCGCGGCGGCGTCGGGTGCCGGCTCGGGACTGATCGGAATCATGAGAGCGGCGCCGCACCGGGCGTCAACCAATGCTCGCGCAGCAGTTCAACCATCGCGCGCGCCGCACGGCCGCGGTGACTGTTGGCATTCTTTACTTCGAGCGGCAGTTCGGCAAAGGTCTTGCCAAACGCGGCGATGTACATCACCGGGTCAAAACCAAACCCATTGCTGCCGCGCGGACTGCGCGCAATCTCGCCAACCACGCGGCCGACCGCAATCAAGGGCTCGGGGTCTTGCGCCGAGCGCACCGCCACCAGCGTGCTGACCATCGCGGCGCGGCGGTTCTCGACTCCCTGCATTTGTTCCAGCAGCGCGCGCACATTGTTGTCGTCGCTCTTGGCGTAGCCAAACCGGGTTGCGTAATAGGCGGTATCCACTCCGGGCAAACCGCCAAACGCATCGACACACAAGCCGGCATCGTCGGCCAGCGCCGGCAGGCCGCTGTGCTGCGCTGCATGGCGCGCCTTGGCCAGCGCGTTTTCAACGAAGGTGTGAAACGGCTCCGGCGCCTCGGCAATGCCGAGCTCGCCCTGTGCCACCAGCTCCAACCCGAGCGGCGCCAGCATGGCCCGCAGCTCGGCAAGTTTGCCGGCATTGTTGGACGCCAGAACAATTTTCATAAAACCGGTAGCCTCAAGGCATAACGTGAAATGGTTTGAAGCGCAGAATCTTTAGATCGAGCCGCCATAGATTTTGTCATTGCGAGGAGCGCAGCGACGCGGCAATCCAAGTAGTGCTGGGTCATGGATTGCCACGCTGCGCTCGCAATGACGGGAGGGGTCATGGATTGCCACGCTTCGCTCGCAATGACGGACTCAATTTGGGTCATGGATCGCTACGGGCTGCGGCCTCGCGATGACGGGGTTTTCATGATTCGGGATGTTGCCCAATTGCTGCATGAAAGTTAGCCGGATTAATCTGACAGCGCCTGTTTTTGCAGCGCCACCAGCGCGTTGATGCCGGTTTCGGCCAACGCCAGCATGGCGTCCATCTCTTGGCGCGAAAACGCTACGCCCTCGGCCGTGCCCTGAATTTCAATGAACTGGCCGGCGCCGGTCATGACCACATTCATGTCGGTGTCGCAGCTTGAGTCCTCGCTGTAGTCCAGGTCCAGCAGCGGCGTGCCCTGCACGATGCCGACCGAGACCGCCGCCACATGGTCGCGAATCGGCGACTGCGCCAGCTTGCCCTGCGCCAGCAGCTTCGTTACCGCGTCCTGCGCCGCGACAAAGGCACCGCTGATGGCTGCGGTGCGGGTGCCGCCATCAGCCTGGAGCACATCGCAATCGAGATGAATGGTGCGCTCGCCCAGCTTGGCCAGGTCAAACACGGCGCGCATGCTGCGCCCAATGAGGCGCTGGATTTCCTGCGTCCTGCCGCTTTGCTTGCCACGCGCCGCTTCGCGGTCGCTGCGCGTATGGGTGGCGCGTGGCAGCATGCCGTATTCGGCCGTCACCCAACCCTCGCCGCTGCCTTTCTTGTGACCTGGCACCTTTTCTTCGACCGACGCCGTGCACAGCACTTTGGTATTGCCGAATTCGATCAGGACCGAGCCTTCGGCATGCATGGTGTACGAGCGCGTCATGCGCACCGCGCGAAGCTGATCTGGAGCGCGTGCGCCCAAGCGCAAAAATGAATTCATGTTAAGGACCTGAGATTGGAAAAAATGGCGCCGCCGTCAGCGCTATTTGGCACCGGAGCGGCGAATTGCCTCGTTGATTTCTGCGATCGAGCGTTCGATGGCGGCGTCATCGAGATCATCCAGCGCCGAGTCCATCGGACCTGCGGCTTGCACCGTGGAGGCAAACACGCCGTCGCTGATGGTGTCGGTGGAGACGCCACCGCGCGTTGTCTCGAACCCGTCCGGCGTCTCCCACTCCAACGCGATCACCGTCACATTGTCACCGGCGCTGCCACCCTTGCGCAGCGCTTTTTCAACCATCTGCGGAACTGACTGGCTGACCGGCTTCTGACTCAACTGGAGAACAATATCGGTGTCGCTGAGGTGGCCCCACAGACCGTCGGAACACAGCATCAGGCGGTCGCCTTGCTGCAGCGCCACCGGTCCGGTAACGTCAAACACCGGCTTGGTCGGCGAGCCCAGGCAGGTGTACAGCACGTTTCTGTTGACCGCTGACGTCTGCTTGGCGTCCGCGCCAGCCTTGTGTTGTTGTTCAAGATACGAATGGTCGCGCGTGCGCGCCAGTAGCGCGCCCTTGCGCACCAGATACAGACGCGAGTCGCCACAGTGAACCCAGCTCACCACCCCGTCCTGCACCACCGCTGCCACCAGCGTCGTGCGCGGCGTGTCGGGCAGGCCTTTTTCCACCGAATAGCGCAGGATTTGCCGGTGCGCCGCCATCAGTGCATCGGGCAAAAACGCGGCCACATCGCGCAGCACCGGTTGCGCCTGTTTTTGAAACATCGCCGACATCACCTGCAGCGTCAGTTGCGCCGCCACTTCCCCCAGCGGATGCCCTCCCATGCCGTCGGTCAGCAAGAAGATGCCGGCCTGGCTGGTGTAGCAGTAGCCCATGCGGTCTTCGTTGTTTTGTCGTCCGCCTTTGCGGCTGAGTTGAAAGACAGAAAACTTCATTTCGAAACGACCCCGCGGCCAACGTGTGGTTTGACGCTCTTTCCCGTGTCGGCCACCAGGGTGTCGAGTTGCAGCCGGACTTTTTCAGCCACGCTCAAGCGCGTGTAGCGGCGCTCACCGACGCGGCTCATCTCGGTTTGCAGGGCAAACACGGATTGCGGCCGCGACAGTGGATCGAGCGCCATGCACCACTGCACCAGTTCTATCAGGTCATCCGAATAGATGCCGCGCAGCCGGGTCAGCGTGATCGCCATCTTGTCCTTTTCCTGACGTTGCGGAGCCTCAGCCGGCGGGTAACCCTGCATGCAGGCATAAATGCAGGCGCCAACGGCGTAGATGTCGGTCCACGGGCCCATCGAGGTATCGCGCCGGTACATTTCGGGCGCGGCAAAGCCGGGGGTGTACATCGGGCGTACAAAGTTACCTTCCTTGGTCAGCACTTCACGCGCGGCGCCAAAGTCGATCAGCACCGACTTGTTGTCGTCCGTGATGAAGACATTGGCCGGCTTGATATCGAGGTGCAGCATCTTGTGCTGATGAACAATGCGCAAGCCGCGCAAGACCTCGTCAAACAGCGACCGGATCGTCGATTCCCGGAACACTTTCTCTTTTTTTTGATCGCGCGCTACGATGATGAACTCCTGCAGGGACGCGCCCTCCAGGTAATTCATCACCATGTAAACCGTTTCGTTCTCGCGAAAGAAGTTGATCACGCTCACCACCGAGGGGTGCGAGATCTGCGCCAGCGCGCGGCCTTCCTCAAAGAAACTCTTCAGCCCGAGCCGGTACAGCGACAGTTTTTCCGGCTGAATCTGGGGCAGCAAAGCCCCTGGCGCGCGCGTCACCAGGGCCGCCGGCAAATATTCCTTGATGGCAACTTGCTGGCCTTCCAGATCGACCGCCAGATAGACGACGCCAAATCCGCCGGCTGCGAGCTTGCGCACAATGCGGTAGCCACCGGTCAAGGTGTCGGGCGGTAAGGGTGCGGGCTTGTCCTTGGACATAATTTTGCGCTGGAGTTCTCCTGAGTCCATCGGAACCGGGTTATTCTCTTGCCCGTCCCATTGATCAAAGAGTCGAGATGCCAGTTTACAGTATGACGGGCTATGCCAGCGCCCAGCACAGCCCAGCCAATTCCGCCTCCGACGCCGACGCCAGAGGCACGGCGCCGGGCCGGCTCGGCCTGGAAATCCGCTCGGTCAACAGCCGCTTTCTGGACCTGTCGTTTCGCTTGCCCGAGGAGCTTCGGCAGTACGAGCCGGCGCTGCGCGAACTGCTGGTCGAGAAAGTCAAACGCGGCAAGGTCGAAGTCCGCGCCTCGCTGGAAAGTGCCGCCCCCAACATCGTCTCCGAACCCAGTCCGCGCTTGCTGCAGCGGCTCAATGCGGTGCAGGACAGCGTGCGCTCCTGGCTGCCTGATGCCACGGCGCTCAGTGTGGCCGACGTGATACGCCTGAGCGCCAGCGACAACGCGGTCAGCCACAACTGGCAGGACGACATTGTGGCGCTGGGGCGGCAAACCGTCGCCGAGCTGCTGTCGGCACGCCAGCGCGAAGGAGCCCGCCTGGCCAGCATGCTGCTCGATCGCATCGGACAACTGCGCGCGCTGGCGGCGCAGGCCGGACCGCTGGTGCCGCAACTGGTGGCGCAGCAGCGCCAGCGCTTCATGGACCGCTGGAAAGACGCGATGGCCTTGACCGACGGCGTCAGCCTGCCGGAAGCGGCGCAGGACCGGGCGCTATCAGAAGCCACCGCGTTTGCGATCCGCATTGACGTCGCCGAGGAAATCACCCGCATCGACTCGCACCTGGATGAGCTGGAACGGCTGATCAACAAGGGCGGCGAGATTGGCAAACGGCTCGACTTCCTGATTCAGGAACTGCACCGCGAGGCCAACACCATGGGCTCGAAGTCGGCGGCGCTGGAATTGACGCATATCTCGGTCGATATGAAGGTGCAGATAGAGCAAATGCGCGAGCAGGTGCAAAACATCGAATAGGATGCACCACATGGATTACCCGGGAAACTTGTTTGTGGTTGCGGCTCCGAGCGGGGCTGGCAAATCGAGTCTGGTCAAGGCGCTGCTCGAGCTTGATGCCCACGTGCAGCCGTCGGTCTCGCACACCACGCGGGCTCCGCGTGGCCAGGAGAAACACGGGCGCGAGTATTTCTTCATCTCCGAAGCCGAGTTTGACGCCATGGTGCAGGCCAATGCCTTTGTTGAATGGGCCCAGGTGCACAACCACCGCTACGGCACTTCAAAGAAGGCGATCCAGGAGCGCATGGCGCTGGGCGCCGATGTGATTCTTGAAATCGACTTCCAGGGCGCGCTGCAGATCAAGAAGATTTTTGCCAACGCCATCAGCATCTTCATCCTGCCGCCGAGCTGGGAGGAACTGCGCGCGCGGCTAGAGCGTCGGGGCGAAGACTCGGCAGAAGTGATCGAATTGCGGCTCAAGAATGCGGCCGTCGAGGTCGCGCAAGTCCACCAGTTCGACTTCGTTATAATCAACGAACTGTTTGATCGAGCGCTTTTTGACCTGAAGGCCATCGTTCATTCCCAGCGCCTGAGGTTTGTGGCACAGCGTCGTGCCCGGGCCGAGACGTTCAAAGCGCTGCACATTCCCTAATCTATAGCCCTGGTCTTTCGGAGAAACTAATGGCCCGTATTACCGTTGAAGATTGCCTGGCGCAAATCCCCAACCGCTTCCAGCTGGTGCTGGCCGCTACTTACCGTGCCCGCATGTTGAGTCAGGGCCACGCCGCCAAGGTCACAAGCAAGAACAAACCCGGCGTGACCGCGCTGCGCGAAATTGCAGCAGGCAAAATTGGCATTGAAATGCTGAAAAAAGTGCCGCTGTAAGGTCTTTTCAAAGCCGTCAAACAGCACCGTTTACGGTGCTTTTTTGTTGCTGCGTCACAAGCCACCCGCTGCACGCTATATTTGAGGGGTGGGTAGCACTGTCAAATCATCCTCCAGCAACACGGCAGACGCCGGTGCGCGCACGCACGTCACCACCACTCCCAGCCCGGCGGCTGCCAACGCCACAGCGGCCAGTTTCGCCAATCTGACAGCCCGGCTCGACTATCTCTCGGCACCCGACCTGGAGCAGGTGCGCCAGGCTTACCGCTTTGCCGACCAGGCGCATCTGGGCCAGATACGCAACAGCGGCGAGCCCTATATCACGCACCCGATTGAAGTCGCGGCGCAATGCGCTGAATGGAAACTTGATTCGCAGGCGCTGATGGCGGCGCTGCTGCACGACTCGATGGAAGACTGCGGCGTCAGCAAGGCCGAGCTGATCGAGCGCTTTGGCGCTTCGGTGGCGGAACTGGTGGATGGCCTGACCAAGCTCGACAGGCTGCACTTCAATACGCGCGAAGAAAACCAGGCCGAGTCGTTTCGCAAAATGCTGCTGGCGATGGCGCGCGACGTGCGCGTCATCCTGATCAAGCTGGCCGACAGAACCCACAATATGCGCACGCTGTCGGACGCGCCGCGCGAAAAATGGGCGCGCATCGCCTCCGAGACGCTCGACATCTACGCCCCCATCGCGCACCGCCTCGGCTTGAACCAGACTTATCGGGAGCTGCAAAACCTGGCTTTTCGCCACTTGCTGCCGTGGCGCTACGCGATTTTGTCCAAGGCCGTGACCAAGGCGCGCAGCCGCCGGCGCGACCTGATCCAGAAAGTGCAAAAAGAGGTGGAAACCACTTTTGCCAACAACGGCATGAACGTCAGAATTTCGGGCCGCGAGAAAACCGTCTATTCGATCTACAAGAAGATGGTTGAAAAGCACCTGAACTTTGCCCAGGTCAACGACATCTATGGCTTTCGCGTGCTGGTGCCCAGCGTGATCGACTGCTACACCGCGCTGGGCACGCTGCACCAGCTCTACAAGCCGGTGCCGGGGCGCTTCAAGGACCACATTGCGATTGCCAAGCTCAATGGCTACCAGTCGCTGCACACCACGCTGGTGGGTCCGTCCGGTGTCAACGTCGAGTTCCAGTTGCGCACCGAGGCGATGAACATTGTGGCCGAGTCGGGCGTCGCCGCACACTGGCTGTACAAGGCGCAGGCTGGCGGCAACGCAGACCGGCTCGGTTCACACTGGTTGCAGTCGCTGCTCGACATTCAGGACGAGACGCGCGATGCGACCGAGTTCTGGGACCACGTCAAGGTCGATCTGTTTCCCGATGCGGTCTATGTGTTTACGCCCAAGAGCCAGATCATGGCGCTGCCCAGAGGCGCCACCATCGTCGATTTTGCCTACGCCATTCACAGCAATGTGGGTGACCGCACCGTGTCGGCCAAGATCAACGGCGAACACGTGCCGCTGCGCACCGAGCTCAAGAATGGCGACGTCATTGAAGTCGTGACCGAAGCCGAGTCCACCCCCAATCCGGCCTGGCTCAGTTTTGTCAGGACCGCGCGCGCGCGCTCCAAGATTCGCCACCACCTTAAAACGCTGGCCCTGGTCGATTCCGAAGACCTGGGCGAGAAGATGCTGGCGCTGGCACTGCGCGCCGAGGGCATTGAAAAGCTGCCCGGCGAGACCGGCAAGAGCAAGCTGATCTGGGAAAAACTGCTGCGCTTTAGCGGCAACAAGAGCCGCTCCGACCTGCTGATGGACATCGGACTGGGCAAACGCATTGCCAGCATCGTCGCCAAGCGGCTGCGTGCGCTACTCGGCGAAGGTGGCGAAAAGCCCGACGCCTTGCTGCTCACGCGCGAGCGCTACAGCGCCAACGAGGCGGTGGCGCAGGACAGCGTGGCGCTGGACGGCAGCGAGAACACGTCGGTGCGCTTTGCCTCCTGCTGCAAGCCGGTGCCAGGCGACGCCATCGTGGGCTACCTGGGACGCGGCGAAGGCTTGATCGTGCACGCCGACGACTGCACCGTCGCCAAGAAGCTCAAGAACAAGGACAGCGAGCGTTTCATCAACGTCGAATGGTCGGATGAGCCGGTGCGCACGTTTGAGACCAGCGTCCTGATCACGGTGACCAACGGCAAGGGCGTGCTGGCCCGCGTCGCCACCGCGCTGGCAAGCGCCGAGGCCGACATCACCCACATCGACATGGACGACGACACCGCGCAGGATGCCACCGACCTGCGCTTTGTGATCGCAGTGCGCGACCTCAGCCACCTGGAGGCGGCGCTCAGCAATTTAAGACGAATCCCGGCGGTGCTGAAGGCGCAGCGGTCCAAGAACACGCAAGCCAGCAGCTAGCCGCATGCGCCGACCCCGTCATTGCGAGCGCAGCACGGCAATCCACCCGGTATCGTCATTGCGAGCGCAGCGCGGCAATCCATGACTCCCGGACTTCCTGGATTGCCACGTCGCTACGCTCCTCGCAATGACGAAAGTAGTCCCGTCATGGCCTGCGCAGTGCGCGCCACGCGTGGCCGCTTCAAGAGTCCGGATACTGAACGTCGAGAACCTCGATTTCAACCGCCGCTGACGGCGTCACCAGTTGCAGCACATCGCCAATGCGGGCCTTGAGCAACGTTCGGGCAATCGGCGACACCCAGCTCACCTGTGCCTGCGCGCTGTCGGCCTCGTCGATGCCAAGGATGGTGACAGTGTGCTCGGTGCCTGCAGGGTCGGCATAAGTCACGCTGGCGCCAAAGAAGATCTGCTCGTTGCCGTGGTGCAGCGCCGGGTCGATGATCTCCGCGATCGCCAGCCGCTTGGTCAGAAAACGGATTTGCCGGTCAATCTCGCGCAGCCGCTTCTTACCGTAAATGTAATCGCCGTTTTCAGAGCGGTCACCGTTGCGCGCCGCCCAATGCACCGCCTCGACCACCTTGGGGCGCTCGTTGTCCATCAGGTCGAGCAACTGCGCGCGCAAGCGCGCATAGCCGGTCGGCGTGATGTAGTTCTTGCCGCCCACCGGGAGCGCCGGCAGTTGCAGATCATCATCCGCGTCGTGCGCGTCATCAGTTTCTTTGGTGAAAGCCTTGTTCATGTTCGATGGGGTGACCAACAGAATCTGACGGCTCTTCTGGTGAACCGTTTTCACTATGCAAGTCCGCCAGGTGCCTCCCCTATTTTCGAAGTGAATTGTAGGTCGGGCTGAACGTGGATCACAGGGTGCTGGCTTGCCGGGCGGCGAGGTCGCCAAACGTCAGCGCCCTTTATATCGGCCAAGTAATTGCATCAATCGCGCAGAAGGTGCCTGCCCATCATTCCAAGTCAGCGCAGCAATCGGGCCGAGACCGCAGGGAGTCTGGCAACTACTTCCAGCGCTGCGGCTCGATCTCCACATGCAGCGCGCCGTCTCCCAGGGTCAGAACGCCTTCCTGAACAGTGGCCTGAAGCTGCATGCTGCGCTGGGCCATCGGGATCAGTGACTGTGATGCGCTGGTCGGGATGCGAAACACGCTCAGGTTTTGCGGGCGTGCCAGCTTGGCCTGCATCGTGCGCCACCAGATCTCGGCCGCATGGTTGAAGCAGTACAGCACGACTTCGTCGGCCTTGCCGCAGGCTTTGAGCAGCGGCTTGTCTTCGGGTTGGCCGACCTCGATCCAGAGCCGGGTCAGCCCGGTGTAGTCGCGCAGCCAGGCGTCGGGCTCATTGGGGTCGCTCAGACCCGCGCCAAAGCTCAGGGTGCCGTCACCGCCACACACGCTTTGCAGCTTGTAGGCCTGCAGCGCCAGCGCGCACAGGCGCAGCATCATGCGTTCGTCGGTTTCGCTCGGATGGCGCGCCAGAGTGAGGCTGTGGTCTGCGTAGTAGCTGTGGTCAATGTCAGCGATCTGCAGGCTGGCTTTAAAGATGGTGGATTTGAGTGCCATGAAAAAAGTTGCAGTTGGAAGAGATGACAGAGGGGGTTATGTCGACTCTGTCTCGGTCACCCGGGGCAGCGCAAAACGCTGCCAACTGATGCAACGCACACCGTCACGGGTGTAGTTCTCGCTTCCGCCGTGGATCAGCCACGGGGCCGGGCCAGGCTCGGTGACAAAGCGGTTGGCGTGCCGGCCTGCGCGCACCAGATCGGGCGTCAGGGTCTGACCTGACTTGATTTCGACGCACTGCAGCCCCACGGGTGTTTCGAACACCAGGTCTGCCTCCAGACCATTGTTGTCACGCCAGAAAAACATGTCGCTTGGCAAGCCCTGGTTAAGACGGAACTTGCGAACTTCGGCGAGCACCCAGGTTTCAAACAAGGCGCCGCGCAATGGGTGCAGCCACATCAGTTCGGGGTCACGAATCCCGAGCAGCCAGGCGGCCAGGCCGCTGTCGGTGAAATATAGCTTCGGCGTTTTGACCAGGCGCTTGCCAAAGTTGCGGTGGTACGGCGCCAGCAGGTAGACCAGCTCACTGCTTTCCAGCAACGACAGCCATTGCCGCGCGGTGGGGTGGGTGATACCGGCGTCAGCCGCCAGCTTGACCAGGTTCAGCAGGGTGCCTGTGCGCCCTGCGCACAGGCGCACAAAGCGCTGGAACGTGGACAGGTTTTGCACATTGAGCAATTGCCGCACATCACGTTCAACGTAAGTGGCGATATAGCTGGCAAACCAGTCATTGGCCTGCATCAAGGTGACAGGGCTTTGCCACAGCGCCGGGTAGGCACCACGCCACACCTGTTGCGCCACGTTCAGCAGACGGTCCGTGCCAATCTCCGAGGCAGCCAGCGGCAGCAAGCGGGTCAGGCCAATGCGTCCGGCCAGCGACTGGCTGATGCCTGCCATCAGGTCAAATTGTTGTGAACCAGTCAGCACGAATCGACCGGGCGTGCGATCGGTATCGACCATGCCTTGCAGATAAGAAAACAGTTGCGGCCAGCGCTGCGCCTCGTCGAACACGGCCCCTTTTGAAAACCGAGCCAAAAAGGCACGCGCATCGGTTTGTGCAAAAGCCAGTTCGGTCGGGTCTTCCAGCGACACATAGGGCTTGTCGGCAAAGACCTGGCGCACCAGCGTGGTTTTGCCAGACTGGCGCGGCCCGGTCACGGCGATCACCGGGAACTGGCTGGCCAGCCGGAGCAGCGTTGGAGACAGGTCTCTGGGAAAAGAATTCATACAATCTGAAAAACGTAATTTCAGATTGTATAGATTTCTGGTTGCGATGTGATGGAAGTTTTATACGCGCCGGGCCAGTTGCTCGGCCAGCCCGGTGTAACTGGCTGGCGTCATGTCCAGCAGGCGCTGCTTGTCGGCTTCGGGAATCTCCAGATTGGCGATGAAGCCTTGCATCAACTCGCGCGAGATCGGCTCGCCGCGGGTGAATTTCTTGAGCTGCTCGTACGGTTGCGGCAGGCCGTAGCGGCGCATCACGGTCTGGATAGGCTCGGCCAGCACTTCCCATGATTGGTCCAGGTCGGCGGCGATGACCGCCTCGTTGATTTCGAGCTTGCCCAGCCCGGTGCCCAGCGACTGGCAGGCCAGCACGGCATAACCGATCGCCACACCCATGTTGCGCAGCACGGTGGAGTCGGTCAGGTCGCGCTGCCAGCGGCTGACTGGCAGTTTTTCGCTCAGGTGTTTGAGCAGCGCATTGGCCAGGCCCAGGTTGCCCTCGGCGTTCTCAAAATCAATCGGGTTGACCTTGTGCGGCATGGTCGAAGAGCCGACTTCGCCGTCGCGCAGTTTTTGCTTGAAGTACCCGAGCGACACATAGCCCCAGACATCACGCGCCCAGTCGATCATGATGGTGTTAGAGCGCGCGATGGCGTCAAACAGCTCGGCCATGTAGTCGTGCGGCTCGATCTGGATGCTGTAGGGTTGAAACGTCAAGCCCAGGCCGAACGGCTCGGGCGCTTCCACCAGTTTGCGGCTGAACGCTTCCCAGTCGAACTCGGGCCAGGCCGCCAGGTGTGCGTTGTAGTTGCCGACCGCGCCGTTCATCTTGGCCATGAGCGCAATGCCGGCAATCTTTTCGCGCGCCGCCTGCAAGCGCACCACGACGTTGGCAATTTCCTTGCCGACGGTGGTCGGGCTGGCGGTCTGGCCGTGCGTGCGGCTGAGCATGGGCACGCCGGCAAAGGCGTGCGCCATGTCGCGCAGCCGTGCGATGACCGCGTCGATGGCCGGCAGCAACACCTGCTCGCGCGCACTCTTGAGCTGCAGCGCGTGACTGGTGTTGTTGATGTCTTCGCTGGTGCAGGCGAAATGCACGAACTCGCCGACCGCCAGCAATTCCGGCCGCGCTTCAAACTTGGACTTGATCCAGTACTCGACCGCCTTGACGTCGTGGTTGGTGATCTTCTCGATTGCCTTGATGGCCTCGCCGTCGACTTCCGAAAAATGCTTGACCAGGCCCAGCAGGTAAGTGCGCGCTCCGGGCGACAGCGGCTTGAATTCGGCAAAGCCGCAGTCGCTCAAGCCGATGAACCAGGCCACTTCGACCTGAACGCGACGCTGCATATAGCCCTGCTCGCTCATGATCGGGCGCAGTTTGGCAAGTTTGGCGGCGTAGCGGCCGTCCAAAGGGGAAAGGGCGGAAATGGCAGAAAAACTCATGGGCCAATTGTAGGACGCCGACTGAGCCCGGTCGTCGCGCAAGTCGATTGGCGATCCGATGGATAGAATGAAAGCTCCTGAAATACCAAATCGCCCATGAAACTTATCGGATCCAACACCAGCCCCTATGTGCGCAAAGTGCGCGTCGTCATGATCGAGAAGAAACTCGACTATGTGCTTGTGACCGAGGATGTCTGGGCGCCAGAGACCACGATTGCCAAGTCCAATCCGCTGGGCAAGGTGCCGTGCCTGATCATGGAGGGCAGCGAAGCGTTGTTCGACTCGCGCGTCATCGTCGAATACCTTGACACCTTGTCGCCGGTAGGCAAGCTGATCCCGTCGGTCGGGCGCGAGCGCGCTGAAGTCAAGACCTGGGAGGCGCTGGCCGACGGTGTGCTCGACGCCGCCATCCTGGCGCGGCTGGAAGCCACCTGGGGACCGCGTGCCCAGGGCGAACGCAGCCAGGCCTGGATTGACCGGCAACTGGGCAAGATAGATGCGTCGCTGCTGGCAATGAGCAGGGGCCTGGGCGACAAGCCCTTTTGCGCCGGCATTCATCTGAGTCTGGCCGACGTGGCCGTCGGTTGCGCGCTGGGTTATCTGGATTTCCGCTTTGCCCAGATTGACTGGCGCGAGCGCCACGCCAACCTGCAAAAACTGTACGACAAACTGATGTTGCGCCCGAGCTTTGTTGACACTCAGCCGGCCTGACAACAACTCCAGGAATACCAGCGATGACCGACCTGGCTGCGCTGGCTGTTCTTGCAGACAAGATTTGCGACCGTTCCGGCGTGCTGGCGCGGCTCGCCACGCTGCCCCGGCCCTGGGTCTTTACCAACGGCGTTTTTGACGTGCTGCATCGCGGTCATGTGATGTACCTGGCGCAGGCACGCGCACTCGGCGGCTCACTGCTGGTGGCGCTCAACACCGACGCGTCGGCGCGCCGGCTTGGCAAAGGGCCGGACCGGCCCCTCAACAACGAAACCGACCGCGCATTTGTGATGGCGGCGCTGGCCAGCACCAGTCTGGTGACATGGTTCGACGAAGACACGCCGCTGCAACTGATTACCCAGATCCAACCCGACATTCTGGTCAAGGGTGGCGACTACGACATGGCGACGCTTGTCGAAACGCGCGTCGTTGAAGGTTACGGTGGGCGCGCCCTGGCGCTGCCGTTTGTCGATGGCTATTCGACCAGCGCGCTGGTTGAAAAGATTCGCCGGCATTCCTAACATTCATGTAGCCAGGGGCGGCAGCCCGAATCATGAAAACCCCGTCAGCGCGAGGCCGCAGGCCGTGGCAATCCATGACCCCGGACTTCCTGGATTGCCGCGTCGCTACGCTCCTCGCAATGACGGCCTATCTTCGCTACGCTCCTCGCAATGACGGCCTATCTTCGCTACGCTCTTCGCAATGACGGCAGGGGTATCGTCATTGCGAGCGCAGCGTGGCAATCCATGACCCCGGAATTCCTGGATTGCCGCGTCGCTACGCTCCTCGCAATGACAAAATTTATAGCGGCTCGACCTGAAGACTCTGCACTTCACGCAACTTCACGTTAACCGGACGCGCCGCCCGGTTGCGGCGAATAGTCAATCGGCAGGCTGTACGCCGGATCCGCATGCCAGTCCCAGTAAGTCTGCATCAACCGGCGCGTGATGGGTCCCGGCTGGCCGTCGCCAATGGGGCATTGGTCGATGCGGGTCACCGGCAGCACGCCGCCGCCCGAAGTTGACAAAAACACTTCGTCGGCCTGGCGCAACTCGTCGGCCGGCAGTGCGCGCAGTTGCAATGGCAGGCCCAGCGTGCGCGCCATTTCGATCACGGTGCGCCGGGTCACGCCCTCGAGCACGCCGTCAGCCGGTGTGACCAGCGTGCCGCCCTTCACGCAGAACACATTGAAGCCGGGTCCCTCGACCACGTTACCGACGGCGTCCACCAGCAGCACGCTGTCGGCGCCGGCGTCGAGCGCGCCGAGCAGCCCCATTGTCAGGTCGTTCCAGTGGTAATTCTTGGCGGTCGGGTCGACCGACGCCGGTGCAATGCGCTGTACGTCGCTGATCATCACATGCAGCCCGTCGCGGCGCTGCTGTTCATTGGCAATCCACACATAGGGCACGGCAAATGCGTAGAACTGATTGACTGCCAGCCGAGGGTCGCGCGAACCCCAGGGCGGCTGGCCACGGGTGCAGATCATCTCGACGTAGGACGCGCGCAATCCGCTCAGGCGCACGCATTGCGCCAGCACCGCGCTGATCTGCTGCCCCGTCTTGCCCGGGTCAAGGCGCCAGCGCTGGCAACTGCGCATAAAGCGCTCCAGATGGGCGTCCAGCCGGAAAAAGGCGCCGTCCCATACCGTGACCACGTCGTAGGTGGCGTCGGAGCGCAGAAAGCCCCAGTCGGTCAGTGCAATGCCGGCTTGCGCGATCGGCAGATACTGGCCGCGCGCAAACGCGGCGCCGCTGGAAAAGTCCGGTGTTGCCATGAATCCATCCATTCGGGTGCTGATGGGAGCATTATCTTGCAGCGCATCGCCAGCGTGACAGCCGTTGGCGGATTTGACGCTATCCTATTGCTCACATTCAACCCGAAGGAACGTCGATGTCGCTGGATAAACTGTTTAGCCCATTTCAAGTCAAGTCGCTCAAGTTGCCGAACCGGATCGTGATGGCGCCCATGACGCGCTCGTTCTCGCCGAACGGCGTGCCAACGCCGCAAGTGGCAGAGTATTACCGGCGCCGCGCCGAGGCAGCCGTCGGCCTGATCGTGTCGGAGGGCACGGTGGTGAACCGCCCGGCCTCGTCGAACGATCCGAACGTTCCGCGCTTTTGGGGCGACGACGCGCTGGCCGCCTGGAAGCAGGTGATCGACGCTGTGCACGCCGGCGGTGGCGTGATGGCGCCGCAACTTTGGCATATGGGTGCCGTGCGCAACCGTCGCACCGAATGGGTGGCGCCGGGACCGGTTGACAGTCCGTCCGGCATTTCCTCGCCCGGCAAACGCTTTGGCGAACCGATGAGCGATGCGGCGATTGCCGACACCATTGCCGCTTTCGCGCGCGCCGCCGGCGATGCCAAAAAGCTTGGCTTTGATTCGATTGAACTGCACGGTGCGCACGGCTACCTGATCGACCAGTTCTTCTGGGACGGCACCAATCAGCGCACCGACATCTATGGGGGCGCCAGCCTGGTGCAGCGCGGCCGCTTTGCCGCCGAGATTCTGCAGGCGGTGCGCGCCGAGGTCGGTCCCGACTACCCGGTGATCATCCGACTGTCGCAGTGGAAGCAGCAGGACTTTGCGGTGCGCATGGCGGCCACCCCGCAGGAGATGGAGGCCTGGCTGCGTCCGCTGGCCGACGCCGGCGCCGACATCTTTCACTGCTCGCAGCGGCGCTTCTGGGAGCCCGAATTTGAAGGGTCTGATTTGAACTTTGCCGGCTGGGCCAAGAAGCTGATTGGCAAACCGACCATCACAGTCGGCTCGGTCGGATTGAGCGGCGAATTCATCGCCGCGTTTGCCGGTGAATCGTCCAAGCCGGCCTCGCTTGATGAGCTGATGCGCCGACTCGACCGCGGCGACTTTGATCTGGTGGCAGTCGGGCGCGCCTTGCTGCACGACCCGCTGTGGGTGGAGAAGATCCGCGACGGCCGGCACGAAGAGTTGCTGGACTATTCGCCGGCGTCGCTGGCGACGCTGTTCTAACTTTTGCCTTTGGCGTGCACGCTTCATGATGAACAGACCCGTCATCGTGAGGCCGCAATTCCTCGCGTCATTGCGTGGCTGCAGGCCCCTGGTGTCGTTGCGACGAGCGACGCGGCAATATCCCGTCATTGCGAGCGCAGCGCGGCAATCCATGACCCCTGACATGCTGGATTGCCGCGTCGCTGCGCTCCTCGCAATGACGAGGCTACTGGCAGTCGTGTTGCTCGCTCTCTGGGGCGCTGTCGCATCTGCCGCGTTGCCCTCGGTCGCATTCGAGAAATACACCTTGCCCAACGGCCTGGACGTGATCCTGGTGGAAAACCACAAGCTGCCCATCGTGGCGGTCAACGTCTGGTACCACGTGGGTGCTGCCAATGAAGAGGCGGGGCTGACCGGTTTTGCGCATCTGTTCGAGCACATGATGTTTGCCGCAAGCAAGCATGTGCCGCGCGGAGTGGCCGACAAGCTGCTGGAGCGCGCCGGCGCCACCGACTCCAACGGCAGCACCGACTTTGACCGCACCAATTACTTCGACACGGTGCCGGCCAATCAGCTCGAACTCGCGCTGTGGACGCAT
>JANNUE010000309.1:0-2397 GCA_031394895.1 Betaproteobacteria bacterium
CGCGTACTCTTCCAGGTAGATGGCCGACGCAATGCCCACCGGTACGGCGAAGAAGGCCGTCACGAACATCACCAGGATCGAGCCCACCCAGGCCGACAGGATGCCGGCGTCACCGGCCCGGCGCGACGGAAAGCTGGTGAAGAACTCGGCCGTAAGCCGCGGCACGCCGTCGATGATCATGCCGGCGAACAGCGCCGCCAGCGTGAGCACGCCCACCATCAGCGACAGGATGCCCAGCACGGCGAACATCGCGTCCCAGCGTTTGTGCTGGCGGATCAGCGCGCGCAGCGCTTCAGCACCCGGCCTTTGCACGGCGTCCATCAGTAGGCCTCGCGGTATTTGCGCCGGATCCAGTAACCCAGCATGTTGAAGAACAGCGTCATCAGCATCAGCATCAGGCCTGCGGCAAAGATGGTCTGATAGCCCACCGATCCGTGCGGCAGATCGCCCAGCGCCACCTGCACGATGTACGAGGTGATGGTGGCCGCCGGCTCCATCGGGTTGAAGCTCAGGTTGGGCTGCATGCCCGCGGCCACCGCCAGGATCATGGTCTCACCCACGGCGCGTGACACGCCCAGGATGTAGGCCGAAGCAATACCCGACAGCGCCGCCGGCACCACCACCTTGACGGCGGTCTGAAAGCGCGTGGCGCCCATCGCGTAAGAGCCTTCGCGCAGGCTCATGGGCACGGCGCGCATGGCGTCCTCGGACAGCGAGGCCACGTACGGAATGATCATGACGCCCATCACCAGACCGGCCGACAGCACGTTGAAGCCGGGCAGTTCCGGAAACACCTTCTGCAGCAGCGGCGTGACGAACAACAGCGCGAAGTAGCCGTAGATGATGGTCGGCACGCCCGAGAGCAATTCCAGCAGGGGCTTGAGCGTTTCGCGCGCCTTGTGGCCGGCAAACTCCGACAGATAGATGGCGATGATGGTGCCCAGCGGAATGGCCACCATCAGCGCCACGGCCGAACTGGTGATGGTGCCCGACAGCAGCACCGTGATGCCGAAATGCGCGTCCGAGAACAGCGGCGTCCACTGGTCGTCGGTGAGGAAGTTCCACACCGACACGTTGCTGAAGAAGCTGAGGGACTCCTTGAGCAGGATGTAGACGATGCCGACGGTGGTGAAGACCGAGACGGATGCGGCCAGCAGCAGCACCATCTCGATGAGCTTCTCGCGCCGCTTGCGGTTGACCTTCAGGCGAGCCAACTCTGCCAGGCGAGCTTCGCCCGTCAAGCGCGCTTCGCCCACGGCGGCCCCTTGTTCGGTTTTGATGACGGCACTCATTCTAGAAGTTCCCCTCCCCCTGGCGCCCTTGCGCCCGATGCAGACAAGCCCGGCGCAGGGGCACCGGGCTTGCGCGGATCAACAGGTGATCAGAGCTTGGCTTCGCGCGCCAGCAGCTCGTCGATGCGGATGCCGACCTCGTTCTTGCCGCCCATCACGGTGCCTTTCTTGCCCTTGGCGATGTGATCCAGGCCGATGGTGTAGGCCTTGGCAGGCAGCGGCACGTACTTCACTTCCTTGGCGATCTTGGCGGCCGTCTTCATGTAGTACTCGGCGAACTCGCGCACCTCGGGCTTGGCCAGCGACTTGGCGTTGACGTAGATGAAGATCGGGCGCGCCAGCGGCTGGTAGCTACCGTCCAGCACCGAGGCCTCGCTGGGCGCGACCGCCGGCTTGCCGGCTTTCTCGACGATGGGCACGCTCTTCAGGCGCGCCTGGTTCTCGGCGTAGTAGGCATAGCCGAAGTAGCCGATGGCGTTGACGTCTTGCGACACGCCCTGCACCAGCACGTTGTCGTCTTCAGAAGCGGTGTAGTCGCCGCGGCTGGCCTTGGCCTTGCCGTTGATGGCTTCGGTGAAGTAGTCGAAAGTGCCCGAGTCGGAACCCGCACCGAAGAGCTTGATCGGCGCATCGGGCCAGGCCGGGTTGACCTGGTTCCAGCGCAGGATCTTGCCCTGCGCGGCCGGCTCCCAGATCGCCTTCAGCTCGGCCACGGTGATGGACTTGAGGAAAGTGTTCTTCGGATTCATGACCACGGTCAGCGCGTCGAAGGCCACCGGCAGCTCGATGTATTCGATGCCCGCGGCGCGGCAATCGGCCATTTCCTTCTCAAGGATAGGGCGCGAAGCGTTCTGCACGTCGATCTCGCCGCGGCAGAGCTTCTTGAAGCCGCCACCTGTGCCGCTGATGCCCACGGTGACCTTGATGGCGTTCTTCTTGAGCTTCTGGAAGTCTTCGGCCACGCCCTCGGTGATGGGGTAGACCGTGGAAGAACCGTCGACCTTGACGACCTGGGCCTGCGCCAGGGTGGCGGCGGCCAGCAGGGAAGCACTCAGCAGGGCGTTGATGGGCATGCGCATGGATGACTCCGGATTCGGGAAGAAAG
>JANNUE010000352.1:0-15998 GCA_031394895.1 Betaproteobacteria bacterium
CGCCGACACGATGCGCGGCGCAAATCACAAGGCACTCTTGCTTGAGATTGACGCACTCGAAGCGACTCAATCCCGCATCGGCTACGCAGCCGGATTCGCCGCTGAACATGCCGCGAAGATCAACGCCATTCTCGCCACCAATTAGGACCACACCATGAAAGCCAAGCTCACCACCGCCGCCATGATCGTCCTGGGCGCCGCTGCCATCGCCATGATCTTCGCACCGCCTGCCCGCGCTCAGGACTCGTGGAGCGGCCCGGACAAAACGGTGCACTTCGCCGTGTCTGCCGTCCTGGGCGTCGCAGCGATCAATCAATGGCCCGATCGCCCCATGTTCGCCTGGGGCGTGGCGATGATCCCCGGCGTGCTCAAAGAGGCGAGCGATCGCGGCACCACAGGCTTCAGCGGCAAGGATTTGGCCGCCAACGCCATCGGGGCCGCGGCCGGCGTCTACCTCGGTGGCTGGATCATCCAGCGCCAGCGCGGGGCCACCGTCATCGCCTACAGCATCAACGCCAATCTGTTTTGATCCCGTGAAGCACCTACTCGCCGCCCTCTGGTCCGCCGCCTGGTGGGCGCTGCCCGTGACGGCCGCGCACCTAGGCGGGCCGTTCGTCAACTTCATCGGCGCCCTGGGCACCGTGGCATACGGCGCCACCCTAACGGCGCTGCTCTATGTGTACGGGCCGAAAAAGGAATGGAAATGACAACCACTCGCACCCACGAATCCACCCGCGCGAACCAAACCGCCCGCGCAGTCCGCGTCGCAGGGATGTGGATCGTAGCCAAAGCCCGCCAGCAAGCTCGCGACCTGGGCACGCAACAGGCAGCCCGCAACCTGCGTAAGCATGGCCTGCGGCTTGATGTGGCCCTGCTTATCCTGCGTGGTGGCGTATGAGCACTTGGCGCATCGCAGGCCACGGCGATAGCCTGAAAACTGACGGCACTCGTTGTTGGTACGTCGCCAAGTGGCGGCATGGCATCGCAGCAAAGGGGGAACCAGCCCACGTGTACGATCTTGTGTGGTTCGACTCAGAGGACGCCATGCTGGCACGCCTGGCCGAATTCACATCGCAGGTGCAACCGTGAGCGGCCGACTATCCGTAGCCGTCGCCAAAGCCCTGCGGCTTGTCAAATCCGGGATCAATCTGTCCCAGGCCGCTCGGGTGGCAGGCTGCAACCTGCGCTCTGTGCGCCGGGCCATGCGCAGGCAGGAACAGGCTGCAAAACCTACGCCCTCAGCATCCTAACAAACGCCAGCGCGCCTTCAACGTCAATCACGATCGCGACAGGACCACCCGCAGGGTGACGCGCAGCGAATGCAAGCTGACGTGTCCTGGTGGCTGATTTCTTCATCTCAGCCTTCGCGCTGGATTTGACCTCCAACAGGCCCCAACGACCCCCTGCGCTCACCAAAAGATCAAGCGGCTGCCCCAGCACCTCCACACCAGCTCCAACAGCCAGAAGGGCCGCGATGATCGTCGCCTGGTTGGCGTCTACCCTGGCTGCGTGGCGCATGGGTGGTTACCGTATTTGTTGCGCTGCGTCATGCTTTCGCCCACAGCACCGCCGCCGGACCGCACGGCCCATCGGCGAGCCGCGCGTTGATGCAAAAGTCGATGGGCGTGCCGTGCCCGTATGTGTACTTGTTCCCCCGCACCGTCGGGGCCTTGAGACAGCGCATCTCGCCATTGCCGCGATTCGGCTGCCGGTGGGCGCACTCGGCGCACTCTTGCCGCTGTGCTGCCCATAGCACCGTCGCCGGGTGCGCCTCCAAGAATTGCAGATCAAGCATCATGCTGCTACGGTGCCTGCGTGGCGCATGCCTCTGGCTCTTTCATGCCGGCGACCTTTTCCATGCTGCGCTTTGCCGCAGGCAATTCCGCTTTAGCCTTCTTCAGCCTGGTCGTGGCGCACACCAACAGGTACGCATGCGCCTCCGCCCACGAGTCGAAGTACGGGACGGCACTCCGGAAAGCATGCGAGTTCACGTCCGTCTTCTTGAACTTGATTTGCGCCATCCAGCGGTCGACGAACCACTTGCTCTGGTAGTCGCTTTTCTTCATGCCTCTGCTCACGTGTCGAACTCCATCAACAATGCCTCAGCCGCCTCAGCCGCCTTCTCATCGCCAAGATGCCCCCACAGGAAACGCTGGGCGTGTACTGTGCGAAGGAAACCGTTTACCGCACGGTGCAATTCGCCGAACTCGGTTTCATCCATCTTGTGCCATGCAATTGACTGTGGCAACGCCACCGACTTGCCGCCAGGCCCTGGCGCGAAGATGCAGTAGCCAGCGCCGACCGTGAGCCATGCCCGCAGCATGTCGATATCGATAAACTGCTCCTGACGATCGTATAGCGCACCGAGTTGAGCGAAGAACAGGCAATGATGCGGGCCACTGCGCGGTTTGTACCAAGCGAATTCCAGCGTCTCGCCGATCACCATCTCATCTAAGCGTCGGCGGAACTTCGACCAAGCGCGAGCGCCCTTCTCCCCAAAGCCGGCCAGCTTGCCGTCTTCGCCTTTGACGAGCACGACGTTGCTCATTCAGCGGGCGCCAGTGCGCCTCCGGGGGTTTTGGTGAGCATGAGTTCAGTCATAGCAGCCCTGCACGCTTTGGCTGGCCGCCACATTTCTCGCGTGGTCCGTTGCAGTCCCAGCACGGGTTATTCCCTTTGTTCACCTCGCTCATTGCCACCATCCCACCAAGCAGGCAACCAACCGGCACGTACCCCTGACCCTTTGCCATCTCAAGCATGATGTCGTCCGCGTCAGGCGTCTCTTGCGCAAAGTAGTTCAATTTCATCTGCCGCCCCTCGCTTCCAACAGCGCCGTCACAGCCTGCGCCAGCCGTTCCGCATCGGCGATCAATGGCAGCAGCACCAGCGCTTCCACTGCGCCAGCTTTGCCCAGCGCAGCGCGCAAGTCACTGGCTGCGAACTTCGCGCCGTCGCGCGCTTGGATCAGTTCTTCGGTCATCGGTTACCCCTTCGCTGTTTCATACCCGGCCCAAGGGTGATAGCACAGTGCCTATCTGCCCGCGCCCGGCTCTTGCCCAGCGTACCCATGAGGCAGCGATTCAATCCGCCCTGCCGTTTGTCGTCACCACTTGCCGGCAAAACATCTGCGGTCCCTCACTGACAGGCCGCACGGCATGCCCACAATGTGATCTTGGAGTGGAGCCGGTCTGCTCTTCCGGTGCCCCGAGTCATGGGCATGTCTCGACACCACGACGCGACCGGACGCCCTGAACGCAAAAGCCCCTTGGGGATCATGCGTAGGCGCCGGGCGACGTTACGGCCTTTCGGCCACCTACACACAATCCCCAAGGGGCTCATGTCACTACCCACGTCGCCCGACGATGGATGCATGGACTCTAGCACGGATCACGGCGGCGCGTCAATGGGGGGTGGTGTCGCGCTCATACCAATCAATCCATGCGTCTGCCAGCACCAGCAGCGGCCACAAAGCGCCAGCCGCCAAGGCCAGCAGCAGACACCGCAATTTATTCGGCGATGCGTCGAGCGTGTGCAGCACTCCCAGCGCGTAACAGGCGATGCAGACGCCGGGCATCGCATACAACCAAAGCCAGGTCATGTGTCGTTCACTTTCTGTCCCTCGCCAAGTCGATCCACCCCGGCCACGGCCGCTGCCACACACCGCCTTGCTGCGGCGCATCGGACAGATCCCCGCTGGCAATCAGCGCTTGCCGGATCACGCTGTCGCTGTAGTCCGCATCGCCGAACTTGAGCTGGTCGAGGATGCGCTTGGCTTGGGCGGGGGTCACAGTTCAACCTTCACGCCATACAGGCCCTGGTGCGCTCGCGCGGCCATGCTGTATTCGCCGCACATCGGGCACTGCCCTGGGGCTGGCGTCGGTAGCGAACGGCGCCGCACCTCGGCTGCCAGCGCCATCAGCGCCGGCGCATCGCCGTCCGGTGGACTGGTCTGCATCGAGCCGAACGTGTCGGCCCATTCCAATGCTTCGTCGAGTGTCATGGTTTCACCCTCACAGTCTCAGTCACGCGCACAGCCCTGACGCGCCAGCGATTCATGCCGTCGCTGCGCTCACGCCACTGCAAATTCTGCCCCGCGCACCATGCCCGCGCCGCGTGCCGGGTGAAGAACAACAACGCCCGCGTCGGCTCGCCGGGGTAGCTGACGATGGTCACCCTCGGCGAGCCATACCAATGCGAGCCGAGCAGCATGGGCTCGGCGCCCGGCATGCCAGTCCGGCACATCACGCCCCAAAGATGCCTGTCCCACGGCGCGGTCATGGCTCGACGCCTGCGCGTATCGCAGCCGCGCAATCCAATTGCGTCGGGGCAAGCTTCCAGTAGTTGCCGGGTTCACCACCGTAGAACCGCGCTGACATTGACTCGCACGCCTTCGCGCACCTCTCGCGCTCTGCGGCCACGCAAGCCGCGGCGTAGGCGCGCATGTCGTCAGCACTGTAGGCAGTCCACACAGCTCGCGTCGGCCATAAACCACCAGGTCCAAACTCAATCACAGCGCCGCATGTTGGGGACGGCAACGTGGGTAGAGATTCTTCGAGCGTCATGGCGTCATCTCCACCTCGTTGTCCCGTTGCGCCACATCCCACAGCGCGCGGCAGCCAGCGCAAATCCGCACGTCCGGGTGCCAAGCCTCCGGCATCCGGCTCGCTCCCCTGAAGTCGGCCCAGTCATACCGGTGCCATTGCCCATCACACAGCGCGCGGATCATGTACGCCGCAGGATCGCCACGAAACTCCTGCACATTTTCTGCCGCCGCATGCACGGCAGACCGGAGATACCCGAACACCCAGCGCGTCACGGCGGCAACCCCTTACCCATCGCGGCAATCTCGGCACGGATGCGCTCGGCGGCCTTGCTTCTCGGGGGCGGCACCAACGGCTCGCGGCGGTACGCTTGATAGCAAGGAAAACAGCGCGCCCCGAACATCGACAACGTGATGCCGTCCGCCGCGGTGCCGCACACCAAGCATGCCCTGCCATCGCCGCTCGCCATGCGGTCGGCGGTCTGCTGGCGGATGCTGGCGATGCTCATGTTGCCTCCGGGCGCTTCGAGCGCAGCGCCAGCACCGAGGACGGCGGCGGTGTTGCGTTGGCGGCGGCCTCGTCCTGCTGTGCGATCCACTGCTGCGTCTGCTCGACCTGGGGGTTGTGGGCCACTGTCGGGGCGTCTTTTCGCTCGCCGCTCATGCGCATGCAGGCCGCCTTCAGGTACTCCTTCGGATCGGCCGGCGTCGCCATGACCGCCGCGCGGACGGCCTCGATGACCACGGTGTCGGTGTAGTCGGCGACAAGCTTGCCAACGAACGATCCGCACTGCGCCTTCGGCACGCCGGCTTCCAGCAGCAGCGACTTGCCAGCCGTCCACAGTTCAGCCTTCGTCATCGCGGCAGCGTCTTTGACTGCAGCCTGAGCCGGCACGGCCGAAGCTTTAGCTTCGGAAGTATTTAATGCTTCTGCTTCTGCTTGCGACAACTTTGGCGAACCCAAAGCTAACACGGTTAACGGTTGCTCACCGTTAACTGGTGTTGCTGCACGTTTGCGATTCGCACGCAATTCGGCCATCGCGATGCGCGATCTTTCGCGCCTGTCGTCGGCGTTCTGCTTGGCTCGGTACTTGTCGTGATTGAGCAGGACCCACCCCCCATCCGCGGGCGCAACGCGCCGCCCCTCGTGCTCCTTGGTGCGGCTCCATTCGTCGGGCGATTCCAGCGTCTTTACCGCTTCGACACAGGCGTCCAGAGCCACTCTCGCGCGGCCAGCCAGCCCAGGCATCGACGCCCCCACGTAGCCGTTCTGGTCGGCCATCGCCAGCATCGTGATCCACACCAGGCGCGTGGTGTCCGGCGCTTGCCAAATCGTCGAATCGGTGATGCCGGCGTCGAGTTTGGTGTATGTCATTTTGCGATGTTAACAGTTAAAGCATCCGGTGGAATAGTGTGTCAACGCGGTTAGGCATCGGCCGGCTTGCTGCTGCGTGGTTTTGGTAGGCGCTTCATTTCTTCGGTGCCCACGTACATGCATCGCTCAAGCCGCCATAGTTATGCGCGCACCAGCCTCCGATGCCGCTCTCGAAGTGGCTACACTGCTCTTGCTTCGGCACGCTATCTGCCGTGCAGTGCATGTACCCGCGCAACCAGTCCTCGCGCGGCGGCTTCCAGATCGCTGCGGATGGCGTCACTACTTCGTACCAGCCAGGCAGCGGCACGAGAATGCGCTCGCAGTGCCCCAGTGCCTCCACCGTGAAGTTCACTGCGCCCCGTGCCACGTCCCGCCCGCCGCGCTCGCCCAGGTAGCAACATCTGGCCTCGCCGCGCACGATACGCAGCACCTGGACGATGCCGGTGCCGACGCGATAGCGCTGGCCGGGTGCGATGGTGTGGCTCATGCTTCGGTGTCGATGTAACGCCCGATCTTCGCCGCCGCGAATCCAGCCCCATAGGGCTGCTCACCTGGCGCACAGGACACGCGCTTGTCGTAGCCTGGGTATCCGGGGCAGAGCGTCAGTTTCGGCTCGTAGGCCGGCTTGTCGATCTTCACGATTCGGTGCGGGCGGCTGCCTGGCAATGTGGGGCACTGCTGCGTCCGCTTGGGCTTGGTGCTGCGCAGGGGTGCGCCAATGGCGTGCAGGCCATTCGTGGGGGCAGCGGTTTTGGCCCAGCTTGTCTTTGTGGTCACGCGCCGATCCTTCGAAATTCGACGACCCACACGTATGGATTCTTGTCCCACGATCCAGCGCCATTGATCGACTCGTACAGGTCTCGATACGCAAGCCGCGGGTCACTGTAGAAGTTGCCCTTCGTTCCCACCCATGCGGCCGGATCGATCTTCGTCACGCCCTCTGCGATCGCATCGGTCTCGCTGATGTCCTGCACGCGCTCGACGCGCACGCCGACCACCTCGATGGTAAGGCGGCTGGCCCAGCGTGGCATGAAAATCGGTGAGCGCCACTTGCCGCCGTAGTCGTGCCAGTTCATCGGGTCGGCCGGGTCGCCTCCGCTCGCGCGATACATCGTGTAGTGCTTGGCCTTGTCTGAGCCGGCCTCGCAACCCTGGCGAGTCGCCCACGTCTCGCGCACCCACAGCCTGTCCCCTGGCCCGCCGTATGGGCAGCGCAGGCCCCAATCGCCGTCGTCCGTCGTGACGCCGAACACCTCTGCGCCTGGCTGCTCTTCGCCGTGCCGGTCGATCACGGTCGGCGAGTAGGGCCCGCACACGAGGCGCGAGTGGTCCTCGGGCGGCTGCGATTTGAGCGCTCGACGAGTCTGCGTCTTGGTGCCCGCCAGCAATGCTCGCACCATCGGCGCGCTGAAAAGGATGGGCAACTCGGTCACGATGAGACCTCGGCGAACAGGCCGCTCATACCGCGCCGCCGTCGCCACCGGTAGCCGCGATCCCGCAGTCCAGCACCTCGATCGTCGCAGCCCGCGTCGGCGCCAGCGCCTCAGCACTGGTGGGCGGAGTGGGCGTATTCCAATGCGTATGCATCGTGCGCTTGGCCTCAAGGTATGCCGCATGAGCCTCTTTTGGATCACAGAACAGTCCCAAATAACGGCGCGGCAACCCCCTGACGCGAACCTCGGCGCGATACTTGCCAAGCTGTTTCACGAAGCTGACGCCCAGTAACCCAGTCGATGATCCTCTCGGAGCACCGTGCCTATTCTGCGCGTTCTGCGCGTTGGTGACTTCGCGCAGATTCGACCAGCGGTTGTCGTCCCGGACCCCGTTGATGTGGTCGATTTGCTCGACCGGCCACCGACCCGTCATCAAGAACCAGGCAACCCTATGTGCACCGTACCGACGGCCATCAACCACAAGGCACCGATAACCCTGATTGCCTGTGCACCCAGCAATAGCTCCAACCGAAACACGCGACATCACACCGCAGCGCTTGCGCCACACAAACAGACCTGTCTCCGGTGCGTAATGCAACAGATGGTGAAGCCGCGCTTCCATGATCAATTCACGCGCGAAGTCGACGATGCCCTGACCGCGCAGCGTCACGACGGCGCCCGCGTCTGGATATGCCTCGTGTTTCCTGGCCAGGGCCATGACGCGCTCGGTGGTGATCGGGGTCATGCCGTTACCCGCGGCGCACCAAACGCGCCGATCATTTCCGCGCCTTCCTGAACCAGTGCGGGCGCAGCTCGCGCAACCTGTACACCTGCAAGGGCGGCAGGTCGGCCCCCCATGCGCTCACAGCCTGCGGGGTGATCTTCAGCAACTTGGCGAGCTTCACGCCAGTGCCGGCCTTTTTGATCGCGGTAGCTTTGTCCATGTGCGCAATCCTAGTGCATCCGGCGCAACAACGCAAGACGCATTGATAACAAACTAGCTTGACATGCTTCGCAAAGCGTGTATTCTTGCCACAACGCAACCAGAAAGCCAAGCATGACCACCCCGGACACGAACACCACGGCGGGCGCGTACATCGCCAGTGCCGATCAACTCATTCGCGAGGCCAGCGAAGCCGTGGCCGGCGTCCATGATCCGCGCGACCGGCTCGCGCAGCATGTAGGGTACTTGCAGGGCACCGTGCGCAGCCTGTGCGCCCATTACACCGGCTGCGACGTGAAGCCCCAGGCCGGATGCTCTTTCGCCCGGCTTGCGGCCGGCGATGCCCAGGTACTGGTTGAGTACGAGTACACCCCGCCCGAGCGCGACCGGCGCGACGATGCGATCGACTTCGCGGGGGCGGCACCATGAGCGCACACCCCACTTGCGACAAGTTGACCGTACCCCAGCGGGTGATCGCCGCAGACATGGCCCAGGCCGCCAGCGAGGTGATCCGCCAAGCCGGGTTGATGCCGCTCGAAGACTGGCGCATGGCAGCGTTCGCTGAAGCGTGCGCGATATTTCTTCTTGCGGCCGTGGCGAACACGATCACGACGGAGGCCAACAAATGACCATCATCTACCGTGACGACGACAGCGCGCACTCGCCGATCACCCACGTCGGCCCCACGCTGGGCGACAAGGTGCGCGATGCCCTGTGGTGGGCCGTCGCTGCCGCGCTCATCGTGAGTGCTGCGCTGTGGGCCATCAATGGAGGGCCGCTACCATGAGCATCAGCCTGACACTGGCCTTCGATCGCTACAACTTCTCGGGGCCGATTCTGTGTTTCGAGCGCCATAACCTCGACTGGCAGGACTACGAGTTATTCGACCGCATCACAGCCGAAGCCGTGCCGCTTGTTGAGGGTGTGCAGTGGTACGAAGACGAGGGGCTTGAACTACATAATAAAGATCGCTACGGCACGCCGCTGACCTACATGCCGGCGCACACGATCGCACGGCACCTTGCCGCCGTGACGCTACGCGGCTTCGACGCCGCGACGCTGGCCTATCTCAACGCACTGCCGCCCGCAACGCGCGTGGTGCTCTGGTGGAGTTGAATGATGACCAAAATCAACCGCGACGACTACAGCGAGCGCGACTACGACTTGATCTATGTCGTGATGTGGTTCGCCGTCGCGCTGCTCAATTTGCTGGCCTGGCTGGTGGTGCTCCTGTGGGGGATCGCGCCATGATCCACATCGGCTGCCGCTACCGCCGCCCTCTGCCGCCGCTAGATGACGATGCGAAGCGCATCCAGAGCGCGATGCTCACCAGGCCGCGCCAAGTGCGCCGATGGGTGCGTGCGCTGCGCGAGCTGTGGCCTACCGTTTTCCTGCTCGGCGCGTTGGCGCTGGCGGGGCTGTTTGGCGAGTTGAGGGGGTGACATGACAGACAACGTAGTTCCGATCCGCAGCCACATTCGCGGCGCGGGCGGTGCCATGCGCAAGGTCACCGAGCGCGACCTCGACGCGCAAATCGCCGCCAACCGCGAGCGCTATGACGCGGCGTGCGAGCAAGCAGCCGAACAGTTGGCGATGCGCCGTGCACTGAGCCGGCCCTCGGTGATCCCGCTCGACAGCTCGCTGGTGGCGCGATTCCTGCGCTGGCTCGGGGGCGTGAAATGAGCCGCCTACGTTTCGCCGCATCGCTCTACAGATTCTGGCGCGGTGCCGGCCACAACATCATCAATTCACTGCGCTGGGCCTGGGCCGGCGCATTTGATCGGCCTTACTGAATCTGGCTCAGGTTGCGCGCCAGTTCCAAAGCGCACCGACTTACCAAGGACACACCATGCCTCGCGTCAACGACATGATCGAAAGCAAGTATCTCAAGCAGTCCGATGCTCCTGATCCCGTCATCGTCACCGTTTCAAAAATCGGCCGCATCAACATTGCCAAGGAAGGCGACCAGCCCGAAGAAAAGTGGGCCGTCAGGTTCCGTGAATTCAACAAGCCGATGCTGCTCAACTCGACAAACATCAAGCTGTTGGAGAAAGCCTGCGGCAGCGACGACACCGACGATTGGGTCGGCAAGGAAGTCATTCTCTACACCGACGACGGCGTGAGTTTCGGCGGGCAAGTTGTCGGCGGGCTGCGCATCCGCAAGCAGCAGGCGGCCCCCGCGCGCAAGGTGACGACAAAGGCAATGCCGGTAGACGACGGCCGCCCGTTGGCAGAAATGGACGACGACATACATTTTTGAGGTGGCAGCATGAACCTGTTCTTCGACATCGAGACGATACCGAGCCAGCTACCCGGCATCATCGACGAATTCAAGGCCGCAGTGACGGCGCCAGGGCAGTACAAGAAGGCCGACAGCATCGCTGAATGGCTGCGCGAGAACCGCGACGCAGAAGCCGAGGCGGCATGGCTCAAAACCAGCTTCGACGGTGGCGCCGGACAGATCGTGTGCATCGGCTGGGCGGTAAATGATGAACCACCGGCGTGTATGCAAGCGCGCGACCTTTCGGCCAACGGCGAGTCTGAATTGATCGCTACATGGTTCGACTGGCTGACCACATATCACACTGGCAACAGCGGCACACGCCCCTGCCTGATCGGCCACAACAGCAACGCATTCGACATCCCGTTTATCTGGAAACGCGCGATGGTCCTGGGTGTGCAGCCGCCGCTGTGGTTCCCGCGCGATCCGAAGCCGTGGGGCGAATCGACCTACGACACGATGACGGCATGGGCCGGCGCGAAGGAGCGCATCAGCATGGATCGCCTGTGCCGGATTTTCGGCATCGAAGGCAAGGGCGACATGGACGGCTCGAAAGTCTGGCCGATGGTGCAGGGGGGCCGAATCGCAGAGGTCGCTGCGTACTGTCGCGGCGATGTCCAAAGAACCCGGGCCATATATCGACGCATGACGTTCGCCACCGCCCCCACAGCCGCACAGCCCGCACCGCAGGTTTCCACCGCACCGGCTACGCTGCCGGAATCGCTCTTTTCGTGACCCACAACCGCCAGAGGATGACCATGAGCACCGCAGACCTCACCTTCCCACCCATCGACACCCCGGTCGTCAAGACGTACCCGACGCCAGCCGCGACTGGCTTTGCTGGCCTGTCCACCGCGGGGCCGCAGCGCCTGGCCATCGTCACCGTCGAAGAATTCGCCGTCGGCAAGTTGCGCCACAGCGAGCCCGTGCTGCGCGCCCTAGCTGCCAAGTACGCTGGCCAGACGTTCGACGTTTCTACCGCCAAGGGCATGGAAGCCACCAAGGCCGCGCGGCTGGACTTGCGCGAGAACGGCCGCTTTGCCGTGCAGCGCGTCCGCGACGAAACCAAGAAGGCCCTGAACGACGGCAAGACGGCCATCGAGAAAGAAGCCGACCGGCTGATTGCGCTGGTGCAGCCAGAAGAGGACCGGGTGCATGCCCTGATCCAGGCCCGCGAGACTGCGCTCGCTGCCGAGAAAGCCGAGCGCGACCGCATCGAAGCCGAGCGCGAGGCGGCGCACCGGGCCAAGCTCGACCGCCTAGCCACCCAGGCCGAGCTAGCGCGCGGCCAACCCAGCGTGCGCATCGCCGAGGTCATCAGAGCGCTGCAATTCATGCATATCGGCCCCGAGTGGGAGGAGTTTCAGTGGCAGGCCGAAGCGGTGCGCGAGCGCTCGCTCGACGCGCTGCTGGCAGAGCACCTTGTCGCCATCGCCCGCGAACAGGAAGCGCTGCGCATCGAAGCCCAGCGCATCGAGCAAGCCCGCATCGCGGTTGAGCAAGCAGAGCAGCAGCGCCAGCTCGACGAGCAGACTGCGGAACTGCGCCGGAAATTGGCGGCCATCGAATCGACAGTAAACGCCGCCGCGGCCCTTGCCGAGCAGCAGCGCTTCGAGGCAGAATCAGCCGCACAGCATGTAGCAGAGGCCACCATCGCTGCTGCCGCCGTTGGTTCGTTGGGTGCTGGTATTTACATGGGTCCGGGACAGGCCAACGACAAGATGGATGCCTCGGTGATGTACTTCGACATCACGCCACCGCCAGGCACGCAGGCCGGCATGGTGTACGTCAACCAGGTGCCGCAGCCCGAGAATGAGGAAGCGGAGCCCGCCGCCGCGGGCCTCGCTGATGAGGTGATCGCCGACAAGCGCGTGCGCGACGCGGCGCCTCAGTTGCTGGCGGCCCTGCAAGCCTTGGTCACGGTCACGCGCGCTATGGACGCCGATCTTTTCGGCGAGTGGGAGACGCTCACCGCAGAGCAGTACCATGCAGCCCTCGCGCAGGCCGAGGAGGCGATTGCGCTCGCGCGGGGGGAGACGACGTGAATCCACTCGCCATCATGCCGCCGCCAACGATAGGGCCTATGGAGCGCGCCGCAAAGGCAGCGAAGGGCCACTGCGAGGTCTTCCTGGACGGAACCATCAAGGCGTCGCCGGAGTGGTTCTACAACTACTCCCGCTTGTTGTTGCAGGGCGCGTGCGAGGCGCGCGGTCGGAAGCAGACCGCCAAGGCATTGGCTGCGGGGCTTGCGGAATGGGCGAGAGACACATGATCACACCAGACACCCTACGCGCTGCGCTGGCAAGACAGATACGCGAGCGCTCTAACGTTGGAATTGAGCCGGTGACCCCGGCCACGGAGGAACGATGACCACAGAACGCACGCCGGGGGCACTCGGCTCGAACGACCAGTTGGGCGTCGATTTGCTCGGATACTCAAGGCGCTTTCGAGACGCGGTGCTCGGCCGCGCGCCCAGCGAGCGGATGTGCTACGTGGTCTCCGGCCCTCTCTGCGCCGCGATCGTGGCACTTGGATTTGGGGCTCGCCTTGTCAAGACCAAAGTCGCGCGCATGGAGCACATATTCATTCGCCTGGATGACGGGCGCGTGCTTGATGCGACCGCCGACCAGTTCGCACATTTCGCGGATGTCGGCCCGATTTACCTGGGCGAGCCTGTAAAGCGGCTGCACGGCGGATGGAAGGCGTGGCGCGACGGACATTCGTGGTTGGCGTTGATCCGAGGCTTTGAGCGTCTTCAGCCTGACCTGGACGCTACGCATCTAGGCAACATGATCCGCCGGCTTTACGAAACGATGCCCGGTGAACATCAATTCTCTGCCGCGTTCGGTGGGCGTGGATTGTCAGCCACCGGGCGTTCAGCTATGCCGGCTTTGCTGGTGAGGCTCTCGTGACCAAAAACAAAGAGGCTGGCTCGCACATTGAATGGATGCTATGAGGAACAGAAACCATGACTGACACCCTACGCGCTGCGCTGGCCGATCTGGAAGCCGTTTTGTGCGACCCAGAGGGCAAGGCTTGCATCATTGGCAGCCCCGCGGATCTTGATGTTGTTGACGGCGCACTGAATGCATTGCGTGCAGCCCTCGCCGAGCCAGCAGCGCAGCAGGCGCCGGACGGTTGGCTGTTCGTGCAGAAGAAGCCGGGCCGTACCGCCGCGTTTTGCTCCATCGACGACTCCGGCTCAGAGGGCGGGCCGTGGGATGGGTGGAAGTCCGTCACTCGGCAAGCCCTCGTTGCCGACGGGCCACTGCAAACCCTCTGGCCTAGAGCCGCACCCCCACAGCCCATCGCCGAGCCGCCGATGCCCACCGAATATCAAGCGGCATCCCGCACAGCCGCCCCAGCGACGATTCCTGCGGGTCTGTTGGAGCGCATAAAGGCAGCCGAGCAGCGCATTCATGACGGACACGCTCCGCGTCGGATACCCGCTGACCCGACCGATGTTGACCTTGTGCTGGCAGAGGTCCGATTGTGGATTGAATCAAAGCCGCCTCCATTCTGGCTCGCCGCAGCACAACAGGAGCAGAAACCATGAGCGACCAGAAAGACAAGTTAGGCCCGCTACCGGAGGCGGCATGGTTCGCGCCACAGTGGATCACGGAAGATGCCTACTCTGCCGCGCAAATGCGGGGCGAAAAACACATCGGCTGGATTGAGGCAATGGATAGCGCGTGCAACGAAATGAGCGCGGCGCTGGGGTGGCCGAATGGCATCACGAACGGCCCGTTGCCGTGGGTGGACCTATTGCAACTCGTCGCCCAATCACGTGCTGATAAACGCGAGGAATGGGAGAACGAGACATGAAGCTCTGCACCGACTGCAAGCACGCCGAATGGGAGCGCCCCGCGTCAAGCCTCGTTGGCCAGCCTCACAGCAGCGCTGGACTGCTCGGCGATGATGCGCTGTAGCTGCGGCAGGTCCATGCTGCCGAACCGCGCGGCGAGGGCTGCGCACAGTCGCTGCGGTACCGGCGCGGGATCGAACAGCGCACCGGTGTAGTCGGCGTAGCCGGCCATCAGTACCGTCTCGGTGATGCTCGCGCGGCTCACCGGCAGGCCACAGCAGTCTCGTACACCCGCCGTTCCCAACGGTCCTTGCAGGGGGTGCCTGACGATGCTGCGCAGGATTTGATCGCCAGCGGCAGCCATTGCATGTTCATCGGCGTATCGGCGCCACCGCACGCGCGGGGCACAATGTGATCCACTGCCCAGCCTGGGCATGCGCCGGTAACCTCCGAGTTCGATGGGCACGGATGCATGCGCACGAACAATGCGCGCTGGTAGGCCGAGCGCTTGATCGTGCCATCGGCGTTGCGGGTTGGCTCGCCGACGAAGCGGGGATCAACCGGCTGAGCCCACGCAGGCGCCGCGAGCAGCAGGATCAGCAGGGCGCGCTTCACTTCACTTTTGTGGCGATGGTTGGCCAGGCGGAGATACCTATACAATGTGTGCTATGAGAAACGACATCCCAGCGAGCTACGTTCGTGAGTGTTTGGCGCTCTATGCGAACGGCACATTGAGGTGGAAAGAGCGCCCACCAAGTCACTTTCCTGCCGCCCAATATCAGGCGCTGTGGAACGCGCGATATGCCGGATCGTTGGCCGGATCGACGAGGGCAGACGGGAGCGTTAAGATCCAATTCACGATTGACGGCAAGAAGCGTTTTGTGCTCGCTCACCGAATCGTGTGGCTGCTGGTGAACGGAGCGTGGCCTGATTTCATTCTTGACCACGAAAATCGCATTGCTGCCGACAATAGACCGAGCAACCTGCGTCCAGCTACGTTTGTGCAAAACGGATGCAACCGCTCTATGTGCCGAAACAACACCTCTGGCTACAAGGGTGTTTCTTGGAATGCTCCGTCTGGAAGGTTGGGGAAGTGGCTGGCGACCATTCGCATCAACGGACGAAAGGTGAACTTGGGCCGGTTCGCCGACCCGTGCGACGCATCGGCCGCCTACCAGCGAGCCGCCATAGAACATCATGGAGCCTTCGCCTGCTTCTGATCTACGGCTGGCCACGCTAGACGCAAGGCCCTGATATTGGCTTCGCAGGATTCACCGTCTTCTGCAAGAGCGCCCTGAACTCGCACACTTTCGCCCAGTAGCTCCCCGAGGGTTTTGCTTCGATCGATGCAGGCCAGGACGGAAGTCGGATCGGCTCCGGCACCACGGGCAAAATCGGCGAGCTGGTCGCGCACGAGGTCAGCAGTAGCAACGGCAGCAGCAGCACGGCGAGCCGCGTTGGCGCGTTCAGTTTGGAGTGCATTTTCGGCCTTCTCTTTCGTACTTTGCAGTTGCGTCGTGGTGGCTGCGTTGGTGGCGTTGGCTTTGGCAAGGTCAGTGGCAGCCCTGGTGACCATCCCGGCGATCACGAGGTCGCTGCGGGCCTTGTCGTCCGCCACGCC
>JANNUE010000388.1:0-2978 GCA_031394895.1 Betaproteobacteria bacterium
GAAATCGATGAATAACTTCGTATGGTTGCTTAAGTGGGTACTTAAGGCAGCCATTTTTTTTACCCTGTTTGCGTTCGCGCTCAACAACCAGCAAGACACCACCGTGCATTTTTTCTTTGGCACGCAATGGCGCGCGCCGCAGGTGTTGGTAGTCTTGAGCGCGTTCGCGATCGGCGTCGGCGTCGGCGTATTGGGCATGGTGCCGCGCTGGTGGATGCACCGCCGCGCTGCCAGCGCGAAGCAGTCGCTTGTGACCAACACCGCACCCCCGCCAGCCGGACCTCCCGCCGCTCCGTATGGACTTTGACCTGAGCTGGATACTGCTGGGCCTGCCACTTGCGTTTGTGCTCGGTTGGGTTGCCTCGCGCTTTGACCTGCGCCAGTTGCGCATGGAAAACCGGCAAGCGCCCAAAGCCTATTTCAAGGGTCTCAACTTCCTGCTCAACGAGCAACAGGACCAGGCCATTGACGCTTTCATTGAAGCCGTGCAAAACGACCCGGACACATCTGAATTGCACTTCGCACTGGGCAACCTGTTTCGCCGGCGCGGCGAGTTCGAGCGCGCGGTGCGCGTGCATGAACACCTGCTCTCGCGCGGCGACCTGACGCTGGCCGACCGGCAGCGGGCGCAGCATGCGCTGGCGCTGGACTATCTCAAGGCGGGCCTGCTCGATCGCGCCGAAGCGGCCTTGCTCAAACTCGAAGGAACTCCTTTTGAGGCGCAGGCGCGGCTGGCGTTGCTGTCCAATTACGAACTGGCGCGCGATTGGCTGCCAGCGGCCCAAATTGCGCACAAGCTGCAAGACGCCAGTCAGGGTGATTTTGGCGACCGGCTGGCACACTACCTGTGTGAGCAGGCCGCTGCCTGCCTGGCCGCCCAGCAAGCGCAGCAGGCTCAGTCGTTGCTGCTCAGGGCCATCGACACGGCGCCAACGGCCGCACGAGCGCGCATCGACCTGGCGCGCTTATGGGCGCAACAGGGCAAGACTGGCGACGCCTACGCCATGCTGGAACAATCCCTCCGGCATTCACCGCTGGCCATTCCACTTGTTGCCGCAGCGTTGGCCGACTATGCGCTGGCCAGCGGGCAGTCGTCGCAAGCCCTGGATCTGCTCAAGGACAGTTACCGGCAGGCGCCGTCACTCGATGTTCTGGACGCCATCGTGAAACTGGAGGCCGGTTTGCCGCAGCCTTCCCCCAGCGCCCGCGACTGGTATGTTCACCATCTGGAGCGAGAGCCGTCGCTGGTCGCCGCTGCCAAGTGGATTGCCGGTGAGAAGCTCGAACACGAACAATTTCACCCCCAGGTGCAGCGCGCTCTCGACCACGCCGTCAAACCGCTGACGCGCTATCGTTGCGCGGCCTGCGGCTTTGAGGCCAAGCAGCACTTCTGGCAATGCCCTGGCTGCCACGCCTGGGACAGTTACCCGACACTACGAGTGGAAGAACTATGACGCAGCCCACGGCCACTATGACAATTTCCAGAGAACGACTGTCCCGCGCCCGCGTGCTGGTTGTCGGTGACGTGATGCTGGACCGCTATTGGTACGGCGCAGTTGACCGCATCTCTCCGGAAGCGCCGGTGCCGATCGTGCGCATCACGCGTGAAGAAGAGCGCAACGGCGGCGCCGCCAACGTCGCCTTCAACGTGGTCACACTGGGCGCCCAATCTTCGCTGCTCACCGTCGTCGGTGACGACGAAGCCAGCCACAAGCTCGAAGCGCTGGTCGCCAAAACCGGCATCCAGACGCACTTTGGACGCGACGCTGATCTGAAGACGACGGTCAAACTCCGAATCATTGGCCGCCAGCAACAGTTGCTGCGCCTGGACTTTGAGAACACGCCCAAGACCGAAGTGCTGGCCTCGCAAACCCTGGCCTTCGCCGAGCTGCTGCCGCAGCATGACGCCGTGCTGTTTTCCGACTACGGAAAAGGCGGCCTGGCGCATGTAGGCGACATGATTGCGCGCGCCAACGCGGCCGGCAAGCCGATCCTGATCGACCCCAAGGGCAGTGACTTTTCCCGCTATCAGCATGCCACCGTGATCACGCCGAACCGGGCTGAATTGCAGCAGGTCATTGGCGCCTGGCGCGACGAGGCAGATCTAAGTGCCAGGTGCCAGAACCTGCGCCGCCAGCTCGACCTGGCTGCCGTGCTGCTGACCCGCAGCGAAGAAGGCATGACGCTGTTTGATGCGCAGGGCGAGTTGCATGTCAGCGCCCAGGCCCGCGAGGTGTTTGACGTTACCGGTGCCGGCGATACCGTGATTGCCACCATGGCGGCGATGCTGGCCGCAGGCATGAGCCTGCGCCAGGCCTTGCCGCTGGCGAACCGCGCCGGAGGCTTGGTGGTTGGCAAATTTGGCACTGCCACCATCTCATATGAGGAGTTGTTCGAATGACACGAATCGTCGTCACCGGAGCCGCCGGTTTTATCGGCAGCAACATCATCAAGGGGCTCAATGCCCGTGGCATCAACGACATCATTGCGGTGGACGATCTGACGCAAGGCGACAAGTTCCGTAATCTCGCCGATCTGCAGATTGCAGACTATGTCGATGCGGGCGCCTTCTATGAGCTGTTCGCCCATGGCTCCTTCGGGCAGATTGAGGCCGTGTTTCACGAAGGTGCCTGCAGCGACACCATGGAAAGCAATGGCAAGTACATGATGGACAACAACTACGCCACCTCCATCGGCTTGTTCCACGCGTGCCAGAAGCGCGGAGCCCGTCTGCTGTATGCCTCCAGCGCCGGACCGGTTGCCGCCCAAACGAAGTCGGGGCCCCGAATCCCTGCGTCCCAAAACTCGCGCAATCGCTGGCCAATGTTCGTCCGCATATCGTCGAGAACCTTTGTGTCCCAACCGGGGCGAACGATGGTGGAGCGTTTCTTGCAGACAAGCCAGACAGAGGAGGCGAGGGACGCGGTATTGATCGCGCGACTCCGGGCACTACGTTCAGTTTCAATCGGCCAAGAAGC
>JANNUE010000044.1:0-2111 GCA_031394895.1 Betaproteobacteria bacterium
GGGAAGGTGGCGCCGTCCTTGCGCTGGCCCGTCACTTCACGCCCCATGCCGATCACGCGCGGGCTGCGTGTTTCGAGAAAATGCGCCAGGTAGCCGTCGTGCCCACCACGGTAGGGTTCAGGCATCAGCCGATTGATGTTGTGGCCGATCACTTCCTCGGGCGGATAGCCGAAAATGCGCGCGGCGCCCGGATTGAAACTCTCGACGGTGCCGCGCTCGTCGATAGTGATGATGCCATCGACCACCGTGTTCAGGATGGCGCGCAACAAGGCCTCCTGTTCATGGCCTATCCTCTTGAAGCGCTCCTCATTGCGCCGGCGCAACTCGTCCTCGACCCAATCGGCCAGGTCACGCAGCGCGCGCCGGTCCGCCGTCGAAAAAATGCGTTCTTTGCGGTCGATCAGACACAGGGTGCCAACCCGGAAACCGCCCGCTGTGGCCAGCGGCGCGCCGGCATAGAAGCGGATGCCCGGCGGCCCGGTGACCAGCGGATTATCGGCAAAGCGCGGATCGAGCAGTGCGTTTTCGACCACGAACACCTCGCCAGCATGGATGGCGTGGCCGCAGAACGAGATATCGCGCCCGGTTTCAGTGGCCGCCAGCCCCTGGGCCGACTTGAACCACTGCCGGCACTGATCAACCAGGCTGACCAGCACAATTGGCACATCAAACAGCCGCTGTGCGATGCGCGTGATGCGGTCGAAGCGTTCCTCCGCCGGGGTATCGAGCATTTCCAGCGAGCGCAGCGCGGCCACGCGGCTGACCTCATCCGGCGGCAAAGATGGTACGAGCATGAGTCCTCCCTCAGGCAGTGACGACTGCGGCTGACTTCAGTATAGTGGGCGGCCCGCGCCTCAGTGGGCCTCGTCCCAATTGAGTCCGACCCCGACCTCGGTCAACAGCGGTACCTTGAGCTGTGCCACGCCAGCCATCAAACGCGGAACCTCATGCCGGACCCAGTCCACTTCCGCCTCGGGCACCTCAAATACCAGTTCGTCATGCACCTGCATGATCATTCTGGTGCCGCGCTTTTCGGCATCTAGCACCTGCTGCACCTGGACCATACTCAATTTGATCAGGTCCGCCGCCGTACCCTGCATCGGCGCATGGATGGCCGCGCGCTCGGCGCCGCTGCGGCGCGGTCCATTGGGCGAGTTGATCTCGGGCAGATAGAGCCGACGGCCAAACACGGTCTCCACATAACCCTTGGCCTTGGCGCTCTGACGCGTGTGGTCCATGTACAGCTTCACGCCCGGGTAGCGCTCAAAGGAGCGCGCAATGTAGTTTTTGGCCGCCGTGTTGTCGATGCTCAGGGCGCGCGCCAGCCCGTAGGCGCTCATGCCGTAGATCAGGCCGAAGTTGATAACCTTGGCGTAGCGGCGCTGCTCGCTGCTCACCTCTGACGTGCCGATGCCAAAGATCTCGGCGGCGGTGGCTCGGTGCACATCCATGTTGTCATGAAACGCCAGCAGCAGGGCCGCGTCACCACTGAGATGGGCCATGATGCGCAGTTCGATCTGGCTGTAGTCGGCGCTGGCGATGACGCAGCCCGCGGGCGCCACAAAAGCCTCGCGCACGCGCCGGCCCTCGGCGGTGCGAATCGGTATGTTCTGCAGGTTGGGATCATTGCTGGACAAGCGGCCGGTGACCGCCACTGCCTGCGCGTAATGCGTGTGCACACGACCCGTGCGCGGCAGCGCCAGCTGAGCCAGCTTGTCGGTGTAAGTGCCCTTGAGCTTGGCCAGGCCGCGATGCTCCAGAATTTTGGCCGGCAACGGGAAATCTTCCGCCAGCTTTTCCAGCACCTCCTCGTCGGTGCTGGGAGCCCCGGTGGCGGTTTTCTTGACCACCGGCAGGCCCAGCTTGGTGAAAAATATTTCACCAATTTGCTTGGGGCTGCTCAGGTTAAAGGGCTGACCGGCGAGTACGTGCGCATCCGTTTCGAGCTGCAAAATGCGCACGCCAAGCTCATGGCTTTGTGCCGCCAGCGTGGGCGCATCAATCAAGACACCATTGCGTTCGATGCGATACAGGGCCTCACTGCTGGCAATTTCCAACTCATACACAAATCGCAGCTTGTCGTCAGCTTGCAATTGCGGCCAAAGCACACG
>JANNUE010000431.1:0-5674 GCA_031394895.1 Betaproteobacteria bacterium
CGCGGCTTTGCGCTGTGCTCGCAGCGCAGCCACCCGCCCAGCCGCTACTACCTGCATGTGCCGTTGACCGACAACGTGCTGGACTGGTCCGACCTGGCGTTCTGGCAGGTGTTGCGCCTGCGGCTGCACCCGCTGGCGCGCGAACGGCTGGTCACCGGGCCGTCGATTGATAAAAGCATCGCGCCACTGCGAAGCTTCGTCGCCGAGCCGATGCGCTTTGGCCGCATGTTTCTGGCCGGCGACGCGGCCCACATCGTGCCACCGACCGGCGCCAAGGGTCTGAACCTGGCGGCGACCGACGTGAAATACCTCTCCAGCGCATTGATCGAGTACTACCGGGACCACAGTGATGCCGGCATCGACCGCTACTCCGAGCGCTGCCTGCGCCGCATCTGGCGCGCCGAGCGTTTTTCGTGGTGGTTCACCGGCCTGATGCACCGCTTTGCGGACAGTGGCGAGATCGGCCAGAAGTTTCAGGAAGCCGAGCTCGACTACCTCATCCACTCCGAAGCCGGCGCCCGTTCGGTGGCCGAGAATTACGTCGGGCTGCCGCTGGATTTTGGTGAGTAGAGGGGCGATCAGTTGTTGGCGTTGAGTTGCTGCTCCAGGCGGTGCAGCACCTGGTAGCAACCAAGCACCTGCGCCACGCTGGAGTTGGGCTCGCGGCGGTCCCGGATGGCGGCGAAGAATTCACGGTCCTGCAGTTCGATGCCGTTCATGCTGAGCGCGACCTGGCTGACGTCTATTTTTTCTTCCTTGCCGGTGAACAGGTCGTCGTAGCGTGCGACGTAGGTCGCGCTGTCGCCGATGTAGCGAAAGTAGGTGCCCAGCGGGCCGTCGTTGTTGAAGCTCAGGCTCAGCGTGCAGATGGCGCCGCTCGCGGCCTTGAGCTGGATGCTCATGTCCATTGCAATGCCGAGTACCGGATGGATAGTCCCCTGCATCGCGCTGGCCTGCACCACCGGGCTGTTGCACTGGTAGGCAAACAGGTCCACCGTGTGCGCCGCGTGGTGCCACAGCAGGTGGTCGGTCCAGCTACGCGGCTGACCCAGCGCGTTGGTATTGCTGCGGCGGAAGAAAAAGGTCTGCACATCCATCTGCAGGATGTTGAATTTGCCGGCGCTGATTTGCTGATGCACATACTGGTGACTCGGGTTAAAGCGCCGCGTGTGGCCGCACATGGCGACCAGGCCGGTCTGCTTTTGCAGCGCCACGACCTGCTCGGCACCGCTGAGACTGTCGGCCAGCGGAATCTCGACCTGCACATGCTTGCCGGCGCGCAGGCAGGCCAGCGTTTGCCCGGCGTGCATTTGCGTCGGCGTGCACAGAATGACGGCATCCACCTCAGGCAGCGCGAGTGCGTCGCCAAGTTCGGTGCTGACGTGGGGAATGCCATATTTGGCAGCCACTTCCTGCGCCTTGTCCAGTTCGCGACTGATCAGCGAGACAACTTCGACATCCTTGATGTTTTTGATGCCGTCCAGATGCTTGATGCCAAAGGCACCGGCGCCGGCCAGAGCTACTTTAATCGTCATGTTGGTCTTCCAATATTAAATGCCCGACCGCCGTGTTGGAGGCCGGCACATGGTAGAAACGATGCAGCACTTTGGACCGGGCGCCGCCGTTCACATCGGCCATCGCGCCGCGCGCAATCAGCCACATCACGAGTTCAATACCCTCGCTGCCGGCTTCGCGCACGTAGTCGATATGCGGTATCTTCGCCGCCGCCGCCGGGTCGGCAATCAGTTGATCCAGAAAGGCGTTGTCGAACTCCTTGTTGATCAGGCCGGCGCGCGGGCCCTGCAACTGGTGGCTCATGCCGCCGGTGCCCCAGATTTGCACTTTCAGATCGTCGTCGTAGCATTCAACCGCTTTGCGAATCGCCTGCCCCAGCATGAAGCAGCGTCTGCCCGAAGGCACCGGGTACTGCACCACATTCACGGCAAACGGAATCACCGGGCACGGCCACTGAAATTGGTCGGCAGGCGGCTGGCCGCACATCAGGCTCAGCGGCACCGTCAGGCCATGATCGACATCCATCTTGTTGACGATGGTGAGGTCGAAGTCGTCCTGGATGACCGACTGCGCGATGTGCGAGGCCAACTGCGGATGGCCGATCACGGTCGGCACTGGGCGCGCACCGTAACCCTCATCAGCCGGCATGAACTGCGCCGCCGTGCCAATGGCAAAGGTCGGGATCATGTCCAGGCTAAACGCGGTGGCGTGGTCGTTATAGACCATGAAGATCACGTCGGGCTGGTTGTCCTTCAGCCATTGTTTCGAATAATCGTAGCCCCTGAAAACCGGTTGCCAGTAGGGCTCGCCGCTCTTGCCCAGATCGAGCGCGGCGCCGATGGCCGGCACGTGCGACGTGTAAACGCTGGCAGTGATTCTGGCCATAGTCAGGCTCTCGCTTTCTGTTGTGCTTTGCCCTGCGGCTGGCGGTGCGCCTGCGCGTCACCGTCTTCGCCGACAAAACGGTTGCCCTCGATGCTGCGGCCGCCGGCGACCATCATGGCGCGGTATTCGTCTTCGCTCATACCGGTCATGCTGCCCGCCATCTGCTGAAAGCTCAGGCCATCGGTGGCGCCGATCTTGGCCAGAAAATAGATGTTGCCGCCGGCCGCCATGCAGCGGTTCAGGTCACGCGTGAGTACCGCCAGCTTTTGCTCTTCGGTCATCGGCCATTCGTCCAGATAGGCGCGCTCGCTGGCCTTGAAGCGCGCGCGGTTTTCGGCCTTCATCAGCGACATGCAAAACTGGTTCAGGTGGTAGCCCTTGCGCGACTGCTCGGCATCAAAAATGATGGTGCCGGGGACGTCAAGGTAGGGTTTATCAAGTGCCATGTGTTTCCTCCGGCCAGTACAGACGCATCGGGTTAGCAACCAGCAGTTTGCGCTGCAACTCGGGCGTTGCGGCGATGTGCGGGATGAAGTCCACCAGCAGGCCATCGTCTGGCATGTGGTCCTTCAGATTTGGGTGCGGCCAGTCGGTTCCCCACAGCACGCGGTCCGGAAAATCTTCGACAATGCGCCGGGCAAACGGGATCACGTCGGTATAGGCGGTCTGCTCGCCATTGAGGGCCTTGGGGCCGGTCACACTGAGGCGCTCCGGGCAGCTCACCTTGCTCCAGACATTCGGGTGCTCGCGCATGAATCTGACGAACAACTCAAACTCCGCTCCATCAACCGGTTTGCTCACATCGGGGCGCCCCATGTGATCGACCACTACGTCGGTTGGCAACGCGGTGAAGAAGTCCCACAGCTCCGGCAAGTCCACCGCCTCGAAGTAGATCACCACATGCCAGCCCAGCGCCTTGATGCGCTGCGCAATCTCCATCAGCTCGTCCTTCGGTGTGAAATCGACCAGGCGCTTGACGAAGTTGAAGCGCACGCCGCGCACGCCGGCGCTGTGCATGCTTTGCAACTCTTGATCAGTCACGCTGCGTTTGACGGTGGCCACACCGCGTGCCTTACCGCGCGAGTGGATCAATGCATCGACCATGGCGCGGTTATCGGCGCCGTGGCAGGTCGCCTGCACCACCACATTGCGCGCAAAGCCAAGGTGATCACGCAAGGCGTAGAGCTGGTCGCGGGACGCATCACAGGGCGTGTACCTGCGCTGTGGGGCAAATGGAAATTCGGCACCGGGACCAAACACATGGCAGTGCGCATCGACGCTGCCGGCCGGCACCTTAAATGTTGGCTGGCTCGGGCCGGCGTACCAGTCGAGCCAGCCAGGAGTTTTCTGAAATTGCATCGGGCTCAAATCAAGCTCAGAGTCTTCAGCTCGAGCAGGTATAACGTTTTTCATTGCGCAGCGTGGCAATCCATATCAGTCGATGTAGCGCAGGCCGGCTTTTGCCAGTGGCTCGCGCATCTTGTACAGATCCAGCCCCAGCACGCCGGCGGCAAATTTGGCGCGCTTCTCGCCCTCCAGACTCTCGCGCTTTTGCGCGGCATCGGCCACCTGTTGCGCCATGGCTGCCGGCACGACGACGACGCCGTCGGTATCGGCAATCACCACATCGCCGGGGTTCACCACGGCGCCGGCGCAGACGACCGTGATATTGACCGAGCCCAACGTGGCCTTGATGGTGCCCCTGGCATGGATGGCGCGGCTGAACACGGCAAAGCCAATTTTCTCCAGCTCATCGACATCGCGCACGCCACCGTCGATGACCAGGCCCATCGCGCCGCGCGCCTGAAAACTGGTGGCCAGCAGGTCGCCAAAAAAACCATCGTCGTTGTCGGTGGTGCAGGCTGCCACCACCACATCGCCGGGCTGAATCTGCTCCGCCGCCACATGCATCATCCAGTTGTCGCCGGGTTGCAGCAGCACGGTGACGACCGTGCCGCACAGGCGGGCCCCTTTGTAAACCGGGCGCATATACGGTTTCATCAGTCCGACCCGGCCCATCGCCTCATGGATGGTGGCGACACCAAAGCGCGCCAGTTGGTCAACCGCCACCTTGTCGGCGCGGATGATGTTGCGTCTGACAATGCCGAGCTCGGTCATGCTGCTCTCCTGTTCAACAACGCATCCAGGCGCGGAAACACGCGCCGTACATTGCCTTCATAAATCTGAGATCTGTCGTCGTCGCTGAGAATCATCGACGCCTCGATATAGCGTTTGGTGTCGTTATAGTAGTTGCCGGTCTGCGGGTCGATGCCACGCACGGCGCCAATCATCTCGGACGCGAACAGCACATTCTTGACCGGAATGACGGTGTTGAGCAAGTCGATGCCCGGCTGGTGATAGACGCAGGTGTCAAAGAAAATGTTGTTGAGTAAATGCTCTTCCAGCAACGGTTTCTTCAGCTCCTGCGCGAGCCCGCGAAACCGCCCCCAGTGGTAGGGCACGGCGCCGCCGCCATGCGGAATCAGAAAACGCAGTGTCGGAAAATCCTTGAACAGATCGGCGGTCAGGCACTGCATGAAGGCCGTGGTGTCGGCGTTCAGATAGTGCGCGCCGGTGGTGTGAAAGCACGCGTTGCAACTGGTGCTCACGTGGATCATGGCCGGAATGTCGTGCTCCACCATCTTCTCGTAAATCGGGTACCAGTGCCGGTCGCTCAGTGGCGGCGAGGTCCAGTGCCCGCCGCTTGGGTCGGGGTTTAGGTTGATGCCGACATTGCCGTAGTCGCGCACGCATTTTTCCAGCTCGGCGATGCAGGTCCGGGGATCGACGCCGGGCGACTTCGGCAGCATCGCCACCGGCACAAAGTTGTCGGGGAACAACTGGCTGACGCGGTAGCACAGCTCGTTGCAGATTGCGGCCCAGGTGCTCGATACCTGGAAGTCGCCAATGTGATGCGCCATGAAGCTGGCGCGCGGCGAGAACAGCGTGATGTCGCTGCCGCGCTCTTTCATCAGGCGCAACTGGTTGAGCTCGATGCTCTCGCGCAGTTCGTCGTCGCTGATTTTCAGATCGCTGGCCCTGGGCATGCTGGCCGGGTCCTTGATGGCGGCGATCTGCTGGTTGCGCCAGCTCTCCAGCGCCTTGGGCGCCGTTGTGTAGTGGCCGTGGCAAACGATGATCAATGGTTTTGTCATGGGGTTCTCTCGTGACTCAATGCTACGCCCTGGCTTCAGGCCGGCTCCATGCCGTGTTTGCGTTTTGCGTGCGCAGCGTCTGGTGACGCCAGATAAGCGAGCAGCTCGTGCGCCGCCTC
>JANNUE010000434.1:0-1569 GCA_031394895.1 Betaproteobacteria bacterium
TGAGGCTGCAGAAGAACACCGAACTGGCGCTGTACAGCGTGCTCGACTTCGCCAGCGCGCCCGAGCGCCACATCTCGGCGGCCGAGATCGCCGCCAAGCATGGCGTGTCGCCGCACCACCTGGCCAAAGTCCTGGCGCAGCTGGCGCGCTCGGGCATCGTGACCTCGGTGCGCGGTGCCGGTGGCGGTTACCGCTTCAGCGGCAATGCACGGCGGCTGACGTTGCTGGACATCATCACCATGTTCGAGGAGCTCACGCCGCCGCATGCGGCGCAGCATGGCAACGCCGCGGGTGGCACCCCGGTGGAGCGCGCGCTCGACGCGGTGCTCGGGGAGATCGACAACAACGCGCGCGCCACCTTTGGCTCGATCACGCTGTCTACCATGCTGCGGCTGATCGAACGCCAGCCAGGCGTTGCTGCACGCCTGCCGCGGCAATCAGGGCCGGCGCCGGTCCAGCCACCCCAGTCCGGTTGAGGCCAGCGCGGCCAGCATCAGCCCGACGGCGATGCCGGCGGCATCGGCCAGCAGGTCGGTGACTTCGCCGCTGCGCCCCGGGATCGTGGTCTGCACCACCTCGATGAAGCTGCCCAGGGCCAGCAGGCCGGCGACGATGCGCCAGCGCCGCGCCGGCAGTGGCCAGAAGGCGAACTCGGCACAAAAGGCCAGGGCCGTGAAGGCCAGCAAGTGGTTGGCCTTGTCCCACCCGGTATCGACCGCCGCCGGCGGGTCGGGGCTGAAGGCCAGCGTGCACACCAGCAGCACCAGGGCCAGGAACAGACCGGTCCAGACTTTGCGTGAGCGTGCCGAGCGCAGCGGCGGTACCGGCGCGGCTGCGGGTGGGGCAGTTGGTGTTTGTGCCGCTTCGACCATGCGGCCATGCTACGGCCGCAGCGCCGATGGCCCGCGACGACGAACGACGAGCTGCCGACGGGCCTGTCACCGGGTTGACATGGGTCGCCCCATACAATGCCGCGCATGCCTGTGACGCCCGTCGCGGTGCCCGTTCGCAGCGGGCCTGCCTTGCTCCACCGCGAGCGCTCGATCCTGCAGTTCAACCGCCGTGTACTGGCCCAGGCACGCCGCGCCGACGTGCCGTTGCTCGAACGGCTGCGCTACGTGACCATCGTGTCGTCCAACCTCGACGAGTTCTTCGAGGTGCGCATGGCCGACCTGGTGGAGGCTGCGCGGCAGCCCGGCGCAGTGGGCACCCGTGGTGAACTGGCCGAACTGTCGGACGCGGCGCACGCGCTGATCGCCGAGCAGTACCAACTTTTCAACGACGAGATCATGCCGGCGCTGCTGCGCGCCGGCATCGTGGTGCTCAACCATGCCGAACGCGACCCGCGCCAGAGCCAGTGGGTCGACCGCTTCTTCCAGCAGCAGGTGCGGCCGCTGCTGATGGCCGTCAGCCTGGACCCGTCGCACCCGTTTCCGCAGGTGGCCAACAAGTCGCTGAACTTCATCGTCCGGCTGGGCGGAAGCGACGCCTTTGGCCGCGAAAATGAAATCGCCATTGTCAAGGTGCCGCGTGTGCTGCCGCGCCTGATCCACATGCCGAGCCGGGGGG
>JANNUE010000008.1:0-2227 GCA_031394895.1 Betaproteobacteria bacterium
CACTTCTTCAACGCGCTGGCTCCACTGCACGAGCCGCGCGCCTTTGCCGAGTACCTGGCGCCGATGGCCGCCGCCGACTGGGTGGTCTATGCCAAGAAGCCGTTTGGCGGCCCCGATCAGGTCCTCGAGTATCTCGGCCGCTACACGCATCGCGTGGCGATCTCCAACAACCGGCTGGTGGAGTTCACCGACGGGCAGGTCGCCTTCCAGTGGAAGGACTACCGCCAGGAGTCGCAGCCCAAGGTGATGCGCCTGGACGCGTCCGAGTTCACGCGCCGCTTCCTGCTGCATGTCCTGCCGTCGGGCTTGCAGCGCATACGCCACTACGGGCTGCTGGCAAACTGCCACCGCGAGGTCAAGCTGGAGCAGTGTCGCCAGTTGCTCGCGGCACCCCCGCCACCACCGCTCGACGAGCCAGCTGACTATCTGGATCAGTACCAGCGCCTCACCGGCAAATCGCTGCGCGACTGCCCGCAGTGCGGCAAGGGTCAGATGGTGCGCATCGAGTCGTTCCTGCCCGGGACATTGCCCCGTGGCCCGCCGTGCGTTGCCCCATGAATGCTCGTCAAAAACCCCAGCGCCCGTGCTTCGCAAACCTTGCTGCGAACCGGTGGCGGGCCATTGCTGCGTCTTCGCAAGACGGGGTTCATCGGCATCTGCTCCTGCGAGTCCAAGCCCACCGCCTCACGCGTAGCACGGCCTCGCACAACCGCGTGACGGCGCCGGCATCGCCGCCAACTCACCTGCCGGACCACTGTCCGCAGCCGCCTGCGCATCGAAGCGGCACCGGCGGCATTCAATCCCCATAGCCCGCCACCTTCCGTGCGGCGGTTTAGCGCAACGGGATCTTTTGGCTACCGGCCGGGGGACGGCCTCGCCTCGCTGGTCGACATTGGCACGCCGCGCCCGCTATCCAAAAGACTCTCTGCATTATGGAGAGCTCTCCATAATGGCCGACTGCCGGTCTCCGAATCAGCCGTTCGCAAGACAGCTCAGGCGCAGACAGCTGACATCCGGTGCCTGCTCGCCGTGACGCTCAGGTCCTTGATGATGTAGTTCCATCTGTCAACGGCGGGTAGAGAAGCAACTATGGTCGGCGCCCTCCCCTTCGCCTCGGAGATCGCAAGGCAGGAGTGCTTGGCTGAGCGGTTGTGGTGCAGACGTTCACGCGATTTACCGTCAGCGGCCAGAAATGCTTTTGCTGCCCGCGAACCCGCATGAATGCTCGCGAATCGCCTTGAAATTTACCGTCAGGCCCAACTTTGACGTGACGGCAAGACGCCGCCGAAGATCTGGCGTCGAGTTTTGACCGTCAGTCTTACCGTCAAAAGTTTCCGCTTGCCCGCGATCGTTGCCTATAGTCCGCGAAAGCTCGCTGGCCGCTCAAAACGGGAAACCGATTGTCGACCAACCACTTGCGAGGGCCTGAAAGCGCTTCCCAGCGCCGTATCCGATGGTCCCTGATAGACCTCGGAAGCACTAAAAACCAACCCCCTCACTCCCACTCGATCGTGGCCGGCGGCTTGCTGCTCACGTCGTAGGCCACGCGGTTGATGCCGCGCACCTCGTTGATGATGCGGCTGCTGACTTTCTTCAGCAGCGCGTAGGGCAGTTCGGCCCAGTCGGCGGTCATGAAGTCGCTGGTCTGCACGGCGCGCAGGGCCACGACGTAGTCGTAGGTGCGGCCGTCACCCATCACACCCACGCTCTTGACGGGCAGGAACACCGCGAAGGCCTGGCTCGTCAGGTCGTACCAGCTCTTGCCCGTGGCCTCGTCCTTGAACGCGCGCAACTCTTCGATGAAGATGGCGTCGGCGCGGCGCAGCAAGTCGGCGTAGTCCTTCTTCACTTCACCCAGAATGCGCACGCCCAGGCCCGGACCCGGGAAGGGATGGCGGTACACCATTTCGGACGGCAGGCCCAGGGCCACGCCCAGTTCGCGCACCTCATCCTTGAACAGATCGCGCAGGGGCTCCAGCAGTTTCAGGCCCAGCGTGGCCGGCAGGCCACCCACGTTGTGGTGGCTCTTGATGGTGGTGGCCTTCTTGGTCTTGGCACCACCGGACTCGATCACGTCGGGATAGATCGTGCCCTGGGCCAGCCAGGCCACGTGGCGCGCCTGGTCCGCCTTGAGCTTGGCCGCCTCAGCCTTGAACACCTCGACAAACTCCCGGCCGATGATCTTGCGCTTGGCCTCGGGGTCGGTCACGCCTGCCAACGCGCTCAA
>JANNUE010000013.1:0-1579 GCA_031394895.1 Betaproteobacteria bacterium
CTCAACTTTGAAGCTGGCAACAACACGCCCTCAACCCAGTTGTTCCCGGCCCAGGCCAACGGCCGCTTCGTCAAGCTGCAGGACCTGCGCTATGGCGAAAACCCGCACCAGCAGGCCGCTTTCTACCGCGACCTGTACCCGGCACCGGGCTCGCTGGTCACGGCAAAACAGCTGCAGGGCAAGGAACTGAGCTACAACAACATCGCCGACGCCGACGCCGCCTGGGAGTGCGTCAAGAGCTTCAGTGAGACCGCCTGCGTCATCGTCAAGCATGCCAACCCCTGCGGCGTGGCGGTGGGCGCGCACCCGCTGGAGGCCTATACCAAAGCCTTACAAACGGATCCGACCTCGGCCTTTGGCGGCATCATCGCCTTCAACAGCATGGTGCGCGGCCCGGCGGCCGAAGCGGTGTCCAGGCAATTCGTTGAAGTGCTGATGGCGCCCGATTTCAGCGACGAAGCGCTCGAGGTTTTCAAGTCCAAGCCCAACGTGCGCATCCTCAAGATCGCGTTGCCGGCCGGCGGCGCCAGCGATTGGGACAAGGGCCGCAACGCCGTGGACGTCAAGCGCATCGGCTCGGGCCTGTTGATGCAGACCGCCGACAACCATGAACTCAAGCTCTCCGACCTCAAAGTCGTCACGCAAAAACAGCCCACGCCGGAACAGTTGCAGGACCTGCTGTTCGCCTGGAAAGTGGCCAAATACGTCAAGAGCAACGCCATCGTGTTCTGCAAGGGCGGCATGACCATGGGGGTCGGCGCCGGCCAGATGAGCCGGCTGGACTCGGCCCGCATTGCCAGCATCAAGGCCCAGCACGCCAGTCTGAGCCTGCAGGGCACGGCGGTCGCCAGCGACGCCTTCTTCCCGTTCCGCGACGGCCTGGACGTGGTGGTGGATGCCGGTGCCAGCTGCATCATCCAGCCCGGCGGCTCGATGCGCGACCCCGAAGTGATCGCCGCCGCCGACGAACGCGGTGTCGCCATGGTGTTCAGCGGCGTGCGGCATTTCAGGCACTGAGACTGGCGCCACCGAGCGATTGGCTCGGAATCAAAAAAAGCGGCCTTGAGCCGCTTTTTTTTATAAGAAATAGCCTGATTAGATACATGCCTCAGACAAATCCCATTTTGTCATTCCCGCGCTGGCGGGAATCCACCGCAGCGAACAAAAAACTCGTATGAATGCACGGTATGCGCACCTGGATTCCCGCCTGCGCGGGAATGACGACGGTTAGCCGTCTGACGCATGTAGCTAATCAGGTGATTTCTTATAAATAAAGCGGCACAAGGCCGCTTTATTTGAATCACTCGCGATGATTGCGATATTGGAATCTGACCCTGATTTTTCCTTATTCTTCAATCAGTTCGTCAGGTGGCGCAGGACGTGATCGGCCACTTCGCGCCATTTCGAGCTGGAAATGACAGCGTGTCCGGCATCCTCAATGATGACCGCTTCGGTTTCATAAGAACGTGCCGTTGCGCTCAAGACCTCAGCCGGGATGATGCGGTCACGCGCGCCGCCGATGACCTGAACATCGGCGCTGATGTTGTCGGGGTTGACATAGGCCGGTTTCCCTTCGGCG
>JANNUE010000017.1:0-3052 GCA_031394895.1 Betaproteobacteria bacterium
GGTGGCGGCGTCTATGCCCGCTCGGCCAAAGCGATTGCGCTGAGCCCGCAGGTGCGTGCCCTGCTTGGCGTTGAGTCCGAAGAACTCACTCCGGCAGAGTTGCTGCGCGCGATATTGCTGGCGCCGGTTGACCTGCTCTACAACGGAGGCATCGGTACCTACGTGAAAGCCGGGTTCGAAAGCCACGCCCAGGCCGGTGACAAGGCCAGCGATGCATTTCGCGTCAACGGCAGCGAACTGCGCTGCAAGGTGCTGGCTGAAGGCGGCAACCTGGGTTGCACCCAGAACGGTCGCATTGAGTACGCGCAAAAGGGCGGTCTGATCTATACCGATGCGATTGACAACTCGGCCGGCGTCGATTGCTCCGACCACGAAGTCAACATCAAGATCCTGCTGGGGCGGGTGATGGAGGCCGGTGACCTGACGCTGCGCCAGCGCAACGATCTGCTGGCTTCGATGACCGACGAGGTTGGCCTGCTGGTGCTGACTGACAATTACTACCAGACCCAGGCGCTCGATATTGCCGACTACCGTGCAAGCTATTTGCTCGACGGGCAGCAGCGCCTGATGCAATGGCTCGAGAGCCATGGTCGGCTCAACCGCGCGATCGAATTCCTGCCAACCGACGACGACATTGCGCGGCGCAAGGCACGCAAGGCCGGCCTGTCCACACCGGAAAGCGCGGTGCTGCTGGCATACGCCAAGATGTCTGTCTTTGACGATCTGGTGGCCAGCAATTTGCCCGATGACCCGTATTTCAGCCGCGTGCTCAAAGCCTACTTTCCCGGTGCATTGAGCGAGAAGTTTTCTGCGGCCATCGCGGCGCACCCGCTCAAACGCGAAATCATCGCGACCTTCATGACCAACACGGTGGTCAACCGCACCGGCGCGACCTTTGTCAATTTCATTGCCTCGGAAGCAGGGGCCGCCGCTGCGGACGTGATTCGAGCCTTCACTCTGGCGCGCGAAATATTTGATCTGGAGCCGCTGTGGGACCAAATTGACGCGCTCGACTATCGTGTCGATACCCGGCTGCAGCTTGATCTGCTGACCAAGTTGATTGCGATCACCCAGCGCGCGTCGCGCTGGATGCTGCGCGTGCGCACGCACAGCACCGATTTGCCGACCGTCATCCAGCGCTATCAACCGGCCGCGCGCGAGTTGCGCCTGCACTTGGCCGATTGGCTGCCTGCGGCGGCGAATGCCAGTTGGCAGCAAGCCGCAGCGAAGCTGACCGATGCCGGCGTCGAGTCGGAGTTGGCCCAAAGCCTGGCCGCGCTGGAGTTCATCTTCCCGGTGCTCGATCTGGTCGATCTGGCGCAACACGCCAGCACCGGGCTGGAGCAGGCGGCACAGGCCTATTTCGAAATTGACGTGGAACTGGATCTGACTGGCTGGCGCGCGCGCATCAATCAGCTGCCGACCGACACGCTATGGCAAACCCAGGCCCGCGCCAGTGCGCGCGACGATGTCTATTCGATCGCCAGCCAGATCACGCGCGGACTGCTGTCGCGCCACGAGGCCTTCCCGGACTGGCGCAGCCAGCACAGCCAGCTGATCGAACGCCTGCGCCACCTGCTGGCCGACATCAGCACGCAGGGTGTCGATCTGGCGCCGGTGTCGGTGGCGCTGCGCGAGTTGCGCCACCTGGCCTGAGGCGCGCGCTTATTCCAGCTTGAAGTTGAAGTCCTGCGTTGCCACCACCTCGGCGGCATCGGTGACACACTTGTACTGCAGCACGGCGGCCCTGACAGCGGCGTGAAACACGCGCGGCCCGGAGACGATGGTGACGTCCTGAATGACGCCGCCCTTGATCGTAATCTGGGCCTTGACCACACCCTCGGTGCCATCCTGAATCGCCTTGCGCGGCATCTCCGGCGTGACCTGGGTCGGACACGCCAGCCCGATCGCGCTGCGTTTCGGACCGGCGGCGACCACCGGCGCTGGAGGCGGCGGTGGCGGTGCTATCGCTACCGGTGCCGTCGGCACCACGCTGGTGGACGCAATGAACGGTGCATTGGAAGTCACTGCAGGCGTGACCTCGGCCGGCGGCACGTAGGGCGGCGGTGGCGCTTCGTTCTTGACCATTTCCTTGGGCGTCTCAATCTTCTTCGGCGGCGGTGGCGGTGGCAGCGGCGGAATGATGACTTCCTGAATCACCACAGCCTCGAGCGGCTTCTTGATGAAGTCCAGCCCCTTTCGGGCCATGCCTGAGACCAGGCCCCAGCCAATCAGGGCGTGGATCGCCACCACAATGATGAAGCCCTTGAACCGGCGTGATGGGTCCCTGGGCTCAAACCGATAGTCCATCTCAAGCGTATTCATTGGACAAACTGCTCCGCGCCGATCACGGCAATCTTGGTCAATCCCAATCGCTTGCTGCTCGACAGCACATTGGCAAAGACTGCGTAACTCGAACTCTTGTTGGGGCGGATGTGCACTTCGGGCTGCAACGGCTGCTGGCTCACGCCGGTCATTTTCAGTTCCAGCTCCGTGGCCGAGACCGGCAGACCCTGCCAATAGACGACACTTCTGTCGTCAATGTCGATTTGCACCTTCTCCGGCTTGACCAGATTGGTCGGCGGTGTTCCGACCGGCATCTCCAGATTGACCGAATGCAACTGGATCGGGATCGTGATGATCAGCATCACCAGCAGCACCAGCATGACGTCGATCAGCGGGGTCGTGTTGATGTCCATCATCACCTCGGGTTCACCTGAGGCGCTGGCATTTCCTACGTTCATGGCCATGTTGTGAATTTCTCGCGGTTCTCAGCCACCCAGGGGCGGGGGCTCGGTGATAAACGACACCTTGACGATGCCGGCGCGCTGGCAAGCCAGCAGCACCTTGCCGACGCCCTCGTATCGGGCGTTGAGGTCACCCCGCACCTGCACCTCGGGTTGCGGCTTGAGAGACGATACCTTTTTGAGTTTGCCCACCAGGTCGTCGACATTTTTGATCTTGGCTTCGTACCAGAAGATGTTGCTGTTTTGGTCGACCGAGATGATGACGTTTTCCGGCTTGGACTCGCGCACTTCGACGCGCTCCTTGG
>JANNUE010000035.1:0-6898 GCA_031394895.1 Betaproteobacteria bacterium
AGACGCTGATCAACGTGCGCTTGAAGCCGGGCCAGGACTGGAAGGCCAGCGCCGGCCTTGTCAGCCAGACACGCGCGGTAGAGGCCGAGCTGGGCCAGACCGGCCGCCTGCTGATACGCGCCAGCGGCACCGAGCCATTGCTGCGCGTGATGGTCGAGGCGCGCGATGCGGCGCAGGCCAGGGCGTGCGCACAGCGCATAGCCGACACGATTGCGAACTGAGCATGGCCGCACCGCTTGCCTTGTCGGCGTTGCGCGTGTGCCGCGCCGATTACGCCGATGCGGCGCACGCGGCAGCGCTGCTGAGTCTGCTGGACGCCTATGCCCGCGACGCTATGGGCGGTGCCGAGCCGCTGTCAGAGTTTGCCAAAACGAACCTGATCGCGGCGCTGGCCGAGCGTCCGCTGGCCTTCAGCGTGCTGGCGTTTGGCGACCTTGGCGCCGGTGAAACGCCGGTCGGTCTGGTCAACTGCATCGAGGGCTTTTCCACCTTTGCCTGTCGCCCGTTGGTGAATGTGCACGACGTGGTTGTGCTTGGCGCTTGTCGCGGCCAGCGCGTCGCCGAAAAGATGTTGGAGTTGGTGGAACAAATTGCGCTTGAGCGCGGCGCCTGCAAGCTCACGCTGGAAGTGCTGCAAGGCAACGCCGGCGCCATCAAACTCTATGAGCGAATTGGTTTCGCCAGCTACCAGTTGGACCCGGCGATGGGGCAGGCGCAGTTTTTGCAGAAGTGGCTTGAGTTATCTTAGAACGCTTGCCTCATTTGCGGCCTTAACGACCCTAGAATAGTAGAAAGAGCTCAAACGATAAAAGGCCAACACACGACAGGGGACGCCGATGCCGAATAACCGGCTTTATGAGATCGAACAACTGATCCAAAGCGCAACGGGCATCAACATGCGGGGCTCGAATTAATGCTCTCATTTGCCCCCGGCGCCCGTGCCGTTATCCGTGACGAAGAATGGCTCATCCGCCGTGCCGATCCATCCACTGATGGCGGCTCACTCCTGACATGCGATGGCATTTCCGAATTGGTGCGCGGGCAGTCAGCGCTTTTTCTCACTGAGTTGGAAGATGCCATCGAGGTGTTGGACCCAGCAACCACCGTGCTGGTCCCCGACACCAGCCCCACCTACAACGCGACGTTGCTTTACCTTGAGAGTCAGCGCCGCCGCACGGTCCCCAACGACGACAACATCCATCTGGGCCACCGGGGCGTGATGAACCTGGTGTCTTACCAACTTGCCCCCGCCTTGCAAGCGCTGCGCCAACCACGGGCCCGCATACTCATTGCCGACGCCGTTGGTCTGGGCAAGACACTTGAGGCCGGTGTACTCGCCACCGAACTCATCCAGCGCGGACGCGGCGAGCGCATTTTGGTTGTCACGCAAAAGGCCATGCTCACCCAGTTTCAAAAAGAATGGTGGAGCCGCTTTTCCATACCGCTGGTTCGACTCGACTCGGTCGGACTGGCTCGCGTGCGTAACCGCATCCCGGCTAACCACAACCCTTTCAACCACTTCGACCGCAGCATCATCTCGGTCGATACCCTCAAGAGCAACCTCGAATACCGCAACTATCTTGAGAACGCCTGGTGGGACATCATCGTCATTGACGAATGCCACAACGTAGCCGCCAGGGCAGGCGAGTCCGGTGTGTCGCGCCGCGCCCGTCTGGCCCGGCTGCTGGCCACGCGGTCAGACACGCTCATGCTGCTGTCAGCCACTCCGCACGATGGCTCAGCCCGCAGCTTTGCCTCGCTCATGAGCTTGCTCGACCCCACTGCCATTTCAGACCCCGACGACTACACGCCCGACGACTTCAAGAACAAAGGCTTGGTCGTGCGTCGTTTCAAGAAAGACATTCGCGACCAGGTCAGCGCCGATTTTCAGGAACGCGTCACCACCTGTTTGCGTCAGCCCGCCAGTGCGCAAGAAGAAGCAGCCTATCGTGCCCTGCTGGCCGTGCCTTTTACCCAAGGCGGCGAGCACCGGGGCGGCAAGCAGCAAGAGCTGCAGCGCGTGGGCATGCAAAAAGGGCTGTTCTCCAGTCCGGCTGCCGCGCTGGAGTCCACAGGCAAGCGCATGGCACTGCTGCAGTCCGGGACGCATGGATTGCCGCGCTCCGCTCGCAATGACGAAGCCGGTGCAGTTGGCGGCCAAACTTCGCTCACGGTGGATGAGGCTTCGGAGGTTCAGGGCTTACAAGTGCTGGCTGATGCGTTGACAGCACTCACCTCAGACACCACTGCTGCCTCTTTCAGCAAATACCAACGCCTATTGCAGGAGCTAAAGTCCCCCGCCTTCGGCTGGCAAATGCACGACGCCACCGACCGGTTGGTCATCTTCTCGGAGCGGATCGAAACCCTGCGCTGGCTTGAGCGGCAACTAGCCATTGACCTCAAGCTAAAAACAAATCAGCTTGCCATATTGCATGGCCAGATGACCGACACCGAACAGCAAGATCTGGTCGAACGTTTTGGTCGCCAGGACGACACCCTGCGCGTGATGCTGTGCTCCGATGTGGCCAGCGAAGGTCTCAATTTGCACTACTTCTGTCACCGCCTGGTCCACTTTGATCTGCCCTGGTCGTTGATGGTCTTCCAGCAGCGCAATGGCCGGGTGGACCGCTATGGTCAAAAGCACCAGCCGAACATCGTTTACTTGTTCACCGAGTCGGCCAACGACAAGGTGCGCGGCGATCTGCGCATTCTTGAAATTCTGCAAAAGAAAGACGACCAGGCCAACTTCAATCTTGGCGACCCTTCCGCTTTTCTGAACGTGTTTGACCCCGACAAAGAGGCTGACAAAGTGGCTGGTTTCATGGCCGACGGCATGAGCCCGGAGCAAGTCGAAACCACCCTGGACGCAACCGCAAGCGCAGAAGACGACAACGAAGCCGACTGGATGATGAAGCTCTTTGGCGCTGGCCCAATCGCACCAGAGCCTTCTGCCCCGGACCGTCATTGCGAGCAAAGCGCGGCAATCCATCCCCAACCCAACAGCCTCACCGAAATCACCGCGTCCACCTCGCTGTTCAAGGGCGACTACCACTACGCCAAAACCGCGCTCACCCAGCTCAATCAGCCCACCATGCTGTGCCAGTGGACGCACTCTGATGCAGAGCAAGTCATCGCCTTGACCGCGCCGCACGACCTGCAAGAACGCCTGAGCCAACTCCCGCGTGAGGCCATGGCCCCCGACGACCACTACAGCCTCAGCGCCGTCCCCAAGCGCATGGCCGCCGCCATAGAGACCGCTCGTCAAGCGAAAGCTGAAGATGCCACCTGGCCCGCGCTGCACTACCTGTGGCCCCAGCATCCGGTGATGGACTGGCTGGGCGACCGTGTGCTCACCGCCTTTGGTCGCCACCGCGCCCCCGTGATGCTGAATGCCAAGCTGCGCCCCGGCGAGCAAGCCTTCATCCTCATGAGCCTGGTGCCCAACCGCAAAGGCCAGCCGCTGCTGGTGCAATGGCAAGTGGCCTGCCGCGTGAGCAACAGCCCGGCAGAGCACGGCGCGTTCACCTTGGAACCGTTTGAAGCCTTCGCTAAGCGCACGGGCCTGCAAGCCGGTGGCCTGCCCAACCCCGGCCAGACTGAAGCCTTGGCCGCCACCACCCATACCCTGCAAGCCGCGTTGCCCGCCGCCGTGGCCACCATGCACTCCCACATGCTGCAACTTCAAAGCAGTTTCGCCGCTCAGTCTTCATTGCGCCTGCGTGACACGCTATCAAACTTGGAGCAACTCCAGCGTCGCCAGATTGAGCAATTGGAGCTGCGGCTTGAAGGCCAGATCGAAACAGTCAAACGCAGCCGCTTCGAGCGCCGCAGCCAGCAAATTGGCCGCGTGTTTGACGACTACCGCCAGTGGGTCAACGACACCCTCACCACCGAGCCCCAGCCATGGATACAGGTGCTGGCTGTGGTGTGCCATCCCGGCGTTAATGCAGCCAACGTTGGAGCTTGACCCATGGCCGTACTAGACGCCGTTCAAACCTTCGCGGGCATTGCCAACGAAAACGAGTTTTACAGCCACCACTACCTAGCTGAAGTCTTCAAGGGGGACATCAAATCCCGCCTGGAGGCGTGGGACGCTACTGAGGCCACCCATGCTGGCGACGCCACCAATGCTGAACTGCACCGCTCCCCCGCCAAACGCCTCGCCGCCTGGTCCCAAAAGTGGTTTGCCCTGCGTGGCCAGATCGCCCGCGCCCGCGACGATGCTGAAAAGTGGCAACTCTTCACCCAGATCCAATCCGGCCTGCTGCAAGCGCTGGGCTATGGCGCACCTTCATCCACCAGCCCCGCGACTCATGAACTGGTCCCCGGCCAACCGGTACCGCTCTGGCATCTGCTTGCCAAGCCCGGCGCGCACGGAGCAAATGGGGTCGGATCACCAGACGCGCAGCGGCTGAGTGCTCTGACCCCTTTTGCGGTCCCCCAACTCGCCATCGTCCCCGCCTACCAGTCCGGCCATGAAGACGACGATGTGCTTGACCACCACCTGACCGACTTCCACTACGGTGGCGACCCGGTGCCGCCCGCCCTCAAAGGTGAGGCCTGGGCCAGCATCGTTTCCGAAGCCCTCTTTGGTGCTGAATCTGCCCCGCGCTATGTGCTGTTGCTGGGCCTGGACCAGTGGCTGCTGCTGGACCGCTACAAGTGGCCCAACAACCGCGCCCTGCGTTTTGACTGGGCCGACATCCTGGACCGCAAAGACAGCGCCACCCTGCAAGCCGCTGCCGCCCTGTTGCACAAAGACAGCCTGGCCCCCGGCGAAGGCAGCAGCCTGCTGGAGGCGCTGGACGAAAACGCCCACAAACATGCCTTTGGCGTCAGCGAAGACCTCAAGCACGCGCTGCGCGAAGCCATTGAACTGCTGGGTGATGAAGCCGCCAACCAATTGCGCCAGCAGGCCTCTGATGCCAAAAAAGGTTTCTTCAGCGGCAAAGACCAGCTTGACCCCGGCGACCTCAGCCTCGAATGCCTGCGCATGGTTTACCGGCTGCTGTTCATGTTCTACATCGAAGCCCGGCCCGAGCTGGGCTACGTGCCCATTGCCAAGAGCGAGGTTTACCTCAAAGGCTACAGCTTGGAGTCCCTGCGCGAGCTGGAGCTGCAACCCCTCACCACCACCCACGCCCAAACCGGCTTCTACTTTGACGCCACCCTGCGCCGCCTCTTCAGCCTGGTGGCGCAAGGCTGCGGCCTGTCCGACCAAAAGCACCTGGCCGCCATCACCGGAGCCAAAGACACTTTCGCCCTGGCCCCGCTGGACAGCCGCCTGTTTGACGAGTCCACCATGCCGCTGCTGGCCAAGGTACGCTTCCCCAACCTCATCTGGCAGCGCGTCATCCGCCTCATGTCGCTGTCATCCGGCAAAGGCCGTGGCCAGCGCCGGGGCCGCGTCAGCTACCAGTTGCTGTCCATCAACCAGTTGGGCGCGGTGTACGAAGCACTGCTCAGCTACCGTGGTTTTTTCGCTGCCGAAGATTTGTATGAAGTGCAACCCGCCCCCAAGAAAGGCGGCAGCGTTGCCACGGACGAAGAAGACGGCGATGGCGAGGCTATGGATGCGCCGGATTCCGACGATGACGAAGCTTCCACCACTTCGCAAAACCACGGTGGCTATCGAAGTTCCGATGCGGGTGCCAGCGCTAATTTGCTTGAAAACGCCTGGTTTGTCCCCGCCAGCCGTCTGGGCGACTACAAGGAAGACGAGCGCGTTTATGACCGCAACGACGCAGGCCAGCAAGTGCTGCGCCGCCACGCACGCGGCAGCTTCATCTACCGCCTGGCCGGGCGCGACCGCCAAAAGAGTGCCAGCTACTACACCCCGCAGGTGCTCACCCGCTGCCTCGTCAAATACGCCCTCATAGAACTGCTCAAAAGCCCGCGCATCACCTGCGCGAATGACATCCTCACACTCACCGTCTGCGAGCCCGCCATGGGCAGCGCCGCGTTTTTGAACGAAGTCGTCAACCAGTTGTCCGAGGCCTACCTTAAGGAAAAGCAGGCTGAGACCGGCAAACGCATCCCGCACGACGACTACCCGCAAGAGCTGCAAAAGGTGCGCATGTACCTGGCCGACCGCAATGTGTTTGGCGTGGACCTGAACCCCGTGGCCGTGGAGCTGGCCGAGGTGTCGCTTTGGCTCAACGCCATCTATGGCGAGCCCACCAAAGACAAAGACGGCAACCCGTTGCCGGTGCAGCCCGCTCGCGTGCCCTGGTTTGGCTACCAGCTCTTTGCCGGCAACAGCCTCATCGGTGCCCGCCACCAGGCCTTCGGTGCGGGTAGCTTAAAGCGAGGTGCCAAACCCGCCTGGCATGAAGAGCCGCCGCGCAACGTCAGCAAAACTGCCCCGCGCCGTGCGGACGAAATCTGGCACTTTCTGCTGCCCGACCCCGGCATGGCCCACTACACCGACAAGGCCGCCAAAGCCCTGTACCCGGACGACTTCAAACGCTTGGCAACGTGGCGCAAAACCTTCTGTGCCGCGCTCGAATCACACGAAATCGCCCGCCTGCAACAATTGAGCAGCCGCGTAGAAGAACTCTGGGCCGAGCACACCACCGCTCTGGCCCGCGACCGTGCACTGACTGAAGACTTCATGACGGTGTGGCCCCACACCGGAGGCGCCGTGCCAGAGGCCATGCACACCATCAGCCGCGCGCAAAAAGAAGCCATCCGCAAGCAAGGCCTGCTTAACGCCGACGGCGATCTGGCCACGCCCTACCGCCGCCTCAAATTGGTCATGGACTACTGGTGCGCCCTGTGGTTCTGGCCCATTACCGAAAGCGCCAGCCTGCCCAGCCGCGAAGCCTGGTGGATGGAGGTGGGCGCCATTCTGGAAGGCAACATCGTCGATGTGACCCCGCAAGCCACGATGGACTTC
>JANNUE010000094.1:0-2443 GCA_031394895.1 Betaproteobacteria bacterium
AGTCAATATGTTGTTCTGTCTAACGAGGACCGCCGCGGGCATTCAGTTGGTCGGGTTTGCGCTGCGTAACCCGACGGATGCGGGTACACCCACACTCCCGTTGTCGGATTACGCTGCGCTAATCCGACCTACACCTGGCAAGCACCCAGCATCGGTGCCGCCCACAGCCCGGGGTTGCAGCCAAAACAGGTGGACGCAGTCGGTCTTACCTCAACCGTTTGATCAGGCTGGAAGTGTCCCAGCGCCGACCGCCCATGTGCTGCACATCGGCGTAGAACTGGTCCACAAGGGCCGTCACCGGTAGCCGCGCACCGTTGCGTTTGGCCTCGTCTAGCACCAGCCCGAGGTCTTTGCGCATCCAGTCAACGGCAAAGCCGAAGTCGAACTTGTCGGCGACCATGGTTTTGCCGCGGTTGTCGAGCTGCCAGCTCTGCGCTGCGCCCTTGCCAATCACGTCGAGCACCTGCGCCATGTCGAGACCGGCCTGCTGGCCAAAGGCGATGGCTTCGCTCAGGCCCTGCACGAGTCCGGCAATGCAGATCTGGTTGACCATCTTGGCCAGTTGCCCGGCGCCACTCTCGCCCAGCAGCGTCACCGCCTTGGCAAAGGCCATGGCGACCGGTTGCGCCGTCTCAAAAGCGGCTGGGTCACCGCCACACATTACCGTGAGCAAACCGTTTTGCGCGCCGGCCTGGCCACCCGATACCGGGGCATCGACAAAGTGCAGGTCCAGCGCTCTCGCGGCACTGTACAACTCGCGCGCCACGCTGGCGGAAGCCGTGGTGTGATCGACAAACACGGCGCCCGGCTGCATGCCGGCAAAGGCGCCGTCGGCGCCGAGCGTGACGCCACGCAGGTCAGCGTCATTGCCAACGCAGCAAAACACAATGTCGGCGTGCTGCGCCGCCTGGCGCGGCGTCGGCGCGTGGTTAGGCGCCCGGGTGTCAGCGAAATCGGTGCACCACAGGGCCGCCTTGCTGGCGGTGCGGTTGTACACGGTGACCTGGTGGCCGGCGCGCGCCAGATGGCCGGCCATCGGGTAGCCCATCACGCCCAGGCCGAGAAAAGCCACCTTGCAGGGCGTGGCGCTAGCGTAGCTCTTGCTGTTGATTGCGGTGTTCATACGATGGCGAAGTTTTCGGTGCCGGCGCCCAGGTCCAGGCTGCGCCCGCGCACGCTGTTGAGTTTGATGTGCAGGCGCAGGTCGTTCAGGGAGTCGGCGTTGCGCAGTGCGTCTTCCAGCGTGATCAGGTTGCTCTCGTAGGCGTCGAACAGCGCCTGGTCGAAGGTCTGCATGCCCAGGTTGCGGCTCTTCTTCATGATTTCCTTGATGCCCGACACTTCGCCCTTGAAGACCATGTCGGAAATCAGCGGCGTGTTGAGCATGACCTCGACCACCGCGACCCGGCCCTTTCTGTCCTGGCGCGCAATCAGTCGCTGCGAAATAAACGCCTTGATGTTGAGCGACAAGTCCATCAACAACTGCGGGCGGCGCTCTTCGGGAAAGAAGTTGATGATCCGGTCCAGCGCCTGGTTGGCGCTGTTGGCGTGCAGCGTGGCCATGCACAAATGCCCGGTCTCGGTAAACGCTACCGCGTGCTCCATGGTTTCGCGATCGCGGATTTCACCCATCAAGATGACGTCAGGTGCCTGGCGCAAGGTATTGCGCAGCGCCGCGCCCCAGGTTTCGGTGTCGATGCCGACCTCGCGCTGCGTCACCACGCAGTTCTTGTGTGTGTGCACGAACTCGATCGGGTCTTCCACCGTGATGATGTGGCCGAACGAGTTCTCATTGCGCCAGTCCACCATCGCCGCCAGCGTGGTCGATTTGCCGGAGCCGGTGGCGCCGACCAGAATGCACAGGCCGCGCTTGGTCATCGCCACGTCCTTGAGCACCTGCGGCATGCCCAGGCCGTCGATGGTGGGGATAGTCCCGGGCACCACGCGCAGCACGATGCCGACCTTGCCCTGCTGAATGAACGCGCTGACGCGAAAGCGCCCGATGCCGACCGGCGAGATTGCGAAGTTGCACTCCTTGGTGCGTTCAAACTCGGCTACCTGCTTGTCGTTCATGATCGAGCGCGCCAGTGACAGGGTGTGCGTCGCCGTCAGCGGTTGGGGCGAGATCTTGATGACTTTGCCATCGACCTTGATGGCCGGTGGAAAATCAGCGGTGATGAACAAGTCGCTGCCCTCGCGGCTGACCATCAGCTTGAGCAGGTCGTTGATGAATTTAGTAGCTTGATCGCGTTCCATAGAAGCACCTGCTTAGAGTTTAGACGCCAGTGACAAGCGTGGGGGCCATGCGCCAGTCGCCGCCGGGCCGCCCCAAGGCGACGTCGGCCCCCTCGGGGGGCAGCGCAGTACACGAAGTGACAAGCGTGGGGGCCATGCGCCAGTCGCCGCCGGGCCGCCCCAAGGCGACGTCGGCCCCCTCGGGGGG
>JANNUE010000132.1:0-3355 GCA_031394895.1 Betaproteobacteria bacterium
GCGACGCGCGGCGTGCCAACGTCAGCGGCGCGGCGACACGAGCACAGCAGCTTGTAGGTCGCCTTAGCCCGAAGGGCGTAAGCCGACAGTCACCGCGATCATGTCGGATTACGCTGCGCTAATCCGACCTACGAACGGCACTGAGCGCCGCGCCGGTGCGCTCCTGCATGCGTAGTGAACGTGCTGCGCGCCAATAGCGCAACTGCACCACTTACGACAGCAGCGCCTGCGCAAATTCACGCGCGTTGAAGGTTTCCAGGTCTTCGAGCTTCTCACCCACACCGATGAAATAGACGGCAATAGGTCGCTCGCGCGCGATCGCCGCCAGCACGCCGCCTTTGGCCGTGCCGTCAAGTTTCGTGATGATCAAGCCGGTGAGTTGCAGCGCCTCGTCAAACGCGATGACCTGGGTCAGCGCGTTTTGCCCGGTGTTGCCATCAATCACCAACAACACTTCATGCGGCGCGCTGGCGTCGGCTTTTTGCACCACGCGCTTGATCTTTTTCAGTTCTTGCATCAGGTGCAACTGCGTTGGCAGGCGCCCGGCGGTGTCCACCAGCACCACGTCCTTGCCGCGCGCCTTGCCGGCGCTGACGGCGTCGAAACTGACCGCCGCAGGGTCGCCGCCTTGCTGGCTGATGATCTCCACCGTGCTGCGCTCGGCCCAGATGCTGAGCTGCTCGCGGGCGGCAGCGCGAAAGGTGTCGGCGGCCGCCAGCAGCACGCTCGCGCCATGGTCTGCCAGATGGCGCGTGAGTTTGCCGATCGAGGTCGTCTTGCCGGCCCCGTTGACGCCGGCCACCATCATCACGGTGGGCTTGTGCTGCCCGATGACCAGCGGTTTCTCCAGTGGTGTGAGCAACGCGGTGAGGGCATCGATCAGCAGTTCCTTGACGGCGGACGGTTGCGTGGCCTTGCTGTCCTTGACTCGGCGCTTCAGATCGTCGAGCAGGTATTGCGTCGCCTTGACGCCGGTGTCAGCCATCAGCAGCGCCGACTCCAGATCTTCGTACAGCGCGTCGTCAATCCTGGTCCCGGTGAAGACGGTGGCGATGCTGGAGCCGGTCTTGCGCAGCCCGGCACTCAGCTTGGCGAGCCAGGTTTTTCGCGCAGGCTCGACGTCGGGCGCGATTTTGGGCGCCTCAACTGCGCCCGGTTGTGCGGTGGCTGGAGGTTTCTTCTTAAAAAAACTGAACATGTAAAGACTTCATAGAATCACTGCATTCTATGAAACGACACATGACCCATCCCGCGCTGCGACTGTCGGTACCCTTTATCAGGCTTGGCTGACCATGACTGGCGTGGTCCGCATCATCGGTGGCCAGTGGAAGCGCACGAGGCTGCTCGTCGCTGACCGGCCGGGGCTGCGTCCGACACCTGATCGGGTGCGGGAGACGCTCTTCAACTGGCTGGGGCAGGACTTGACCGGCTGGCGTTGCATCGACGCCTTTGCTGGCACCGGCGCGCTCGGCTTTGAAGCCGCTTCGCGCGGCGCCAAAGAGGTGCTGCTGGTCGAGCACAACGCAAGTCTGGTGCAGCAACTGCAGCGCGTGCAGGCGCAGTTGAAGGCCAGTAGCACACAGATCGTGCGCGGAGATGGTGTCGCCGCACTCAAGCGGGCGGCGCCGGCGAGCTGGGATGCGGTGTTTCTTGATCCGCCGTTCGACTCCGATCTGTTTGCGCCCGCGCTGCAGGCCGCAGCGCAGGCCGTTGCTCAAGACGGCTTTGTTTACCTGGAGGCGCCCGTTCAATGGAGCGACGCGCAGCTGGCGCCAGTTGGCCTGAAGCTGCACCGGCATTTGAAGGCCGGCGCCGTGCACGCACATTTGCTGCAGCGCCTTGGCTAACGTCTCAACCCGCACTGCATAATGCGGCGCAGGATTCACCCACAACAAACCACAGGCACGCTATGGCCCACAACGTGATTGCCGTCTATCCCGGCACATTCGACCCGATTACCCTCGGCCACGAAGACGTGGTGCGACGTGCGACGCAACTGTTTGACCACGTCATCCTGGCAGTGGCTGCCGGGCATCACAAGAAGTCCATGTTTTCGCTGGAGGAGCGCATGGATATGGCGCGTCAAGTGGTGAAGGATTACCCGCAGGTGGAGGTGCAAAGTTTTGCCGGATTGCTGCGTGACTTTGTCGTGGCGCGCGGCGCCAAGGCGATGGTGCGCGGGCTGCGCGCCGTGACTGACTTTGATTACGAGTTTCAACTGGCCGGCATGAACCGGTCGCTGATGCCGAATGTCGAAACCGTGTTTCTCACGCCGAGCGACAAGTACCAGTTCATTTCCAGCACCTTCGTGCGTGAAATCGCCATGCTGGGTGGCGAGGTCGACAAATTCGTTTCGCCGAGCGTCCAGCGGAGGCTGGCCGTCAAGGTGCTCGAGCTGGTTCGGGAGTAACCCGGCTTTCGGTGCGCTGATGCGTCACCTGCATGGAGATTGCCTTGCCGCGCGACAACGACCTTCTGACGATGCACGCGCTGGGCGAGGCTGCTTTGCTGTGCCAACTCCCGGCGCCTGCCTCGCTCATGCAGCAACAGCGTATCTGGGCCTTGGTTGAACAGGCCGCGCAATGGCCGTTCGTGCAGGAAGTGCTGCCGGGAATGAACAACCTGACACTGATCTTCGATGCGGGGCGCGGTGACATCGCTGACTATGAACTTCGCGTGCGCAAGGCCTGGCCGCGGAACAAGACCGTGCTGCCCGGGCGGTACACCGGCCGGTCGGTGCTGATGTGAACGCGGGCCGGCTCGCCTTCGCCGGAGCGATAGGCGTAGGCCTCGGGCGTCGCGGCTACGCGGTCGCCGAGCAGCGCGAGCGACTCGACGCTGCGGTTCTGCAGCTCGCGGCTCAAGGCAAACGTGACGGTCCCGTCAGGGCCGGTCAGGCCACGGCGCACCTCGACCTTGCCGTTGCTCCGCCACGCCTCGCGCTCGCGCATCACGACCCGGGCGCCGGGAACCGCGGCCCCGCTCGCGGCATCGGCCACGTAGACCAGGAGCTGCTCCGAGCCGGTCTTCTGCACCAGCACCAGGTCCGAGACCAGCAGGTGCGCCGCGAAGGCGACGCCCTCGCCGCGCGCCTCGACGCGGTAGAGCCCGCGCGGCAGCGGCGGCAGCGGGACCTGCGCCGAGTGCGGCCGGTGGGAGCCGTCGTCGCCGGTCGCGTGCTCCCAGCGAAACGCGGGCGAAGCCGCCGGCGCGAGCCCGGGCGCAGGCGGGGCGTCGCGGAAGCTGGAGCTGGCGGCCGCCAGTTTTTCGGGACGCAGGAACACGGCCTCGGGATCGAGGCGCTCGGCCGTGAACACCAAGAGGGCCACGTTCCGAGAAGACACGTTGAGCGTCG
>JANNUE010000165.1:0-7424 GCA_031394895.1 Betaproteobacteria bacterium
GGAACCACAGCGCCAACGCCGCCAAGTTGCGCAGCCTGCTGGGCGCCACCTGCAAGCCAGTGCAGGAACTGGTTCACGCCATTGCCGACTGGCGCCTGTGGGTGCTCAACAGCCGGCCACCGATGCGCGGTCCAACGGAACACGCACAGGGACGCGTCGCCTTGCTCGGTGACGCCGCGCACCCGATGCTGCCGTACCTGGCGCAAGGTGCCGGCATGGCGATTGAGGACGCGCAGGCGCTGAGCCAGGCGCTGGCGCCAGACAACGCCGACGTTGCCGCCACCCTGCAAAACTATGCCAGGCGGCGCTGGCAACGCAACGCGCGCGTGCAGGCCGGCGCGCTGCGCAACGGTCGTATCTTTCATGCCACCGGCATGCTGCGCTGGGGTCGCGACGCCGCCATGAAAGTGCTGGGCGAGCGCCTGCTCGACATGCCGTGGCTGTATCGCGGGCCGACCTGATCGCGTGGTCTTTTCCAGATCGCAAGGTCAGGTAGCATCACGCGTGCCGGATTTCAATTCCATTCACTTCAAGGAGAGTCTCGTGAAAGCTTTGTTCAAACGATCCGCTGCGGCCATCGCCGTCGCCACTGCCTTTGCGTTGCCGCTGGCGGCACTGGCCGCCACACCAAAAGATACGCTGGTGGTGGCCTGGTCGATTGACGACATCATCACGATGGATCCGGGCGAGACCTTCGAAATCTCCACCGGCGAGATCATGGGCAACAGCTATGACCGGCTGATCCGCTTTGACGTCAACGATCCATCCAAACTGCTGCCTGACGTGGCCAAATCTTGGTCGGTGTCAGCCGACGGCAAGACCTATCAGTTTGAGTTGAAGCCGGGTTTGAAGTTTGCGTCCGGCAACCCGCTGAGCGCCGAGGATGTCGCGTTCTCGCTGCAGCGCGCGGTGCTGCTCGACAAGTCGCCGGCATTCATCCTGACGCAGTTCGGCTTTGGCAAAGACAACGTCAAGGACAAGATTCGGCAAACCGGTCCGCTGACGCTGACGATAGAAACCGACAAGGCCTATGCGCCAACCTTCTTCTACAACTGCCTGACGGCCAATGTGGCGTCCATCATCGACAAGAAACTGGTGCTGTCCAAGGAGGTCAATGGCGACCTCGGTTACGGCTGGCTCAAGACCAACTACGCTGGCTCCGGCCCTTTGAAATTGCGCGAATGGCGGGCCAATGAAATCGTGGCGCTGGAGCGCAACGACAACTACTATGGTGAAAAGTCCAGGCTGGCGCGCGTCATCTACCGCCACGTCAAGGAAGCGGCAACGCAGCGCCTGATGCTCGAAAAAGGTGACGCCGACATTGCCCGCAATCTGTCGCCGCAAGACCTGGCTGCCGTCGGCGCCAACAAGGACATCAAGACCACCGCCACGCCCAAGGGCACGGTTTACTACTTCAGCCTGAATCAGAAGAACCCGAATCTGGCCAAGCCCGAGGTGCGCGAAGCCTTCAAGTGGCTGGTTGATTACGCCGCCATCGGCGACACGCTGATCAAGAACATCGGCATCGTGCATCAGAACTTCCTGCCGGTCGGTCTGCTCGGCGCCAGCACTGAAAACCCCTACAAGCTCGACGTCGCCAAAGCCAAGGCGCTGCTGGCCAAGGCTGGTCTGCCGAACGGCTTCAAGGTGACGCTGGACATGCGCACGGTGCAGCCGGTGCAGGGCATCTCTGAGGCGTTCCAGCAAACCGCCAAGCGCGCCGGCATCGACATTGAGATACTGCCTGGCGACGGCAAGCAGACGCTCACCAAGTACCGGGCCCGCACCCATGACATCTACATCGGCCAGTGGGGCGCCGACTACTGGGACCCGCATACCAACGCCGACACCTTTGTGCGCAACCCGGACAACTCCGACGCCGCCAAGTCCAAGCCGCTGGCCTGGCGCAACGGCTGGGATATTCCGGAGTTGACCAAGAAGGCCGACGCCGCTGTGATGGAGCGTGACGCAGGCAAGCGCAAAGGCATGTACGAGGAAATGCAGGCTGAGTTCCGCAAGAACAGCCCGTTCGTGATGTTGTACCAGCAGGTTGAAGTGGCTGCCATGCGCGCCGACGTGCAAGGCTTGAAGCTGGGCCCGACCTCCGACAGCACCTACATGTTCAAAGTCTCCAAGTAAACACAGGCCAAGGGCTCTCATTTGAAGGCATTCCCCGGCATCGCGGCGGGCCAGACCAGTGCCTCCTGGCTGCGCCGCTGGCTCAAACCCGCCAGCAGCTTTCTGGTCGCCGTCTTACTCACTTATCTGGGCCTGCTGGCGGTCACTTTCTTCATCGGCCGGGTGATCCCGATCGACCCGGTGCTGGCCATCGTCGGCGACCGCGCGCCCGAGCATGTGATTGCGCGGGTACGCGAAGAGATGGGCCTGAACAAGCCGCTGTGGGAGCAGTTCTACATCTACATCAACAAGGTTTTGCATGGCGACTTCGGCACCTCGGTGCTGACCTCCAACCCGGTGCTGCAGGACTTGCTGCGCGCTTTTCCGGCGACCATTGAACTGGCCACGCTGGGCATCATCATCGGTGCCGGCATCGGCATCCCGCTCGGTGTCTGGGCCGCCGTGCGGCGTGGCACCGTGGTCGATCAGATCGTGCGCGTGATGGGCCTGATTGGTTACTCGGTCCCGATCTTCTGGCTCGGCCTGATGGGCCTGGTGCTGTTCTATGCCAAGCTCGGCTGGATCAGCGGGCCGGGTCGCATCGACGTCAGCTACGAATACACGCTGACCTCGGTGACTGGCTTTTTGCTGTTTGACGCCGCGCGTGCCGGCCAGTGGGACGCTTTCGGCAATGCCTTGTCGCATCTGATTTTGCCGGCCTCGCTGCTCGGCTATTTTTCGCTGGCCTACATCAGCCGCATGACGCGCTCCTTCATGCTCAATGAGCTGGCGCAGGAATACGTGGTGGCGGCGCGTGCCAAGGGCCTGTCAGAGACGCGCATCATCTGGCGCCACGCCTTGCGGAACGCGGCGGTGACGCTGGTGACGGTGGTAACGCTGTCGTATGCCGGTCTGCTCGAAGGCTCGGTCCTGACCGAAACGGTTTTTTCGTGGCCGGGCCTGGGCCTGTACATCACCAACTCGCTGCAAAACGCCGATATGAACGCAGTGCTGGGCGGCACCATCGTGGTCGGCTCGATCTTCATTGGCCTCAATCTGCTGTCCGACCTGCTGTATCAGTTGCTCGACCCGCGCACCAGGAAAAGATCATGAACGCCAGCACAACGGAGCCTAAGCAAACGCTGCACGACTGGCTGCTGTCTGAGCGTCCGCAGTCGCGCCGCCAGGCCGCATTCGGGCGCGCCTACAGCACCTGGCGCACGTTCTCGCGCAACCGGCTGGCGCTGCTGGGCCTGACAATTCTGATTGGGCTGGTGCTGATGGCCGTGCTGGCCGACTGGCTGGCGCCTTACTCGCCGTATATTGGTGACCTGCGCACATCGCGCCTGTTGCCGCCGTCGGCGCTGCACTGGCTGGGCACCGACGACCAGGGCCGCGACATCGCCTCGCGCATCATTTTTGGCTCGCGTGTCACTTTGTATGTGGTGCTGCTGGTGGCATTGCTGGCCGCGCCGATTGGCCTGCTGGTCGGCACCGTGGCCGGTTATGCGGGCGGCTGGCTCGACGCCGTGCTGATGCGAGTCACCGATATTTTTCTCGCTTTTCCGCGACTGATTCTGGCGCTGGCATTTGTCGCCGCGTTGGGGCCCGGCATTGGCAACGCGGTGATTGCGATTGCCATCACCTCGTGGCCGCCGTATGCGCGCATCGCCCGGGCCGAGACGCTCACTATCCGCCAGGCCGACTACATTGCGGCCGTGCAATTGATAGGCGCGTCGCCGTGGCGCATCGTGTTGCGCCACATCATGCCGCTGTGCCTGTCGTCGGTCATCGTGCGCGTCACGCTGGACATGGCCGGCATTATCCTGACCGCTGCCGGCCTCGGTTTTCTGGGCCTGGGCGCGCAGCCGCCAATGCCGGAGTGGGGCGCGCTGATCGCCAACGGGCGCCTGTATGTGCTGGACCAGTGGTGGGTCGCGGCAGCGCCCGGCGCGGCGATCTTTCTGGTCAGCCTGGCGTTCAACCTGCTCGGCGACGGCCTGCGCGACGCGCTTGATCCGAAGACCGCCAAATGAGCGCACCGAACCACGCCAGCGCGGCTTCGCCGACAGCACCGATGCTGGTCGTTGATGATCTGCGCGTCACATACCCAAATCGTGATGGCGGCCGGCTTGAGGCGGTGCGTGGCGTGTCGTTTGAGCTTGGGCGCGAGCGCCTGGGCATCGTCGGCGAATCAGGCTCCGGCAAGTCGCAAACCGGGCGCGCGATTTTGGGCCTGACCGACCCGGCCGGCACCGTGACGGCCAAGCGGCTGGAGTTCAACGGCATCGACCTGCTGCGCTGCTCGCCGGGACAGCGGCGCGAACTGCGCGGCGGGCGCATTGCGATGGTGCTGCAAGACCCCAAATATTCGCTGAACCCGGTGATGACGATTGGCGACCAGGTGGTGGAGACGCTGCGTGCGCACACCCGCATTTCCACAAAGCAGGCGCGGCTTAAGGCGCTGGTAGCGCTGGAAGCGGTGCAGATCGACCAGCCCGAGCGTGTGCTGAACCTCTATCCGCACGAGGTCTCGGGTGGCATGGGGCAGCGGGCGATGATTGCCATGATGCTGATCGCCAACCCGGACCTGCTGATTGCCGACGAGCCGACCTCGGCGCTCGACGTCACGGTGCAACTGCAGGTGCTGGCAATCCTGGACCAGTTGGTGAGCCAGCGCGGCATGGGGTTGATCTTCATCTCGCACGACCTGCGGCTGGTTTCCACTTTTTGCGACCGCATTCTGGTTATGTACGCCGGTCGCGTGGTGGAGGAGGTGCGCGCCGGCGCGCTGGCCGACGCCCGGCACCCGTACACGCGCGGCCTGCTCAACTGCCTGCCGCGCCTTGGCGAAGCGCGCCATCCGCTGCCAACGCTGCAGCGCCAGGCCGATTGGGCACTATGAGCAGTCCGATGAAACAGCACACCGCAGGGCTGGGCATAGCGGTGCAACATCTGCGCGTCGAATACAACGGCTTTGTCGCGGTGGCGGACAGCTCGCTACGCGTCGAAGCCGGCGAGAGTTTTGGCATTGTCGGCGAGTCCGGCTCCGGCAAATCGACCGTGCTGCGCGCCATCTGCGGCCTGGCACCGCTGCAATCGGGCAGCATCGAGTTGTTGGGGCAGGCACCGCTGCCACTGCCCGGCAGCAAGGCGTTTAGGCGGCTCGTGCAAATGGTGTTTCAGGACCCTTACGGCTCACTGCACCCGCGCCAGACAGTGGACCGCATTCTGGCCGAACCGCTGGCGATTCACGACATCGGCGACGCCGAGGCCCGCATCGAGCGCGCGCTCGACGAGGTCGGCCTGGGCAGCGGCTTTCGCTTTCGCTACCCGCACCAGCTCTCGGGCGGGCAGCGCCAGCGCATTGCAATCGCCCGCGCGCTGATTCTGGAGCCGCAAATTTTGCTGCTCGACGAGCCAACCTCGGCGCTCGACGCGTCGGTGCAGGCCGAAGTGCTCAATCTGCTGGAAGACCTGCGCCACCAGCGCGGCCTGACCTTCATCATGGTCAGCCACGACCTGTCGGTGCTGACCCACATGTGCCAGCGGCTGCTGGTGATGCAGCGCGCTCAGACGGTCGAGCTGCTCTCGGCCGCTGACCTGGCCGCGAGCCGGGTGCACAATGATTACACGCGCCGGCTAATGCTGGCTTCCACCGGTTTTCGCCGCGACGCGGCGTTGGAGAAGATGGATGATTAATTGGGAAGCGCACGCCTGCCTGCCGCTGCATCCGCAAGCCGACTTTGCGCCGATAGAGCGCTTGCGCGCGGCCGGCGTCAACTATGTGTCGATCAATATCGGCATGGACATGAACCCTGTGGAGCAGGTGATGGCGGTGATTGCCGGTTTTCGCGCCACCATCGCGCGCTCACCGGAGCGCTATTTGCTGGCATCCAGCGTGCACGACATAGCTCGCGCGGCGGCCGAGGGCAAACTGGCCATCGGCTTTGACCTGGAAGGCGCCATGCCGCTGCTGGAGCAAACCGACATGGTCGCGCTCTACCGCGACCTGGGTGTGCGGCAAATGCATCTGGCCTACAACCGCAACAACAGCGTCGCCGGGGGCTGTCACGACGTGGAGCAGGGCCTGACGCCGCTCGGGCACCGGGTGGTTACGGCAATCAACGCAGCCGGTGTGCTGATGGACTGCTCGCACACCGGGCGGCGCTGCAGTCTGGACATCATGGCCGCATCAAACCAGCCGGTGATCTTTAGCCACTCCAATCCGGCGGCGCTGGTCGAGCACGGGCGCAATGTCACCGACGAGCAGATTCGTGCCTGTGCCGCCACCGGTGGCGTGGTCTGCGTCTCTGGCGTCTCGTTCTTTCTGGATAGCGACTGCCCGAGCTCGGCCGATGTGGCCAGGCACGCCGCCTATGTGGCCAATCTGGTTGGCGTGGCGCACGCTGGCATCGGGCTGGACATCAGCTTTCACCAGGACGAACTCAATGACAACCCGCCGGGCGATTTCGACCCCGCCTACTGGTGGCCCAAATCGGCTGGTTATAGCCGCGGCATCAAGCGCACTGCCTATCCACCCATTGAGAGCTGGCAGACGCTGGGCCAGGCGCTGCAAGCCACCGGCATGACGCCGGCCGAGGCGGCTCAGGTGTTGGGCGGCAATATGCTGCGCGTGGCGGCGCAGGTCTGGCACTGATGCAGGCATTGACTGGACCCCGGCGTGCAGCGCGTTGAACGATGGCGCCGGCACCTGCTTGCCATCTGCCGGCTGAGCCTGCGCTGGAGATTTGACACACAAGTCGTGCTGGGGTGTGTGGCGTTGCTCGTGTTGATCTGGACCGTGCTGCTCAAGGACATGCAGGAGTTGATCGCGCGGGATGAAAAAGATGAGCAGCGACAGATTGAAAACGTGGCCGAAATCGGCGCCAAGGCACTGCTGGCTGCGGTTCACTCGGTTGACCGGCTGCTGCTTGACCTGCGCAACGAGTGGCGCAACGACCCCGACCAGTTTGCCGCCATCGTGCAACGCGAGCGCGGCGAGGTTGTGTTTGATTTTGACTTTGACATCAACCTGATCAACGCCACCGGACAGCTCCAGTTTTCAACCCTGAATCCGTCGGCCGTTGGCATGGACCTGAGCGACCGCCCCAACTTTGTCGCGCTGCGCGAAAGCGGTCAGGACCGGCTTGTTCTGAATCCGCCCCACGCAGCCAAGTTCCTCGATCGCCAATTGGTCAACTTCTCGCGCCCGCTGCTCACAGCCGATGGCCAGTTTGCCGGACTCGTCAGCTTCTCGGTCAAGCCGGACTACCTGAGCAACCTCTACAAGACCTTGGACCTGG
>JANNUE010000209.1:0-1713 GCA_031394895.1 Betaproteobacteria bacterium
CGGGATCCATGACCTCTGCGATTTCAAGCCGTTGTGTCAGAAACCGGATCCGGCGGTCAATCTCGCGCAAGCGTTTTTTGCCGTAAATGTAGTCACCGTTTTCAGACCGGTCGCCGTTACTGGCCGCCCAATGAACGATCTCCACTACTTTGGGGCGCTCGTTATCAATCAGGTCCAGCAATTCGCTGCGAAGACGGGCATAGCCTTGCGGTGTGATGTAATTCTTGCCGCCAGTCGGCAACGGGGGCATTTGCGGACCATCATCATCCTCGTCATCAGATTCTTTGGTAAAAGCCTTGCTCATCACGAACTTACTGACCAGCTCCCGAACATGCATCCTTGACGTCGCACAAGAAAAAGGCCTGCAACTTTTCAGTGGCAGGCCTTTACTTTTTGGTGCGGCTGGCAGGAATTGAACCCACGACCCCTTGGTTCGTAGCCAAGTACTCTATCCAACTGAGCTACAGCCGCGAAGCTGATAATTCTAGCATGAAGCGTGAGGCGTCCACTGGATAATTAGCACTTTAACGCATCCGACCCAAAGCGCGCCGCTGCGGCAGCGAAAAATCCCTGCTCCTGGGGCAAGCTGGCTGGACGCGGGCGCGCCTCAGTCACGCAGTCCAAGCAAAACGCGCGCTTCTGCCGGGCTGGCCACAGACCGGCCGGCGCGACGTGCACATTCGGCCAACGCGGTGATCAGCGCCCCATTGCCCTCAGCCCGCTGCCCATTTGGCAAATAAAACGTATCTTCCAGCCCGCTGCGCAGCATGCCGCCCAGCTCAGCCGTCTTCTGGTGAACCGGCCAGATTTCAGCGCGCCCTATCAGGGTGGTTTGCCAGATGCTGCCAGGCGCCATCCAGCGCGGCAGCAGTGCGAGCAAATCCGCATCACACGGCATGCCCGACGCCACGCCCATCACCAGGTTGTACTCTGCGCGGCCCATCGTGGGCTTGAGCATTCCGGCATTTAAGTACATGGCGACCGATCGCACGATGCCGACATCAAAACACTCGAACTCGGGGTGCACCTGGCACTCCTCCATCACATCCAGAAACTGCTGCACCTTGACCACCGGGTTGTCAAACACCATGGGGGGCCAGGCCCATTGGCCATCGTCCTTAATCTTGAGGTAATTCAAGCTACCGGCATTGCAGGCGGCAATTTCAGGTTTGACGCGACGGATACAGGCGACGGGGCCGGAGATATCGTGGCCGACCACTCCCGTCGTCAGATTGATGATGACGCCAGGACAGGCTGCACGAATGGCATTGACGACTGTCTCGGCCACGTCAGGATCCCAGCACGGCAGGTGGCCCATGCCCTCTTGCTGCATGCGCAGGTGCACATGCATGATGGACGCGCCGGCATTGAAGGCGTCTCTCGCCTGTGCGGCCATCTGGGCAGGCGTCACCGGCACCGGATGCTGCCTTGGATTGGTCAGCACACCGGTCAAGGCGCAAGTAAGAATTGCTTTGTCCATCATGTTCCCTTTCCTTCGTCGTGCGCGATTTCAATTTCGAGCAGCACGGCACCCGACACGACTTGCTCGCCTAGCCTTGCGTGCAAGGCCACAACCATGCCGGACGCCTGCGCCGTCAGCCATATTTCCATCTTCATCGCCTCAACGCACAGCAGCGCCTGTCCCTCTTTGACCTGATCGCCGACCGCAACCTGAAGTTGCGTTACCTTGCCGGCCACCGGGGCCCGCGCCTG
>JANNUE010000290.1:0-4082 GCA_031394895.1 Betaproteobacteria bacterium
TTTCTGATAAGCGAAGCGGTACGCGGCGAGGGCGGGCGCCTGTTATTGCCCGATGGCACGCGCTTCATGCCGCAACATGATGAACGCGCCGAGCTGGCGCCGCGCGATGTGGTGGCCCGCGCGATCGACTTCGAGATGAAGAAAGGCGGCCTGGACTGCGTCTACCTGGACATCTCGCACCAGCCGCTGGCCTTTCTCACCGAACACTTCCCCAACATCTACGCGCGCTGCCTGGAGTTGGGCATCGACATCAGCAAGCAACCCATTCCGGTGGTGCCCGCGGCGCACTACACCTGCGGCGGCGTCATGGCCGATCTGGCTGGACGCACCGATGTGGGCGGCCTGTATGCCATTGGCGAGACCGCCTGCAGCGGCCTGCACGGCGCCAACCGCCTGGCCAGCAATTCACTGGTCGAATGCATGGTGTTTGCGCGCGCGGCCAGCCAGGCCATCAACGCCTCGCCGCCCGCGCCCACTGTGCCGCTTCCCGCCTGGGACGACAGCCGCGTGACCGACTCCGATGAGTGCGTGGTGATCTCGCACAACTGGGACGAGTTGCGCCGTTTCATGTGGGACTACGTGGGCATCGTGCGCACCAACAAACGCCTGGAGCGCGCGGCGCACCGCATCGCGCTGCTGCAAGACGAAATCCAGGAGTTCTATGCGCACTTTCATGTCACTCGCGACTTGCTGGAGCTGCGCAACCTGGTGCAGGTGGCGGACCTGATCGTGCGCAGTGCCCAGGCTCGCCACGAGAGCCGCGGCCTGCATTTCAGCCGCGACTACCCGCAGTTGGCAGACTTCGCGCAAGCCACCATTCTGACGCCGCTGCCCTAATACCCAGGCACCGGGTTGCGCTGCAGCGCGCGCCCCCCAACTGCCCTGATGCTGTGATCTAATCTTTTCATGAACTCCCCCGTTGATCCCACCAGCGCCAGCCCCTACGGCACCCTGCCCCCGACCAGCACGCCGGCGCTGCGCAAACCGATCAGCCTGCCGCGCCTGATCGAAATGCGCGCGCGCGGCGAAAAAATCACCATGCTGACCGCCTACGACGCCACCTTTGCGGCGGTCGCCGACGCCGCCGGGGTCGAGTGCATTCTGGTCGGCGATTCCCTGGGCATGGTGTGCCAGGGCCTGGCCAGCACCGTGGGGGTGAGCCTGCAAGACATGTGTTACCACGTGCAAAGCGTGGAGCGTGGCTTGCGGCGCTCGCAAGCCACCGCCTGGCTGATTGGCGACCTGCCCTTCGGCACTTACCACGAGTCCAGGGAACAGGCACTGCGCAGCGCTGCCGCGCTGATGCAGGCGGGCGCGCACATGGTCAAGCTCGAGGGCGGCGGCTGGACCGCGGACACGGTGCGCTTTCTGGTCGAACGCGGCATTCCGGTCTGCGCCCACTTGGGGCTGACGCCGCAAACCGTGCATGCGCTGGGCGGCTACCGGGTGCAGGGCAAATCGGTCGCAGCGGCGGCCACGCTCAGGCGCCAGGCGATCGAGCTGCAAGACGCCGGTGCGACGCTGCTGGTGCTGGAAATGGTGCCCGCCGCCCTGGCCGCAGAAGTGACCCTGGCACTCCAGCATTGCGCCACCATCGGCATTGGCGCGGGCAAAGACACGGCCGGCCAGGTGCTGGTGATGCACGACATGCTGGGCGTCAACCTGGGCAAGATGCCGCGTTTTGTGCGCAACTTCATGAGCGGTGCGCCCGGTGTGCGCGAGGCCATGCAGGCTTACGTTAGCGCCGTGAAAGACGGCAGCTTTCCCGACAACGCCCAACACGCCTGGTAGGCTTAATCAGTTGAGGACAGCGCTGCGCTTGCATTATGAAAATCGTTCACACCATCGCCGAATTGCGCGAACATCTGGCGCAGTTCAAACACCCTGCTTTTGTGCCCACCATGGGCAATCTGCACGAGGGCCATCTGGCGCTGGTGCGACAAGCCAAGCCGCTGGGCGATGTCACGGTCGCCAGCATCTTCGTCAACCGCCTGCAATTCCTGCCGCATGAGGACTTTGACACCTACCCGCGCACCTGGGGCCCGGATTGCGACAAGCTGCAAGCGGCCGGCTGCGACCTGCTGTTTGCCCCCAACGAACAAGAGCTGTACCCGGAGCCGCAAACCTATCTGGTGCAGCCGCCGGCCGCACTGGCCGACATGCTGGAAGGCCACTTTCGCCCCGGTTTTTTTGTCGGCGTCTGCACCGTGGTGATGAAGCTGTTGGCCTGCGTGCAGCCGCGCGCCGCCGTGTTCGGCAAGAAGGACTACCAGCAACTGATGGTGATCCGGCGCATGGTGCGGCAGTTCGCCCTGCCGATCCAGATCGTGGCGGGCGAAACCAGCCGCGCCCCGGACGGCCTGGCGCTGTCCTCGCGCAATGGCTATCTGAGCGCGAGTGAACGGACCGAGGCAGTGCAGTTGTCGCTGGCGCTCAAGGCGATGGCGACCGCCTTGCAAGCCGGTGCCACCGACATCTCGGCGCTGGAAGCACTCGCGATGCAGTCGCTGGCGGCGCGCGGCTGGCAACCCGACTATCTGGCAGTGCGTCGGCGCAGCGACCTGCAAACCCCGGCAGCGGGCGATGCGCTGGTGCTGCTGGGCGCCGCCAAACTCGGTGCCACCCGTCTCATTGACAACCTCGAAGTCTGAGCCAACTCAGCTTCACTTGCGCGCAGGCGCGGCTGCGGCGGGCAGGGCGCCGACAGCCCGCTATTTGCAGGCGCGCAGCAACGCCTCAATCTGCGCATCTTTGTCCAGCCACATCTGCTGCACCCATTTCTGGTACGCCTCACGCACCGCCGGGTCAGCCGCGTAATCGCCCTGCACCAGGTGCTGCGGCACGGGCAGCGGGCGCACCCGAACGATAACGCGCTTGAGTTTGCCGGTCAGAAATTGCCAAAAATCCGGCGCCCCGTCCGGGTAAACAATGGTGACGTCGAGAATGGCCTGGAACTTGTCGCCCATGGCGCTCAGCGCGAGTGCCATGCCACCGGCTTTGGGCTTGAGCAGATGTTTGTAGGGTGATTTTTGCCGCAGGTGCTTGGCCCGCGTGAAGCGCGTTCCTTCGAGAAAATTCATGACACTGGTCGGAATCAGCGCAAATTTTTCGCAGGCCTGGCGCGTCGTTTCCTGGTCTTTGCCCCGCATCTCGGGGTGGTCTTTCAGGAACTCCTCGCTGTGGCGGCGCATGAACGGAAATTCCAGCGCCCACCAGGCCAGGCCCATCACCGGCACCCAGATCAGTTGCTGTTTGAGAAAAAACTTGAGCAAAGGGATGCGCCGGTTGAACAGGCGCTGCAGCACCAGAATGTCCACCCAGGACTGGTGATTGCAGTTCACCAGATACCAGCTGTGGTAGTTCAAGCCTTCCATGCCCTGCACATCCCAGTGGGTGCGCTGGGTCAGCCGCATCCAGCCGCTGTTGCCCGAAATCCAGGCTTCCGCAATGCGCAGCAGCAGCGGGTCTATCAGCAATCGCATCCGTTTGATCGGGATGATCAGTTTCAGCAGCGCAAAAACCAGCAGGATGGGCACCCAGAACAGCGCGTTGAGCGCCATCAGCAAGCTGGCGACCAAGCCTACCAGCAGCGGGGGTAAGAAGTTAAGCATGGTTCGGCGCCCGGTTCATTTTTGGTATCGGGTGACGATAGCGCATTTGTGTGGCAGTCAGAAGGGTGGTAACACCCTTGGTCCTTGGCTGGTACCACCGTGGTAACGCCGGGGCCCGTTTTCACGGATGATGCAAGCATGAACACCCCACAGATTGCGTCCCACCCTTCTGCCAACGTCGCCATCCCGCCACTGCAAGTTGCACTGATCGGTTACGGCAACGCGGGCCGCATCTTCCATGCGCCGCTGATCTCGGGTGTGCCGGGCCTGCAACTGGCCTGCATCTGCTCCAGCAAGCCCGACGCCGTGCACGCCGACTGGCCGCTGGTGCGCGTGGTGGCCGTGCCCGAGGCGGTTTTTGCCGATCCTGCGATCGACGTGGTGGTGATCGCCACCAGCAACGCCAGCCACCACGAGCTGGCCAAAGCGGCCCTGCTCGCCGGCAAACACGTGGTGGTGGACAAACCCTGC
>JANNUE010000319.1:0-5029 GCA_031394895.1 Betaproteobacteria bacterium
GCCTGACGCAGATGGAAATGAGCTTTGGCGACACCCTTCACCAGCTGGGCGAGGTGGCCGCGCGCATGCAGGACACGGCCGGCGTTTTTGCCTGAAGAGAGATTGCCCCCACGCTCGCCACTGCGTGTGCTTCGCTGCCCCCCGAGGGGGCCATGCCTTGCTTGGGGCGGCCCGGCGCGGCGGCAACGTCCGCTGGTATGTCGGGAGCCGACAAGGTGTTCTACACCACCGGGCGGTTGACCAGCGAGATGGTGATCAAGTCGGCGCAGATGGGTGTGCCGATTGTTGTGTCGCGCAGCGGCATCACGCAAATGGGTTACGAAGTCGCGCAGCGTCTGGGCCTGTGCGCGATTGGCCGCGCGACCAACAAGCGCTTTCTTTGCTACAGCGGCGCCGAGCGGTTGCTGCTGCAGCCTGAGCTGGCGGGAAACCAGGAAATTCAAAGTGCGCTAAGGTAGCGCCATGAATATTTCTTTTTGGCGCCTGGGCTGGCGCTCCTTGTGGCGCGATCTTCGCTCGGGCGAACTCAAATTGCTGATTGTGGCGGTGACGCTGGCGGTCGCGGCATTGACAGCGGTTGGCTTTTTTGCCGACCGGCTCAAGGGCGGCTTGCAGCGCGATGCGCGCCAGTTGCTCGGCGGTGATGCCGTTGTTAGCAGCGACAACGCAACCCCGGCCGCGTTTGCCGCGAAGGCGCGTGAGCTCGGCCTGCAGGTGGTAGAAACACTGAGCTTTCCGACCATGGCGCGCGCGGTTGAAGCCAAAGGTGGGTCCGCCAAGCTGGTCGCGCTCAAGGTGGTGCAGGCTGGTTACCCGCTGCGTGGCAGTCTGAAAATATCAGCGAAACCGGGCGCGCCAGATAGCGTCACACGCGCCATTCCGGCGGCCGGAGAGGCCTGGCTGGAAGCCTCACTGCTCGACGCCGTGGGGCTGCAAATGGGCGACGAGTTGCTGCTTGGCGACGCCAGCCTGCGCATTGCCAAAGTCATCGTCAACGAGCCGGACCGCGGCGCCGGCTTTATGAACTTTGCGCCGCGCGTCATGATCAACCGCGCCGACGTCGAGGCGACGCGCCTGATCCAGCCAGCCAGCCGCCTGACCTACCGCATGGCAGTGGCTGGTGACGACAGGGCGGTGGCTGGTTTTGTGGCCTGGGCGCTGGACGAAGTGAAGAAGCCGCAGGTGCGCGGCGTGCGCGTCGAGTCGCTGCAAGGGGGCCGACCGGAACTTGGCCAGACACTGGAGCGGGCCGAAAAGTTCCTTAACCTGATCGCGCTGCTGGCGGCGCTGCTCAGCGCGGTGGCGGTGGCGCTGGCAGCGCGCGGTTTTGCTGCCAGCCATCTGGACGACTGCGCCATGCTGCGCGTGCTGGGTCTCGGCCAGCGCAAGATTGCCGGTAGCTACACGTTCGAGTTCAGCGTCATCGGTCTGCTGGCCAGCGCGCTCGGTGTCGTGTTCGGCTATGCGGTGCACTATGTGTTTGTGCTGCTGCTGGCTGGTCTGGTCGATGCCGCGCTGCCGGCCGCCAGCCTCTGGCCGGTCGTGTTCGGCATGGGCATGGGGTTGACGCTGTTGCTGGCGTTTGGCCTGCCGCCCGTGCTGCAACTGGCGCAGGTGCCGCCGCTGCGTGTGATCCGGCGCGACGTTGGCAATCTCAAACCGGCGTCGATTGGTGTGCTGACGCTGGGCGTCGCCGGGTTTGCCACCTTGCTGCTGGCCGCCAGCAGCGACCTCAAACTGGGGCTGATTGCGGTTGGCGGTTTTGCGGCGGCGACGCTGCTGTTTGCGCTCCTGAGCTGGCTGGCGGTTACGCTGCTGCGGCGCAGCGTCAACGAGACCACAGCGCCGCGCTGGCTGGTGCTGGCGACGCGTCAACTGGCGGCGCGACCGGCGTTCGCCGTGGTGCAGATCAGCGCGCTGGCGGTTGGTTTGCTGGCGTTGGTGCTGCTGGTGCTGCTGCGCACCGACCTGATCAGCAGTTGGCGCCAGGCCAGCCCGGCCGATGCGCCGAACCGCTTTGTCATCAACGTCATGCCGGAGCAGGGTGAGGCTTTCAAGCAAGCCTTGCGCGACGGGGGTGTCGCCAAATTCGACTGGTACCCAATGATTCGTGGCCGGCTGGTCGCCATCAATGCCAGGGCGGTGACCCCGGACGACTATGCGGACGAGCGTGCCAAGCGTCTGGTGGACCGCGAGTTCAACCTCTCCAACAGCGCGACCAAGCCGGCGCAGAATGTGGTCGTGGCTGGCCAATGGACCGAGCAGGAGGAGGGCGCCATCAGCGTCGAAGAAGGCATTGCCAAAACGCTCAACCTCCAGCTTGGCGACAGCCTGCGCTTTGACGTAGGAGGTGTGCAGAAGGACGCCAGAATCACGTCGCTGCGCAAGGTGGACTGGGGCTCGATGCGCGCCAACTTCTTTGCCATGTACCCGGTTGGCGAACTGTCCAACGTGCCCACCACCTACATGAGTTCCTTCAAGGCGCCGTCCAGCCCCGTCTTTGACAATGCGCTGGTGCGCCGCTTTCCGAATATCACCAGCGTGGACATGACCAGCACCATCGCACAGGTGCAGCGCGTGCTCGATCAGGTCATTGGGGCGGTTGAGTTCCTCTTTGGCTTTACGCTGGCGGCCGGCCTGGTGGTGCTGTTTGCTGCCGTGACGGCCACGCGCGAGGAGCGCGCGCGCGAGTTTGCCATCATGCGCGCCATCGGCGCCAAGAGTAGCTTGCTGCGCCAGGTGCAGCGCGCCGAGCTGATTGGCGTCGGCTTGCTGGCCGGCTTGCTGGCATCAACGGTGGCCATCGCAGTCGGCTGGGCATTGGCCAAATACGTGTTCGAGTTTGCCTGGAGCGTGTCGCTCTGGGTGCCGCTGCTGGGCGCGCTCAGCGGCGCCGCGCTGGCGCTGGCGGCCGGCTGGTGGGGCCTGCGCGATGTCTTGCGGCGACCTGTGGTGCAGACGCTGCGCCGGGCTGCGCAGTGATTGTCCGGCTGTTCTGGCCTGGACCGCCACATGGTTGACTTGGCGTGCGTGTTAACGTGCGATCAATGAATCCGGAGATCAGCATGACCAGCAAAGAAGAGATCGTCGCTTTTATGGCGGCCGAGTTTCCGCAGAGCAAGTTCACGATTGTCGAGGTCGGGCACAACACGGCCACGATACGGCACAAGGTCACCCAGCATGATCTGCGGCCGGGCGGAACTGTCTCGGGTCCGGTGCTGATGGGGCTGGCAGACACTGCGCTGTATGTCGCCATCCTGGGCGCGATTGGCATTGTGCCGCTGGCGGTGACTTCGAGCCTGACCATCAACTTCCTGCGCAAGCCGTCCGCCAGCAAAAACATCGTGGCCGTGTGCCAACTCATGAAGGTCGGCCGCTCGCTCGCCGTTGGAGAGGTTTCGCTGTATTCGGAGGGCAACGATGAACCGGTGGCGCATGTTGTCGGGACTTACGCGATCCCTCCGAATCGAACAAGCTGAGCACCACTTTCACCCAGGTACAGCGCCAATATGAGCAACCCAATTGTTTTGCAATCCACCTTGACCTGCCCGCTGTGCGAGCACCAGGAAACAGAAACCATGCCGACCGATGCCTGTCAGTGGTTTTATGAATGCAAGGGCTGTGGCGCGCTGCTCAAGCCCAAGCTGGGTGACTGCTGCGTCTTTTGTTCCTTTGGCACGGTGGCATGCCCGCCGATTCAGCACGACAAGGGCGCGTGCTGCAGGTAAACGTGCCTTGCGTACCGGGACGCCGGTGAATTCCTTTGCGGTCCCCGGTAACGCAAGGTAACCCTGTTTGAAACAACGACTTTGCACGATCAAGCGTAACGGGAGTAGCATTCAGACCGGACTCGCAATGTCCTGCTTTGCATCAGTTACTGCAAGCGGCTGGTGACCGGGGCCACCCCGCCGTTTGTTTGTGCACTCTTGGCCCGCCAAGGAGAAAGCCATGAACCAAACCTCACATCATCTGTTGGCCGCATTGGGCGTCGCGATCGGTCTTGCCCTTGCATTGCCAAGTGTCGCTACCGCCGACGAACGGTCAGATTGCCTGAACAAGTGCCAACAAGCGTTGGAAGCAGACAGCGCGAAATGCAAGGCCGACTACAAGGCCGAGATGGTTCGCTGCGGGAACCTGAGCACCAACGACGAACGACGTGCGTGCACGGCGCAGGCCAACACCACCCTCAAGGCGTGCGAGAAGGGGGCCCGGGAGAAAGCCAAACTGTGCAAGGACAATTGCCCGGCGAAGAAGTAGCTGGGAACTATTGGTTCTCAGGCGAGCAGCGGCGTGCACCGCGTCGTCGAGCTCGTTTTGCGCCCCCGCGTTGAACTGGCAGAATGTTGGCGACAGCATCGTTGATCAGCGAGGCAAAAACCCGTGAAGCATTTCCATTCCAACCGTCGTCAATCCAGCGCGAGCGGCGCGCCGAACCGGCTCGCCGGGCCGCGCTGGCTGGCGCTGCTTCCTGCGCCGCCGGCGCCGGGCTCGGCGGCGCTGGTCCCGGCCGAGATTGCACCGGAGCGCACCTAGGTGAGCACGATGAATATCGAACAGTTCATGCAGGGCTATAAGGCGGCTTGGGAAAGTCGCGACGCGGACATGTTCTGCGCGTTGTTTGCGCCAGACGGCCAGTACCACAACACGCCGTTCGCCGTGCAGCGCGGCCACACCGAACTCGCGGCCTATTGGCAACGGGTCAAGCTGCAGGAAGATGTGCGGCTCAGCTACGAGGTGCTGGCAAGCTTTGCGCAGGGCGGCATCGCTCACTGGCACGTGACGTATCAGGTAGCGTCTGAGGAGCTGTTCCAGATCTGGGCCAAGTCCACCGGAACCAATCTGATCGCCAGAAAACCGGGCGAGCCGTTGCCCAGGATGGTGCTCGACGGAATACTTGAAACGCAGTTCGATGGCAAGCTGTGCCGCGAGTGCCGCCTCTGGTGGCACAGCATGCCGCTGGCTGCATGATGTGTGGCCAGCGCGTTGGGTCTTGTTGAAATTGCGTCGTCAGCAATCACACAGGAGAAGA
>JANNUE010000335.1:0-2868 GCA_031394895.1 Betaproteobacteria bacterium
TCGGCTACCTTCAGTTGCACCGCGTCAGCGCCGCCGGGCTGGCGAATGGCAGCGGCAATGCGCTCGATCGCCTGCGCGGTGGCCTCGGCCACGGCCAGGATCGATTGGGCGTCGCCCTGGGCCTTGTTGATCACGGCTTGCTTCTCGCCTTCGGAGCGTGCAATGAAGGCTTCCCGCTCACCGGTGGCGATGTTGATCTGCTCCTGGCGGCGACCTTCCGAGGCGGCAATCAGCGCGCGCTTTTCGCGCTCTGCGGTAATTTGCTGCTGCATGGCGTGCAGTATTTCTTTGGGTGGCGTCAGGTCCTTGATCTCATAGCGAAGCACCTTGACGCCCCAGTTCAGGGCTGCTTCGTCAATGGCCTGCACCACCTGGGCATTGATGATGTCGCGCTCCTCAAAGGTCTTGTCAAGTTCGAGCTTGCCGATGACTGAGCGCAGCGAGGTTTGCGCCAGTTGCGAGATGGCGACGATGTAGTTGCTCGATCCATAACTGGCGCGCATCGCATCGGTCACCTGAAAATACAAAATGCCATCGACCTGCAACTGGGTGTTGTCGCGTGTGATGCAGACCTGGCTGGCGATGTCGAGCGGCACTTCCTTGAGCAGGTGCTTGTAAGCGACCTTGTCGATAAACGGCATCAACAGACTCAGTCCCGGCGTCAGCGTGCCGTGATATTTGCCAAGCCGCTCGACCACCCAGGCATGCTGCTGCGGCACGACCTTGACGGATTGCGAGATAAAGATCACTGCGATCACGAGTAGAACAATTGCAATTTCCATTTATTTCTCCGTTCAAACCTGTTACAAAAAACTCGTCCGACGTCACAGCTTGCTGACGATCAACTGGCTGCCAACCACCTCCACGATGCTGTATTGACCGGGCGCTGGCGTGGCGCCGGGAGTCAATGCCACGGACCACGTGGCGCCACGGTAGCGCACCGAGCTTGTTCCATCCGGACCCCAGCTTTCGACGCTGACCGTCTCGCCAATATCGAGGTTGACATCGCGATTGGCACTGGCCGGCGCGGCGGCGGGTTGTGTGAGTTTATAGCTGCGCCAGCCGACGATGGCGCCGCCACCGACCACGGCAGCCACCACCATTTGCACAGTGCTGGTAGCGCCCAGATGCGCCGCGATTGCAGCCGCCGCCAGACCGATTGACAGCATCAGCAAATAGAAGGTGCCGGTCACCAGTTCGAGTGCGATCACGATTCCCGCCAGAACCCACCAGATTGTCCACTGCGCCATAGTCACCTCCATTGTGTTGCCAGTACTGCATTTTGAGGCAAAACGACTGACTGATACGGTTTGGCACTCAAAGATTCAGCTCTGTGACACTGGCTGGGGGGGAGTGCGCCGGCTTGGCGTTCGGCTCAACTCCATGGCCCCAGACCCGGACTTCCTGGATTGCCACGTCACTACGTTCCTCGCAATGACGGTGAAAGCATCGTCATTGCGAGCGCAGCGCGGCAATCCATGTCTCCTCCGACCTGCGGCCTTCCCCCCCCGTATTTGGCAAAACCCCAAGTCCACGCTGCACTGAGCGCCGCACCGCAGTGCTCTTGCCAGCGTGATTTGCGCGCGCGCCAACGACGCCCGCTGCCAGCGAGTTTGGGTGGGCGACGCAGCGAAATAGAGGAGGAGCAGCGGGCGCAGCCCGGTGCGGGGGACATTCGCGGAGTCGCTCGCCCAAGCTCGCTGGCGTGCCAAGGTGGTAACCCCGATACTTATCTTTCAAAGTCGACTTGGCAGGACACCCGCGCCGACGTCATGGGTCCTCGAGTGGGATTGCTTGCGCGGGGCATCCTATACACTTCGCGCCTTGCTTTAAAACTTTTGCGCGCCGGCTGGAGGCCTTCATGAAATTTCGCTTTCCCATTGTCATCATCGACGAGGATTTTCGTTCCGAGAACACCTCGGGCCTGGGAATCCGGGCGCTGGCCCAGGCGATTGAGCTGGAAGGCTTCGAGGTACTGGGAGTGACCAGCTACGGCGATCTGAGCCAGTTTGCGCAACAGCAAAGCCGTGCCAGCGCGTTCATCCTGTCGATTGACGACGAGGAGTTCACGCCCGGGCCGGATCTGGACCCGGCCGTGCTGAACCTGCGCCACTTCATTGAGGAGGTGCGGCGCAAGAACCTCGATGTGCCGATCTACGTGTACGGCGAAACCAAGACGTCCAGGCACATTCCGAACGACATCCTGCGCGAACTGCATGGCTTCATCCATATGTTCGAAGACACGCCGGAGTTCGTTGCGCGGCACATCATCCGCGAAGCCAAGAGTTATCTCGAAGGCGTGCAGCCGCCGTTCTTCAAGGCCTTGCTCGATTACGCCGAGGACGGCTCCTATTCCTGGCACTGCCCCGGTCATTCCGGCGGCGTCGCCTTTTTGAAGAGCCCGGTGGGACAGATGTTCCACCAGTTCTTTGGTGAAAACATGCTGCGCGCCGACGTCTGCAACGCGGTGGAGGAACTGGGTCAACTGCTGGACCACACCGGACCGGTGGCGGCGTCAGAGCGCAACGCGGCGCGCATCTTCAATGCCGACCATTGCTTTTTTGTCACCAACGGCACCAGCACCAGCAACAAGATGGTGTGGCACCACACGGTGGCGCCGAAAGACGTGGTGGTGGTGGACCGCAACTGCCACGTGTCGATCCTGCACGCGATCATCATGACCGGCGCGATTCCGGTATTCCTGAAGCCCACGCGCAATCACTTCGGCATCATCGGACCGATTCCCAAGAGCGAGTTCGAGCCGGCTGCGATCAAGGCCAAGATCAAGGCCAATCCGCTGATCCGCAACTATCTGCCGGACATGCCGGCGGGTGCCATCAAGCCGCGCGTGCTGACGCTGACGCAGTC
>JANNUE010000353.1:0-4337 GCA_031394895.1 Betaproteobacteria bacterium
CGGCCATCTCGGCAATTGTCACCGAGCGCTCCGGGTGCAGCGCGCAGAACATCAATACGCGCAAGGTGTAGTCGGTGTAGTCCGTCAGTCGCATGGTGGCCCTTCGAGGTATGCGTTGCAGTGGATTTTATACCGCAATGAATGTAACATGCCTATAAAATGCATTTATAAGAGTTCTACCTGCGACGCAGTACCCCACCATGAAGCCAGTCAACTTGCCGATCTCGAAGGAGCGCCCGCCGACCACACCGACAGCGGTCGGACTGCCTTTGCTGCGCCTGGGTTTTCGGCCGTTCTACATTGGTGGCGCGCTGCTGGCGGCGCTGATCGTGCCGCTGTGGGTTGCCATCTACCTGGGCCAGTTGCAGTGGACGCCAGCCGCACCGGCGCTGTTATGGCATGCGCACGAGATGCTGTTTGGTTTTGCGGTGGCCATCATCGTCGGCTTCCTGCTCACTGCGGGCCAGGCCTGGACCGGCCTGGCGACGCCGCGCGGACCCTGGCTGGGCGCGCTGGCGCTGCTGTGGCTGGCGGCGCGCGTGGCCTCGGTCACCGGACCTTATCTGCTCTATGCGCTACTCGACCTGGCGCTGTTGCCTGTCGTGGCGGTGGTCCTGACACGGTTGCTGTTGCGCTCGCGCAATCACCGCAACCTGCCGCTGGCGCTGATACTGGTGTTGCTGGCAGCGACCAACCTGCTGTTTCATCTGGCGCTGGCGCAACGGCTGGCGCTGTCGCCCATGACGCCGCTATACGCCACGCTGGCGCTGATTGTGCTGATGGAATGTGTGATGGCCGGGCGTGTGATTCCAGCCTTCACGATGACGGTGACGCCGGGCTTGAAGCTCAACGCCAGCCCCGGCTGGGAGCGACTCACGCTGGGCATGACCGGCATCGGGTTGCTGCTGTGGGTGTTCGGCGTGGCAGGCGCACTGGCTGCGCTCACGCTGGCGCTGGCCAGTGTGCTGCAGGTCCGGCGCATGCTGGGCTGGCGCCCGGACGTGACCTTGCGGCGTCCGGTGTTGTGGATATTGCATGCCGCTTACGGCTGGATTCCGGTCGGGCTGGCGCTGCTGGCAGCGGCACAGCTTGGCTTCATCAGCGCCTCGGTCGGCGTGCACGCACTGGCGGTTGGCGCTACCGGCGGGCTGATCATCGGCATGATCACGCGCACCGCGCGCGGTCATACCGGTCGGGCACTGCAGGCCTCGCGGCTGGAGATTGTGGCTTACGCGCTGGTGCTGACGAGCACCGTGCTGCGCGTCTTCGTGCCGCTGCTGGCGCCGCAACTGCTGGTGGCTGCGCTGATCGCGGCCGCACTGGCGTGGAGCGCGGCGTTCGTCATCTATCTGTGGATTTTTACGCCGTGGCTGCTGCGCGCCCGGCTCGACGGCAAGGATGGCTGACGGCGTGCAGCATTACGTCTGGATCAAGGCACTGCATGTCAGTTGCGCGCTGATCAGCATCGCTCTGTTTGCGCTGTGCGGGGTGCTGCACTTGCGCTCAGTGAACTGGCGCCAATGGTGGCTGCTGCGCGTGGCGCCGCACATTGTTGATAGCGTTCTGCTGGGCGCTGCCGTCACCCTGGCCTGGTTGGCACACCTGTCACCTTGGGCGGATAGCTGGTTGATGGCCAAGATCGTGGCGTTGCTGGTCTATATCCTGCTGGGTCTGCGTGCGCTGGGAAAGAACACGCCTCACAAGCAGCGTTTGCCGTTCTTCGTGGCAGCGCTGCTCAGCGTCGCCTATATTGTTGGCGTGGCGCTCACGCACTCTGCAAGCTGGGGCTTGCTGCCGTAGGTCGGCTTAGCCCGAAGGGCGGAAGCCGACAATCACCGCGATCATGTCGGATTGCACGGCGCGATGACGTCGGATTACGCTGCGCTAATCCGACCTACGAGCTGTAACCCTGAGCACTCCGGCACGGCACTCAGTTCCGCGAATGTCATCCGGCCTTCGGCCTCCTCCTTTACTTAGCAAAACCCCAAGTCCACGCTGCACTGAGCGCCGCACCGGATTGCTCCTGTGACCTGGGAACCCCGCCCAGTGTGGCAGCTCTGCAGATTTTCAGAAGTTCACCCTCGCGACCTCTTGTGCGGAGCGCGGTGCTTTCTGTATTGCCGCAACGCTGCGTTTGCTGTCGGCCAGGTCATCGGTCTGGATTTCGGGAACCGACCCATTACGGACCTTCGACTGGCTTGGCTCCGATGACCGCTAGGCAGCGATAGCCGACATGTTGCGGTATCCCCCAAATGGGGGATGTTCAACCTGCGGTTAAGCCTCCAAAATCTCTGAACGGACATGCAGTCACACTAGACACCAATACAATTAGTGCAATAACAATGTCTCTTGAAGTGCATAAAAATGTGAAAGCATATTGCTTTAGAGGGCCCAGATCAGTTGGCAACAAATCTCCTAAAAATATTGCTGATCCTTTTCAGCTCGGTGTTTTCAACGGCATGTACGGCTGACAAACACTGGTCGGAGGAGGCAATTCTTTCGGATGGCCGCGTCATCGAGGTTAAGCGATCAGTTGCTTTTCACTTTGGGCATGGCGAGCCTTCGCAGGCTTGGAGCAAATGGCCAGATCAATACAAAATTGAAACGAAGAACCCCAACACAGGTAGAGTAGTGACTTGGTCAGGAGAGCAGTATTTCAACCCACTGGCTCTTGACTTTATAGCTGGTGACGTCTACTTGGTTGCATACGCGTCAGATAGTTATTCGAACTTGAAGCAATACGGCTGTCCAGAAATTCCCTATGTATTTTTTTGGAAGGCAGAAGCAGCATTGGAGTGGACACAAATTCATCCAAAGGATTTTCCTGCCAAGTTTCTTCGCGCGAATCTCTCAAAGGGTGACGACGGATACTCAACCCCAAGTAGGGGGCGACTTTCAAAAGAAGCAGTCGATCAAATTAATCACTCAAGTGAGGTTAGTAGTTCCGGATACGTTTCTCGTGAGATTCCAACGACATTTTGGGCTTGGAAGTTCAAGCATAAGAATTCGTACAGGGTAAATCACCAAGTGGATGGTTGTCGTCATACCGTTCCCTCAAATGACGACCCGACCCACGTGCAGGCGCAAGGGCGGCCTGCACAGCCTGTGGATTTGGAAACGATTGAGTCTATTGTTCACTCGCCTGAACGAGTTATCCCAACCGATCCAGCAGATTCCGATAAGAATTTTCGAGCGGCCGTTTGGGATGCTGAACGAAAGCGCCAGTGCAATACATACATCAAACGAGTTCCACAAGACTCAGGTCAGCCCGAATTGAGAGGATGGCTGCTGTTTGTCAATGATCCGTCTGGCCTCAAAAAAGCTCGTGACACTGCTGCAATGTATTGCGATGAAACTGCGCTTTGGTTTCAGGAAAACGTCTATCAAGAAAAGCGCGTAGTGCTAACAAAGTTCAGTCTCAGAGGAGATTTTTCGTATCGTATTAGCTTTGCATATCAAGACCTTCCAGATGGATACGGGGGCGTCATCCTTCAGCCTACATTTCGCAGGAGTGCTGACCATGTCTATTTTGACTTGTGGAACGCCTATCGACCAGGAAAGGACTGGTTGATCAAACGCGAGATGAAATTGCGATTTAAGGAGCCAACTGCAGCTTTGCCGAGCGTTACTAGCAATTAACGGATTGCTTTTTGTGATTGTGACCGGGTAAGGGGGTCAATGATCGCGTCGTGACTGCTTTAGAGCGAGTCGAAAGACCGCTGTCAGTCCTTCTGGAGTCATTCACGGCCACAACCCCTTTGACTGCATTGCTGACTTTCGCAACCAAACGGGGAGCATCCGCTTCCTGCCATCAAGCAACATTCACGCTCGCGCCCCGCAGTTGGCTATGCCCCCGAGACGCCATCCAAAACCGGTCGCTCAATTGACAATTTTCCAGCAACGCGTCACGGTCTGAAATGGCGGCCCCATAGTGCCTCGGTCTTTTGCTCGCTGGCTTGCCACTGCCGTCCCACGAGTTCTTGTCTTTCGAAGCCGACTTGGTATCAATCAAGCCGTACCGGCGCCGGCGCAAACGCCAGTTGACGCGCGCTCTCGAACTGCCTCGGCTGCCCGGTCACCGGATCGGTGAACGCAATCGATTTGGCCAGCAGTTGCAGCGGCCGCTGGTAGTCTATTTGCCCCTCGGGCGTCAGCGTCGGATACAGGCCGTCGTAAAGGATCGGCAGACCGAGCGCCGCCATGTGCACGCGCAACTGATGGCGCTTGCCGGTGACCGGGCTCAACTCATACAGCGCCAACCCGCCCTGCACCTGCAGCACATCGATGTGCGTGATGGCGTTGACCGGACCATCAACTTCATGTTGCAGCATGAAGTG
>JANNUE010000376.1:0-1855 GCA_031394895.1 Betaproteobacteria bacterium
CAACGCGCTGCAGAACGGCATGCGCAAGAAGAGCGGCAAGATGATCATGGACGCCGAGCGCGACGGCCAGAGCGAAGACGTCTGCACCTACGTCAAGGCCGACCTCGGGATGATGCTGGGCGGCGAGAAGGGCCCCAACGGCGAAGTGCTGCCCAAGCCCGACATCCTGCTGCTCAGCTACACCGGCTGCTTCACCTTCATGAAGTGGTTCGAGCTCATCCGCCACAAATACGGCTGCGAGACGGTGATGCTGCACGTGCCCTACCAAGGCGAAGGCAAGATCGCGCCCAACATGCGCGACTACGTCGTGCGCCAGTTGAAGGAGACCGTGATCCCGACGCTGGAGCGCATCTCGGGCGTCAAGTTCGATATCGACCGCCTGCGCCAGTACATGCGCGAATCGGTCAAGGCCGAGGAAGACTTGGTGGCGGTGCTGCAATCGGCCAAGAACCGGCCCAGCCCGATCGACGGCTACTTCGGCGCCGTCTATTACATCGGCCCCATCTTCACCGCTTTCCGTGGCACGCCCGAAGCCACCCAGTATTACCGCGTGCTGCGCGCCGAAATCGAGGAACGCGTGCGCCTGGGCTTGGGCCCGGTGACGCCCGAGGGCGCGATGGGCGAAGAGAAGTACCGCCTGGTGGTCGAAGGCCCGCCCAACTGGACCAGCTTTCGCAAATTCTGGAAGATGTTCTACGACGAAGGCGCGGTGGTGGTGTCGTCCACCTACGCCAAGGTCGGTGGCCTGTACGACTTCGGCTTCCGCCACGACCCCGACCACCCGCTGGAATCATTGGCCGACTACTGCCTGGGCTGCTACACCAACCTCAACCTGCCGTCGCGCGTGGACATGATCTGCCGCTACATCGACGAGTACCAGGCCGACGGGCTGCTGATCAATTCCATCAAGAGCTGCAACAGCTTCTCGGCCGGGCAGTTGCTGATGATGCGCGAGGTGGAGCGGCGCACCGGCAAGCCCGCCGCCTTCATCGAGACCGACCTCGTCGACCCACGCTATTTCTCGGCCGCCAACGTGAAGAACCGGCTGGAAAGCTACTTCCAGATGGTCAAGGCCAAGCGCACCGCAGGTGTGGTGGGCATCGGCTCCGGCGTCAGCCCGGCCATGGGCCTGGGCAGCCATGGCTCGTCCATCATCCCCATCCACGCTGCCAACTGAAAGCAGAGGAACTCATGCGCTGCTTCATCGGCATCGACCTCGGCTCCACCACCACCAAGGCTGTGGTGATCGACGAGAACCAGAACATCCTCGGGCGCGGCATCACCAATTCGCGCTCCAACTACGACACCGCCGCGGCCATTGCCAAGCAGGAGGCGCTGGTCAACAGCCGCTTTCACCTGTTCCGTCAAAAGCTGGGCAGCACGAATGCGCTCAACGGCGCGCTGGACGGCTTCATCGCGCAACTCGAACGCGATTTCCGCTCCGAACAGTACCTGGAGCAATTGGCCGACCTGGAGAAGACCTGCGAGCGCAGCCTTGCCACGGCACGCTTCGGCGAGGGCGCTGCTGCTGTCGGGCCGGCCTTGACGGAGGTCTTTCGCCGCCTGACGGTCGAAGCGCCCACGCTCTTTGCCGCCGGCGCTAAGCGCAAGAGCGACTTCTTCCGCGATATCGCCGGCAGCCAGTACCTGGCCACGGGCGAGACCGTGGCCAAGGAAGCTGGCACGCGTTACGAATACCTGCTCAACCTGTTCGACCGCTCGATCATCGAGGTCGAGAACCGCGTCTACGCCGACTCCATCCGCCGCCACCTGCTGGCGGCGCTGGAGCGCACCTTCATCGCGCTGCCCGAGACCACGGCGCGGCGCGCGCAGGTCGAAGCGCCGATCAAGGGCA
>JANNUE010000429.1:0-10270 GCA_031394895.1 Betaproteobacteria bacterium
CCAGGGGCTATTTCAAGGACGCCAAGCTCGATGTGGCAGTGGACGCTGGCAGCGGCTCGGGTGCTGCAGTCACGCGCGTTGCCTCGGGTGCCTACGACATGGGCTTTGCCGATCTGGCGGCGCTGATGGAGTTTCACGCCAATAATGCCGACGCGCCGAACAAGCCGGTTGCCATCATGATGGTTTACAACGACACGCCAGCGTCCGTCATGGCGTTGAAGAAATCGGGCATTCAAAAACCGGCTGATCTGAACGGCAAGAAACTCGGTGCGCCGGTGTTTGACGCCGGGCGTCGCGCTTTTCCGATTTTTGCCAAGGCCAATGGCATCAGCGGCGTGCAGTGGACGACGATGGACCCGCCGCTGCGCGAGACGATGCTGGTGCGTGGCGACGTGGACGCGATCACCGGTTTCACCTTTACCTCCCTGCTCAATCTGGAGGCGCGTGGCGTCAAAGCCGAAGACGTGGTGGTGTTGCCTTACCCGGCGCATGGCGTCAAGCTGTATGGCAATGCGATCATCGCGTCGCCCAAACTGCTCAGGGACAACCCGGCGGCCGTCAAGGCCTTTCTGGCGGCTTTTGCCAAAGGCGTGAAAGACGTTGTCGGCGATCCGGCTCGGGCCATTGCGGACGTGAAAGCGCGCGACGGCATCATCAATGTCGAACTCGAAACTCGCCGCCTGAAACTCGCCATTGACACCGTCATCAACAGCGCCAATGCGCGCGCCGAGGGCTTTGGCCAGGTCAACGGCCCGCGTCTGTCGCTGATGGCGTCCCAGGTATCGGACGCCTACAACACGAAGAGCCGCGTCAGCCCGGATGCGGTCTGGAACGCCTCGTTCTTACCGTCCAAAGCGGAACTCAACGTATTGCCCAAGAAATAACATGCAGGACGTTGCCCAACCCGCGTTTGTCGAGTTTCGCGACGTCTGGCTGGCTTACAACCAGGAGTTGCTGCAGCAAAACCAGTTCGCCGTCGAGGCCATCGACCTGAAGGCGAACAAGGGTGAGTTCATCGCCATCGTCGGACCTTCGGGTTGCGGCAAATCGACTTTCATGAAGCTCGCCACAGGGCTAAAGATGCCGTCCAGGGGACAGATCCTGATCGACCAGCAGGCGGTGAGCGGCCCGTTGAAAATATCCGGCATGGCGTTTCAGGCGCCTTCCCTGCTGCCATGGCGAACCACGGTGGACAACGTGTTGCTGCCGCTCGAAATTGTGGAGCCGTACCGCAGCAGCTTCAAGGCCCGGCGCAAACAGTATGAAGAGCGGGCCAGAGGCATGCTGCAAAAGGTCGGCCTGGGCGGCTATGAAGACATGTTCCCGTGGCAGCTCTCGGGTGGCATGCAGCAGCGCGCCAGCATTTGCCGGGCACTGATTCACGAGCCCAAGATGCTGTTGCTGGACGAGCCGTTTGGCGCGCTGGACGCTTTTACGCGCGAAGAACTCTGGTGCATTTTGCGTGACCTGTGGACCGAGCAACGCTTCAATGTGATCCTGGTCACGCACGACTTGCGTGAGTCGGTTTTTCTGGCTGACACGGTCTATGTGATGAGCAAAAATCCGGGACGTTTTGTTGTGAAGTGGGCGATTGATCTGCCGCGTCCGCGCGATCTGGAGATCACCTATACCCCGCAATTTACCGACATCGTGCACGAGTTGCGTGGCCACATTGGGGCCGCCCGCCAGTCTGCTGCCGTAGCAGCGCGTCCACAGGCACAGCAAGCATGAGCAATAAGCAATTCGAACGCTGGGCGCCATGGCTGCTGCTGGCCAGTGTGCTGGCGCTGTGGCAGATACTGTGCTCGGCCCTGTCGGTGTCTGAGTTCATCTTTCCGAGCCCGGCGCGCATCTGGAGCCAGTTCTGGGAATTCAAGAGCGTGATTGCGGCGCATGCCTGGCGCACCTACTGGGTCACGATGGCCGGCTTTGGCCTGGCCATCGTCGTCGGTGTCATGCTCGGTTTCACGATCGGCAGTTCGCGTCTGGCCTATGCCGCGCTGTACCCGCTGATGACGGCTTTCAATGCGCTGCCCAAAGCGGCGTTTGTGCCGATTCTGGTGGTCTGGTTCGGCATCGGTGCCGGGCCAGCGATTTTGACCGCGTTTCTGATCAGCTTCTTTCCCATCATGGTCAACATTGCAACCGGCCTGGCGACGCTGGAGCCGGAACTCGAAGACGTGTTGCGCGTGCTCGGTGCCAGGCGGTGGGATGTGCTGGTCAAGGTCGGGTTGCCGCGCTCCATGCCGTACTTCTATGGCTCGCTCAAGGTGGCGATTACGCTGGCCTTTGTCGGCACCACGGTATCCGAGATGACGGCCGCCAACGAAGGCATCGGCTACTTGCTGATCTCGGCCGGCTCGGCCATGCAGATGGGCCTGGCATTTGCCGGCTTGCTGGTGGTGGGCGCGATGGCGATGTTGATGTACGAGCTGTTCAGCGCCATTGAAAAACGCACCACAGGCTGGGCCCATCGGGGCGCGCATAACCATTGAGCAAGGCTCGCGCGGCGCGCCGGCGCAGCCTGCACCAAGCCCATGCCCTGGCACGCCCGACTGCAACTTGACTACCGCCTGGAGGCAGGGCGCACAGTGGCGCGTCATCAACATAACGGCCCGCTGCGCATTCTGCAAAGTCTGTACCCGGAGGGCGACGCGGTGTGTCACAACGTGCTGGTGCATCCGCCGGGTGGATTGGTCGGAGGCGACACGCTGGCGCTGTCGGTGACCGCCAGCGCGGCGTCGCACGGCCTGATCACTACACCCGGTGCAACACGCTTCTACCGCTCCAACGGCGAGCTTGCGGCGCAGCGCACCGACATCACACTGAGCGACAGCGCCAGGCTCGAATGGCTGCCGCTGGAAGCTATTTGCAGCATATCGAAGTGCCTGGCGTCTGGCTCGATCGCGGCTGCATCCGGGCCGATGACCTGCGGCTGCTGAACAGCCCGCTCGGTCTGGCCGGCCAGCGCTGCCTGGCTTGCATCTTCTTTGTGGCTGGCAGCAAGATTGACAAAGGACGCCAGCAGGGTGCGCTGGAGCTGGCACGCGATCTGATCGTTCAGCATGAGTTGCGTGCCAGCGCAGGCGCTACCAGCCCCAATGGGCAGGTGATTGTCGTGCGGGTGCTGGCGCCGCTGGTGGAGCCGGCAATGGACTTGTTGCGCCGCATCTGGCAGGCCTGGCGGCAGCATTTATGGAGCCTGCCGGCGACCAGCCCGCGCATCTGGGCAACGTAATTCAATGTCGCATTACGCCTGCGGCTAATACGACCTACGGGAGGTAGAGGGGCCGAAATTCAATGTCGCATTACGCCTGCGGCTAATACGACCTACGGGAGGTAGAGGGGCCGAAATTCAATGTCGCATTACGCCTGCGGCTAATACGACCTACGGGAGGTAGAGGGCCGTCACTTAATGTCGCATTACGCCTGCGGCTAATACGACCTACGGGAGGCGGGCTTGTAGGTCGGGTTAGCGCGAGCGTAACCCGACATCGCTCGCAGCACAAACCACTTCAAGCGGCCTTGGCGATCATTGATGCGGGTGCAGATTGCACCGATTGGCCTAAAGGAGCGACGCGGCGCGCCACGTCACCGACCACGATCACGCGGGCATTCATGATGCAAGCGCTGGCAGCACGGGGCGGGCCAGGCTGGCGCGCACCATGCGCTGGAGTTGCGGCAGGCAGGAGCCGCAATTGGTTCCGCACTTCAGACTGGACTGCAAACTGTCCAGCCTGTACTTGGCCGAGCCCTGGCAGCGCTGCAATTCGGTGTTGATCGCGCGTTCGCTGACGTCGAAACAGGCGCACACCTGCGGGCCGCGCGAAGGCACTGGAATTGGCGGCGTTGCGCCCGGCACCAGAAGTGCGCGGCCATAACTGTGCGCCGGCAACGCATCCATCAGCAACGGCGTCATCCAGACCTGCGCGCTGGTGTCGCCGGCGAGCAAGAAACCGTCCAACGTGGAAATGGTGTCCGCATGCCGCATCAGCGCTGTGCGGCGCTGACCGCGCTTGGCATCGGCGTAGCGCAAGACCTGCGGCGAGTCGAGGCCGAGCAGGGTTTCGATGCGCTCCAGCAACGATGGTGCAACGCCCTCGTGGTGGGTGGCGCGAAACAGCAGTCCGCTACGTTCCATCGCGGCCTGACCGGAAATCTGTTGCCCGGCGGATGCAGTGCGGGCGAATGGCACGCAACTGGCAAAGGCAAACCCGGCCATCAACTTCTGCAGTTCCGAGCGCACGGCCAGCACCTGATCCGCGCCCAGCCACGCGACCGCCAGCAGCGACCACGGCAGTTCGGCTTTGAGCACCTTGACGGCCGTGTGCTTGAACTCGGGCTGTTTGGAGTGCGGGCAATAAGCCGACGTGGTGAGCGCATTGACTCCGACAAGCCTGGTGCCGCTGGCACTGCTGCCACTGAGATGTTCTTCGCCCCAGTGCATCGCCATGAAGACCTGACTCAGCCCCAATTCGGCACTGGCCTGCACCGGTACCAAAATGCTGCCGCGCTGGCTGGTCACATGGACCAGGTCGCCGTCGCGCAACTGGCGGCGCTGCATGTCGTGCCCATGCATTTGCAACGCCGGCTCCGGCACATGGCTGAACAAGCGGCCCAGGGTTCCGGTGCGGCTCATGCCGTGCCACTGGTCGCGCAAGCGCCCGGTCGTGAGCGAAAACGGGTAGCGCGCGCTACGCTGCTCGGCCACCGGCTGGTAGGCGTTGGAGACGAAGCGGGCGCGTCCGTCCGGCGTCGGGAAGATGCCGTCCTCGTACAAACGTTGCTTGCCCTCCGTTTGTCCCTGCGCGAGAGGCCATTGCTGGGGCGCTGCCTCCAGTTGGGCGTAGCTCATGCCGGTAATGTCCAGGTCGCGGCCCCGCGTCGATTCGCGATGCTCGTTCCAGATCGATTCGGGCGATGGGTAATCAAACAACGACTTCGCAGACGCCGCATTCGGGGTCAGCGCCGAATTTCGTTCGGCATGATCGGTCGTCGCTGCGGCTGCTGTCCTGAATTCGGATCTGACCCCCAATGCTCCATTGGCTTCCAGTCGGCGCGCGAAATCAACAGCAATCTGCCAGTCGTGGCGGCTTTGGCCGGGGGCCGGGACTGCGGCGCGCACCCGGCTGATGCGCCGCTCGCTGTTGGTGACAGTGCCTTCCTTTTCGCCCCAGGTGGTAGCGGGTAGCAGCAGGTCGGCGTAGTTGCAAGTAGCGGTGCTGGCGAACGCCTCCTGCACGATCACCAGTTCGGCGCGCTGCAGCGCACGGCGCACGGTGGCCTGATCCGGCATGCTCTGCGCCGGATTGGTGCAGGCTATCCACAGCGCCTTGATTTCGCCATCGGCGGCGGCCTGAAACATCTCGATCGCCGTTTTTCCGGGTAGCGCCGGAACGTCGGGCACGCCCCACAGCGCTGCCACTTCGGCGCGGTGCGCCGGGTTGTCCAGCTCGCGGTGCGCGCTCAGCAGATTGGCCATGCCGCCAACTTCGCGACCGCCCATGGCGTTGGGCTGGCCGGTGAGCGAAAACGGCCCGGCACCCGGCTTGCCGATCTGGCCGGTGGCCAGGTGCAGATTGATTAGCGCGCTGTTCTTGGCGCTGCCGTTGCTGGATTGATTCAACCCCTGGCAGTACAGGCTCAGCGTCGGCGTGCGCGGCGTGGCGCTGTTGGACGACACGCCGGCAAACAGGCGCGCCGCCTGCAGCAGCGCGTCTTTGCTTATGCCACAGGTCTGCGCCACCAGATCGGGCGTACAGTCGCGCACCAACGCCTTGAGCTCGTCAAAACCGCTGGTGTGCGCGGCGATGAAAGCGGCGTCGCACCAGCCTTCCCACAACATGACGTGCAGCATGCCGTTGAACAGCATCACGTCGGTGCCCGGCTGGATCGGCAGATGCAGGTCGGCCATCTCGGCCGTGTCGGTTCGGCGTGGATCGCAGACCACGATTTGCAGCGCCGGATTGGCGGCCTTGGCATCCTCGATCCGCCTGAACAATACCGGATGCGCATAGGTTGTGTTGGAGCCGGCGATGAACAGCGTGGCCGCATGCTTGATGTCGTCATAGCAGGCCGGCGGTGCATCGGCGCCCAGCGTCTGCTTGTAGCCCACCACCGCGCTGCTCATGCACAGGCGCGAGTTGGAGTCGATGCTGTTGGTGCCTATCAGCCCCTTGGCCAGCTTGTTGAAGACGTAGTAGTCTTCAGTCAGCAATTGCCCCGATACGTAAAAACCCACTGAATCGGGTCCATGCTGGCGAATGATCCGGCCAAACGTTTCGGCGGCGAAATTCAGCGCCGCGTCCCACGAAACAGCCGTTGGCGCCGCCCCGCGCTGCAGCCGCCGCAGCGGTTGCAACAGCCGCGTTTGTCGCGTGACATCGCTGCTGGCGCTCAGGTGCAGCGTGCTGCCCTTGCTGCACAGGCGGCCAAAATTGGCCGGATGATCCGGGTCACCGCGCACACCGGTGATCTGCGCGCCCTGACTCTCGATGATCACGCCGCAGCCGACCCCGCAGTAAGGGCAGGTGGAGCGCGTTTCGCGAGTCAGGGGTGAGTTCATGTGTCGGTTAGTTCTGCCGATCTTTTGGCACATGGGCCGGCCACCGGCGGCGCCAGGTCGAGTGCATGGCTGGCGAGTTCGGACGCGCTGAGCGACACCACTCCGTCGCTCAAGCGCACCGCAAATTGCGGCGTGCAGCCGTGGTCGGGTTCCCGCGCGCAGCCGCTGTCCAGGCCGATGGTCCAGTTGTGCAGCGGGCAGGCCACGCTGTCGCCAAACACAATGCCCTGGCTCAGCGGCCCGCCCTTGTGCGGGCAGCGGTCGAGCAGGGCGAACACATGGTCCTGTTCGGTGCGAAAAAGCGCCACGTCCATGCCGCGCTCGCGCGCCACGCGGCGTGCGCCCAGGCGCGGAATATCGTCGAGCCGGCAGATCACTTTCCATTCACTCATGTGGACCTTTCAGTTGATGGGCAGTTGGTCATTGCGAGTTCTCAGTTCCGGGACGAACCGCACAAGAACCACGAACCGTGAACCAACACGTCGTCATTGCGAGGCCGCAGGCCGTGGCAATCCATGACTTGCGGGTGGATGGATTGCCGCGCTTCGCTCGCAATGACGAAAACGCATTCATGCTGTCAACCTTTCAAACTGGCGCGTGTCAATGGCCGCTTGCTGCGTGTCAGACCACGGATCGGGCTCGCCATCCAGCGCAAATTGCAGTTGCTCCCACAAGGCCTTGCGACCGGCGTCGTCGTCCACGATGCGCTTCTTCACATAGTCCAGGCCGACGCGCTTGACAAAGTGCACGGTGCGCTCCAGGTACCAGCCTTCCTGGCGGTACAACTCGCAAAATGCGCCGGTGTATTCCAGCACCTCGGCCGCCGTCTTGACCTTGACCAGAAAATGCGCGACCTCGGTCTTGATGCCGCCATTGCCAGCCACATACATCTCCCAGCCGCTGTCAACGCCGATGATGCCCACATCCTTGATGCCGGACTCGGCGCAGTTGCGCGGGCAGCCCGACACGGCGAACTTGACCTTGTGCGGCGCGTACATGCCCACAAAAGCGCGGTCCAGGTCCTTGCCCATCTGGGTGCTGTCCTGCGTTCCCATGCGGCACCACTCGGAGCCGACGCAGGTCTTGACGGTGCGCAGCGCCTTGGCGTAGGCGTGGCCGCTGGGCATGCCGAGGTCCCTCCACACCGATTGCAGTTGTTCCTTCTTCACGCCGAGCAAGTCAATGCGCTGGCCGCCGGTGACCTTGACGGTCGGAATCTTGTATTTGTCCACCACATCGGCAATGCGCCGCAGTTCGCTGGCCGTTGTCTCGCCGCCCCACATGCGCGGGATCACGCTGTAACTGCCATCTTTCTGGATGTTGGCGTGCGAACGCTCGTTGATGAAGCGGCTTTGCGGGTCGTCTTTGGCCTCCTTGGGCCAGCTTGAAATCAGGTAATAGTTGACGGCCGGGCGGCAACTGGAACAGCCGTTGGGCGTTTTCCATTCCAGGAATTTGTGGACGGCCCCTATGCTCAGCAGCTTGTTGCTGCGGATTGCGTCGCGCACCGCCTGATGGCCGTAGTCGGTGCAGCCGCACATGGCTTTGGTTTTGGGCGTGGCCGAGTAGTCGCCGCCGGCGGTGAACATCAGGATCTGCTCGACCAGACCGGTGCAGGAGCCGCACGACGCGCTGGCCTTGGTGTGCTTGCGCACCTCGTCCAGCGTGAACAGGCCTTTCTCCTTGATGGCCTTGCAGATCGTGCCTTTCTTAACACCGTTGCAGCCGCACACCTCGGCGTCATCGGGCATGTTGGCCGCCTTGTTGTGGCCCTCGTGGCCGGCGTCGCCGATATTGCTTTCGCCGAACATCAGCTTGTCGCGGATGTCGGCAACCGAGCGGCCATCGCGCAACAGCTTGAAGTACCAGCTACCGTCCACCGTGTCGCCATACAGGCAGGCGCCAATCAGCTTGTCGTCCTTGAGCACCAGCTTTTTGTAAACACCCGAATGCGGATCGCTCATGACAATTTCTTCGGTGCCGACGCCGCCCTGGAACTCGCCGGCGCTGAACAGGTCGATGCCGGTGACCTTGAGCTTGGTCGAGCTGAGTGACCCGGTGTAGCGCCCAATGCCAAACTGCGCCAGATGGTTGGCCGCCACCTTGGCCTGCTCGAACAGCGGCGCCACCAGCCCATAGGCAATGCCGCGGTGCGCGGCGCATTCGCCGACCGAGTAGATGCGAGCATCGGTCACGGTTTGCAGCGTGTCGCTGACCACAATGCCGCGGTCCACGTGCAGCCGCATGGCGGTGGCGAGTTCGGTGTTGGGGCGAATGCCGACCGCCATCACGACCAGATCGGCGGGCACCTCGCTGCCGTCCTTGAACTGGACGGCTTTGACGCGGCCGCCGTCAGCGCCGAGCAGCGCCTGCGTCTGCGTACCCATCAGAAATTTCAGCCCGCGTTGTTCCAGCGAGGTTTGCAGCAGCTTGGCGGCCACGGCGTCGAGCTGACGCTCCATCAGCGTTGGCAGCACGTGCACCACGGTCACGCTCATGCCGCGTCGCATCAGGCCGTTGGCTGCTTCCAGTCCTAGCAAGCCCCCACCAATCACTACCGCATGCTTGTAGCGCGTTGCGGCGTCGATCATGGCCTGGGTGTCGGCGATGTCGCGGTAACTAATCACGCCTTCCAGTTCCTTGCCGGGAATCGGCAGGATGAAGGGATTGGACCCGGTGCACAGCAGCAGCCGGTCGTAGGCGGCCTCGGTCACCTGGCCCTGTGCGTCGAGCGCGCGCACGACGCGCCTGATGCGGTCCACGCTCACCACCTTTTTGCCGGTGTGCAGCGTGATGTGGTTGTCGCTGTACCAGTCCCATGAGTTGAGCACGATGTCGTCCAGCGTTTGCTCACCGGCCAGCACCGGGCTGAGCAGAATGCGGTTGTAGTTGGGATGCGGCTCGGCACCAAAGACCGTAATGTCGTACAGGTCGGGCGCAATTTTCAGCAACTCTTCGAGCGTGCGCACACCGGCCATGCCGTTGCCGACCATCACCAGTTTTTGCTTTACGGCGGGGGAGACTCGCATGTCCATAAATTAGGCCACTTTCTCAACGTGCGCCTGGCGGGTGTACAAGAAGTCGATGACCGCTTTGCGATAGCCCTGGTACTCGGGGCTGTCTGCCAACGCGATCCGGCTGCGCGGGCGTGGCAAATCGACGCGGAGAATTTCGCCAATCGTCGCGGCCGGGCCGTTGGTCAGCATGACGATCCGGTCGCTCAGTAGCACGGCTTCGTCCACGTCGTGCGTCACCATCACCACCGTGCTGTGCGTGCGTGCCACGATCTCCAGCAGCTCGTCCTGCAGCTTGGCCCGTGTCAGCGCGTCGAGCGCGCCAAACGGCTCGTCCATCAACAGCACCTTGGGCTCCATCGCCAGCGCGCGTGCAATGCCGACGCGCTGCTTCATGCCGCCCGAAATTTCACCGGGCCGCTTGTGCGCGGCAGCGCTCAGGCCGACCAGCGCCAGCGCGGCATCGGTGCGCGCCTGCAGTTGGGCTTTGGTCTCGGCCGGCGCGCCATTGTTTTTGGAGCCCGGGCCAAACACCCTTTCCACACCCAGATACACGTTCTCGAAGCAGGTAAGCCACGGCAGCAGCGAGTGATTCTGGAACACCACGGCGCGCTCGGGCCCCGGTCCGGCGATCTCGCGATTCGCGCACAGCAGCGTGCCGGCGCTGGCGCTGGCCAGGCCCGCAATCAGG
>JANNUE010000438.1:0-12467 GCA_031394895.1 Betaproteobacteria bacterium
AAGTCGGTTTCGCAGTTGACTTCGATCAGGGCGCCAACAGTGCCAGACACCGATGCGGCGACCACGCCTTCGGCGGTCACGCGCGACGCGGCCTTGCCGGCCTTGCTGCCGAGCTTGACGCGCAACAGTTCTTCGGCCTTCACCATGTCGCCCAGTGCTTCCGTCAACGCGCGTTTGCACTCCATCATCGGTGCGTCGGTTTTCCCACGCAGTTCAGCAACCATGCTCGCAGTAATTGCAGCCATCTTGATTCTCCGTACTCAATACAGTTATAAAAAACAGGACTAAAAAAAAGGGGCGCCCATGCCACCCTTTTTTGGGGTCGCGGACAACTCAGGCAGCTGTTTCGTCCACTTCGACAAATTCATCGGCACTCTCGGCCACAACGGCCTTGACAACGTCATCGACCATATTGGAGCGGCCTTCAATGATCGCGTCGGCAATGCCGCGCGCATACAGGATGACGGCCTTGGACGAGTCATCGTTGCCGGGAATAATGTAGTCGATACCTTCCGGTGAATGGTTGGTATCAACGACGGCAATCAGGGGGATGCCGAGTTTCTTGGCTTCGGCAATCGCGATCTTGTGAAAGCCCACGTCAATCACAAAGATCGCATCGGGCAGTACCGTCATGTCCTGAATGCCGCCAATGTCGCGTTCGAGCTTGAGCAATTCACGCGCAAACATGAGTTGTTCTTTCTTGCTCAGACTGTCCAGACCCGCCTCTTGCTGGATCTTCATGTCCTTGAGCCGCTTGATCGACGTCTTGACCGTCTTGAAGTTGGTCAGCATGCCGCCCAGCCAGCGCTGATCGACGTAGGGCACGCCGGCGCGCTTGGCTTCCTCGGCGACGGTCTCACGCGCCTGGCGTTTGGTGCCGACCATCAGCACGGTGCCACGCTTGGCCGAGATCTGGCGCACGAACTTGGACGCCTCCTGGAACATCGGTAGCGATTTTTCCAGGTTGATGATGTGAATCTTGTTGCGATGGCCGAAAATGAACGGCGCCATCTTGGGGTTCCAGAAGCGGGTTTGGTGGCCAAAATGGACACCGGCTTCCAGCATTTCGCGCATGGTAACTGACATGTTTAATTCCAAAGGTTAGGTCTAAAATCCAGTTCGTTATTGTGAAAGGCACCGGTCAAATGAACTTGGGACCGGTACAAACCACAACACCTTGATAGAACTGGTTCGCTGATTTATTTTGCCCAGCAGTACTTTGACCACTCAGCAAAACCAGCAGATTTTAGCACAGACACTCACACCGACATGCTTGAAGACCTTCACACAACGCTGGCGCGACTGCGCGCCGGCCAGACCAGCCCCGCAGCCGAAATCGAGAAGGCCATCGCGGTGGCGCAATCACAGCGCTGCCACCACGTATTTACCCAAACCATGTTTGACCAGGCGCGCGCCGTCGCCGCCACTGCCCATATCCGGCAGCAGCCGCTGGCCGGCCTGGCGGTGTCGGTCAAGGACCTGTTTGACATCGAGGGGCAGACCACGGCGGCAGGTTCCGTCGCACTGCGCGATGCGGCACCAGCCAACGCTGACAGCCCGGCCGTGGCCCGCTTGCGCCGTGCCGGAGCGGCCTTGATCGGGCGCACCAATATGGTCGAGTTTGCGTTCTCGGGTGTCGGCGTCAATCCGCACTTTGGAACCCCGGCCAATGCCTGCAGTGCGGACGCAGCCCTGATACCCGGCGGGTCTTCGTCCGGCGCCGCCGTTTCGGTGGCGACCGGCGCCGCATTTATCGGGCTCGGGTCGGATACCGGTGGCTCGATCCGGATTCCAGCGGCGCTCAACGGCATCGTCGGTTTCAAGAACACGGCCCGACTGGTGCCGACCGACGGCGCCGTGCCGCTGTCGTCCACGCTCGACACCGTCTGTGCGCTGACCCGCAGCGTGCCCGATGCGATCATGGCGCATGAACTGCTGAGCCAGCGCTGGGTCACGCGCAGCGCGACGCCAATTGGCGCTTATCGGCTGGGTATCGCCACGACAACCATGCTCGACAGTCTTGACCGTACGGTGGCCAGCGCCTGGCAGCGCAGCCTGGCTGCCTTGCGCCAAGCCGGCGCCCGCATTGAGGAGGTCGCCCTGAGCGAAATCAACGAGTTGCAGCCGATGCAAGCCAACGGCAGTCTGTCGGCAGCCGAGAGCTACGCCTGGCACCGCCCCCTGCTGACGCACAAAGCCGCGCTGTACGACCCGCGCGTCGCCGCCCGCATCCAGCGCGGCGCGACCATGAGCGCGTGCGACTACCTTGATCTGCTGGCGGCGCGGCGCAACTGGATTCACAAGATGAACGCCGCCATGCACGGCTTTGACGCCATCCTGTCACCGACCGTGCCACTGGTGGCACCGCCGATCGCCGGGGTTGCGCCGGGGCCTGAACGCGACGAAGCGTTCTTCCGCCTCAACGCCCTGCTGCTGCGCAACACCAGTGTGATCAATATGCTCGACGGCTGCGCGATCTCGATACCCTGTCAGGCTGGCAGTGAATTGCCCGTGGGTCTGATGATCTGGGCCGGCACACTGCAGGACGACACGGTGCTCAACATTGCGCTTCAAGTGGAATCGATACTGCATGATGCGCGCCAATAGGCGCACATTCTCCAGGCTGCGGCGCCACCTGGAACAAGAATAGAAAAAAGGGATTCATGAAGATTGCAGTCATCGGTGCCGGCATCATCGGCATCACCACAGCCTACGAGTTGGGCTGTGACGGACACGAAGTTACGGTGCTTGAGCGCCGTGGCGCCGCCGCCGAAGAGTCCAGTTTTGCCAATGCCGGCCTGGTCGCACCCGGTTACGTCACTCCATGGGCTGCACCCGGCATGCCGCTCAAGGTAATCCAGCACTTGTTCAGTCGCTATGCGCCGGTGAAGGTCGGCCTGCCACTGTCGCTGCGCGAGTTGGCGTGGATCTGGAAGTGGTTTCGTGCTTGCAAACTCGATACCTATCTGGCCCATCGAACGCGGTTGCAACAACTGGCTTTCTACAGTCGAGAGCGGCTGCACCAGCTCACCGCCGAGCTGGGGCTTGAATACGAACGTAGCGACGGTTACATGGTGCTGCTGCGCTCGCAGCGCGACAGCAAGCTGGTGCAACCGGGCTTGCAGGTGTTGCGTGACGCGGGAGTGACGTTCCGGGAGATCAGCCCGGCGCAGGCCCGCCTGATCGAACCGGCACTCAACCCGGACACCACATTCTTTGGCGCAGTCCAATTGCCGGACGACGAAGTCGGGAATTGCCGCCAGTTTGCACTACTGTTGAAGAACGAGGCACAGCGCATCGGCGTCAAGTTCTTGTTCAACACCAACGTGACGCAGTTGGACCCGCTGCGCGGCGTGGCGATCACGCTACAGGGCGACAGCAGCCCCCGGCAATATGACGCCTGTGTGATCTGCGCGGGGCTGGATTCGGTCCGCCTGCTGGCTCCGTTAAACATCAGGATTCCACTGGTGGCGGTCCATGGCTATTCGGTTAGCGCGACGATTCGTGAGCCGCTGAACGCGCCGCGCAGCGCGGTGATGGACGAACGCTACAAGGTGGCCATTTCGCGGCTGGGAAACCGGGTGCGGGTAGCTGGCAGCGCCGAACTCGGCGGCACGGTGGACAAGAAGCGCGACAGTTCATTGAAAACCCTTTACAAGGTATTGCACGACTGGTTTCCCGGGGCAGCCAATATGTCAGGCGGTGTGCAGGAGTGGAAAGGCGCGCGTCCCATGCTGCCGGACGGGCCGCCCAGGATTGGCGCCAGCAGCATTGCCGGGCTCTGGCTCAATCTGGGCCACGGTTCCAGCGGATGGGCTCTGAGTTGTGGCTCCGCAAAAGTGCTGGCGGACCTGATAGCCGGCAGGAAACCAGCGCTGGATATCGGCTGCGCAACCGGCATGGAGTCGCCCGCCGAATGGGTTGACACCACGCCGGCCTGACCGACAATTCACGCCATGCACCACGCACACCCAGTTCCGCCTGCCGCCTGCAACGCCGGTGGCCGCATTCCATGCTGAAGATCGATGGCAGTTGCCGGCAAGCCTTGTACAGCGTGGACGCAACACGCCGTATCGAACAGGCCGTCGCCGCCAGCCTGCCGGTGCATGCGCTGATGCAGCGCGCCGGGCTGGCCGTGGCGCGACTGGCGCTAGCGCTGGCGCCGCATGGCGAGCGCTACTGGATCGCCTGTGGCGCGGGCAATAACGGCGGCGACGGACTGGAAGCCGCGATGCACCTGCAGTGCTGGGGCAAGCAAGCGGTGGTGACCTGGTTGGGCCAGGCCGGCGCAGTGCCGCCGGACGCCGCGCGCTCGTACCAGCGTGCCGTCGATGCCGGCGTTTCCTTCGTTGCCGCTGAGCCCGACCATTGCGACTTGTGCGTCGATGCCCTGCTGGGCATTGGTGCCAGGAACAGCGAGCCTGAGGGCCACATGGCGCAATTGTTTCGCGCCATCAATGCCAGCCAGTGTCCGGTGCTGGCGGTCGATTTGCCGAGCGGGCTCAACGCCGACACCGGCGCCGCTGCCCAAAACAGCGTGCGCGCGCACCACACGCTGAGCCTGCTAACGCTCAAGCCGGGCTTGTTCACGGCCCTGGGCCGTGACGCGGCCGGCACGGTGTGGCTGGACGACCTCGGCGCCGCTCCATTCGCCGCAGCAAACCAGACGCTGTTCGCTGCGACTGCCTGGCTCTCGGGCACCACGCTGCGCGACGCCAGACGTCACGACTCGCACAAGGGCAGCTATGGTGATGTAGTGGTAGTTGGCGGCGCCCCCGGCATGAGCGGTGCGCCGCTGTTGGCCGCCACGGCGGCCTTGCATGGCGGCGCTGGCCGGGTCTTTGTCGTGCTGCTTGACACTGATCCGCTGACGGTCGATGTCAACCAGCCGGAGCTGATGTTCAGGCCGTCCGACGCGCTCGATTACAGCGCAATGACCGTCGTTTGTGGTTGTGGCGGCGGCAGCGAAATTCGCAACTTGTTGGCAAAAATACTGTCCACTGCCGCCCGGCTCGTGATCGATGCCGACGCGCTCAATGCGATTGCCGGCGACACCCAGTTGCAAACGTTGCTGATGGCCCGCGCACGCGGCACTGCGGCGACCGTGCTGACGCCGCATCCGCTGGAAGCCGCCCGTCTGCTGGGCAGCACGACAGCCCAGGTGCAAAGCGACCGTCTGCGGGTGGGCCAGCAGTTGGCGCAACGCTATGGCTGCACGGTGGTGCTCAAAGGCTCCGGCACGGTGATTGCGGCGCCAGGGCAGACGCCCATCATCAACTCCACCGGCAACGCCAGACTGGCGAGCGCCGGCACCGGTGACGTGCTGGCCGGCATGATTGGCGCGGCCATGGCAACCGGCTTACCCGCCTTCGCAGCGGCCAGCCACGCCGTGTACCAGCATGGTCTGGCGGCCGATCAATGGGGTGATCAATCGAGCCTGACGGCCGGCGCGCTGGCAAGAACAGTCAGCCTGTGACCGCAAGCCACCGCAACTCAGCGCCGTGTTTGCCGGCCCTTGTTCTTGGCGGCTGCCGATTTGACGCCAGCGCGATCGGCAAAACCGGAAGCAGGCTTGCCTCGCCCCATGTGCTCGGGCGCTTTCTTTGACGTTTTTCGCTTGGTCTGCGGACCTGGCGCTGCATCGTCGCGATCGACATAGCGGCCTGTTGCGGGAACAGAGTCCTTGTCCTTGCCGCCACGCGCAATACCGGCCTCACCATCCTGAACCAGACGGAAATCAATGCGGCGGCCGTCCAGATCGACGCGGCTGACCTGCACCTGAACGCGCGACCCGATCGCATAGCGCATGCCGGTACGCTCACCGCGCAACTCCTGATGCGCTTCGTCAAAGCGGTAGTACTCGCCACCGAGTTCGGTGATGTGAACCAGGCCTTCGACATACATCGCGTCGAGCGTGACGAAGATGCCGAAACTGGTGACCGAGCTGACAACGCCGCCGTACTCTTCACCCAGATGCTCGCGCATGTACTTGCATTTGAGCCAGGCCTCCACGTCGCGGCTGGCCTCGTCGGCACGGCGCTCGTTGGCGCTGCAGTGCATGCCGGCGGCTTGCCAGGCCTGCATCTCCGGGCTCAGCTTCTTGGGCGTTACCCCAGGCTCGCTCACCCGCGCGGCCAGTCCCTTTTCCAGCCGCCGGGACAGCTTGGCATGCGCCTCTCCCGGCGTTGGCAACAGCGGCAACTGGTACTTGGTCTTGGCCAGAATTGCCTTGATGACACGATGCACCAACAGATCGGGGTAACGCCGGATCGGACTGGTGAAGTGGGTGTAGGCGTCAAACGCCAAACCAAAGTGACCTTCATTGACCGGCGTATAGATCGCCTGCGACATGGAGCGCAACAGCATGGAATGAATCTGCGGCGCGTCCGGCCGGTCTTTGGTGGCATTCGCAATATTCTGGAACTCGCCCGGTGCCGGCGTATCGCTGATCGTCAGACCCAGGCCTGTGACCTTGAGGTAGTTGCGCAGCGTCTCGATCTTCTCGGGTGTCGGTCCCTCGTGCACGCGAAACAGCCCGGCGTGTTTGCTCTGCGAAATGTAGTCGGCGCTGCACACATTGGCCGCCAGCATCGCCTCCTCGATCAGTTTGTGCGCATCGTTGCGGGTGCGCGGAATGATCTTCTCTATGCGCCCGCTCTCATCGCAAACAATCTGGGTCTCCACCGTTTCAAAATCGACCGCGCCACGGCGCACGCGCGACTTCAGCAAGGCCTGGTACACGTCGTGCAGGTTGATCAAATCCGGCACGCGGTCCTTGTGCTTGAGCGCCTGCGGGCCTTTCGTGTTAGCCAGAATGGCCGCCACTTCGGTGTAGGTGAAACGGGCGTGACTCCACATCGTCGCCGGATAGAACTGATAGGCTGAAACCTCGCCATCCCCGGTAACCATCATGTCGCAGACCATGCACAAGCGTTCCACTTGCGGGTTCAACGAGCACAGACCGTTGGACAGTTTCTCGGGCAGCATCGGAATCACGCGGCGCGGGAAATAGACGCTGGTGGCCCGGTCGTAGGCATCGATATCGATGGCCGAGCCGGTTTCCACATAATGACTGACGTCGGCAATGGCCACCAGCAAACGCCAGGCTTTTGCTGCCGACTTGCCCTTGCCAATTTTGACCGGTTCGCAATACACCGCGTCGTCGAAATCGCGCGCATCTTCACCGTCAATGGTCACCAGCGGCACATCGGCCAGGTCAACCCGGCGCTTCTTGTCCTGTGGTCGCACCTTGTCCGGCAGGGTCCGCGCCAACGCGATACAGGCATCGGAAAACTCATGCGGGACGCTGTATTTGCGCACCGCAATTTCAATCTCCATGCCAGGGTCATCGACCTCGCCCAGGATTTCTTTGACGCGCCCGACGGGTTGACCGTAAAGCGACGGCACTTCGGTCAGTTCAACGACGACCACCTGCCCAGGCTTGGCCGCGCCGGTGGCGGCTTTCGGAATCAACACGTCCTGGCCGTAGCGTTTGTCTTCCGGGACCACGATCCAGATGCCGCTCTCAAGCAGCAAGCGGCCAATGATGGGTTGCTTGGGGCGCTCGATGATTTCAACAACGCGTCCTTCCGGTCGGCCCTTGCGGTCGCTGCGCACGACGCGCACCAGCACCCGATCTTTGTGCAACACGGCACGCATCTCGTTCGGCGGCAGATAAATATCGGACTGGCCGTCATCACGCGCGACAAATCCATGTCCGTCGCGGTGACCTTGCACTGTTCCTTCTACTTCGTCCAGCAAGCCGCTGGTTTGGCTGATATTTTTGATACAATTACTCTCTTTCCTGAGATGCCCAGGTGGCGGAATTGGTAGACGCACTAGTTTCAGGTACTAGCGAGTAACTTCGTGGGGGTTCGAGTCCCTTCCTGGGCACCAATATAAATGAAATTTTCGCGCTCAAACCGTTTTAAAACGGTTGCGCGACCAGGTCGTGACCCTGCACCCCCACAACGCGGGCCTTGGTAAATTCACCGACCTTCAAGGTTTTGCTGATTTTCTCCGGCGCCAACAACTTCACCACACCATCAATTTCAGGCGCATCGGCATAGCTTCGCCCGACGCCGCCCTTCTTGCCCATTCCCGGCGCCGAATCGACCAGCACCTGCAGCGTCGCGCCAATACGCTGGCGCAACCGGGCGACTGACACTTCCTCGGCCACCGCCATGAAACGCGCTCGCCGCTCTTCGCGCAGTTCTGCCGGCAACATGCCACCGATCTCGTTGGCGGCAGCACCCTCTACCGGGCTGTATGCAAAGCAGCCGGCGCGGTCAATTTGGGCTTCGCGCATGAACTCCAGCAGATGCGAGAACGCCGCTTCAGTCTCACCCGGAAAGCCGGCAATAAACGTGCTGCGCACGACAATCTCCGGGCACAGCTCGCGCCAGCGCTGGATACGCTCCAGATTCTTCTCACCACTGGCCGGGCGCTTCATGCGCCTGAGTACATCCGGGTGGCTGTGCTGAAAAGGCACGTCCAGATAAGGCAGCACCAGGCCGCTGGCCATCAACGCAATGACTTCATCAACCGCCGGATACGGATAGACGTAATGCAGTCGCACCCAGGCGCCATAGGGTGCCGCCATCTCGCCCAGCGCCTGCACCAGTTCGAGCATACGGGTCTTGATCGGCTTGCCGTCCCAGAATCCGGTGCGGTACTTGAGGTCCACACCATAGGCCGAAGTATCCTGGCTGATCACCAGCAGTTCCTTGACACCGCCGTCAAACAAGGCGCGCGCTTCCCGCAACACATCACCAATCGGACGCGACACCAGATCGCCACGCATCGACGGGATGATGCAAAACGTGCAGCGGTGATTGCAGCCTTCGCTGATCTTGATATACGCAAAGTGCCGCGGCGTCAGCTTGATGCCGGCCACGCCGAACGCGTTCGGAATCAGGTCAAGATAAGGGTCGTGCGGTTTGGGTAAATGCGTGTGTACCGCATCCATCACTTCCTGTGTGGCCTGCGGGCCGGTCACCGCCAGCACACTGGGATGCAACTGACGCACCAGGTTGCCGCCGCCCTGCGCTGTCTTGGCGCCCAGGCAGCCGGTCACGATCACCTTGCCATTCTCGGCCAGCGCTTCGCCGATCGTGTCCAGGCTTTCCTTGACCGCATCGTCAATGAAACCGCAGGTGTTGACAATCACCAGGTCTGCGCCCTGGAACGTCTTGGAGGTCTGATAACCCTCGGCGCTGAGTTGTGTCAGGATCAGTTCGGAATCTGTCAGTGCCTTCGCGCAACCCAGGCTGACAAACCCGATGGTTGGTGCCGGTGCTGCTCTGGTAATGGTTTCGCTCATACACCCATTGTCCCAGCATTCGCGCTTCTCAAGGATGCTCTGCATAACTCCCGCCATGCGAGTTATGCAGAGGCTCCTAAGGCTTGATGCCGAAAGCCCCGAGCACCTGGCCGGTCTGTTTCATGATCTGTTCCTGCATTTGCGCCAGCATGTCCTTCGATTGCTGCAGATTCCCACCCAGCATTCCCTGTAACGCGGGAGCCTGCAGCGCCATGAACTGGGTCCACATTTCAGGCGTCAGGCCATTGGGCTGCACGCCGAGCTTGCCTTGAATATCGACCAGCGATTGAATGTTGTTCTCCAGGTAACCACCCATGAAGCCCTGCATCGCATGCCCATAAAAACGAATCACGCTGGCCAGCACCGGCACGGTAAACATCGGCGATCCGTTGGCCTCTTCCTCCAGAATGATCTGCAGCAGGATGCTGCGCGTCAGATCGTCCCCGGTCTTGACATCAAGCACCGCAAACGGCTCCCCGTCCATCACCAGTTGCTTGACGGCCGCCAGCGTGATATAGCTCGAAGTGTCGGTGTCATAAAGCCGCCGGTTCGGGTATTTCTTGATCACCCGTTGCGCGACTTTTTTCTCGTCAACTTTCTTGGCTTGCATGTGGAGTCCTCAGAAAAACCATTGCCGGGTGAAGTTATTGCACCGCAGCACATTTTAGTGACTGCGCCACCGCAAGTCGCGAAGGTTTACCCTGACTGGCCCGCACTGCCAATGCTGCAACCATTACCGGCCTGGTTGTCGGTATTGCCGATGACCACCCCATTGCCGTTATTGTTTTGATAGCTGCTTGTGCGCACTCCAGAGTGGTGAATTCGAGCCTGACCCCTTTTCTGAAGGGTTGGCGTCTGCGGGTATGAGCGCTGCGATGGCACGCGCTTCCTCCTCCAACTGCTGCTGGAACTTCCCGTAATTGGAGAAATGCAAATGAGAGTACACAGAGCGTGACGGTTCACCGTAAAGGACGCGAAGCAGCCCGGATGCAGGAGCTGTCTTCTGCAGCCAAGGAAAAGCCTTACTAGCCTGCATGAGACGCGCCACTCCTGCCGACACGAACACGTGCTTCGCTTTCCCGTAGAGGATGGCAGCGTTGAGCTTTTCGAGGTGGGAAGGATCGAGGTCGTTTGGAGTAAGCTTGTTCCGTCCCACCGTTGGCACGTGTAACAACTCCGCGAACGACACGAGCTCCGCGTGCTTGGGCTTGAAACCAATGTGGGCGAATGTTCGGTGATAGCGACGACCGTCGCCACGGTACTCGGGCAGGAGAAATGGATGGTGCACGCCGTGACGGCGCCAGAAAGCAACGCCGTCTTGGTGGTACTCCAATACACTCTGAAAGGATGGCGAACCTTCGAGGTTCGCCTCGTAGTTTGCGTCAAGTCCAACGAAGAGAAACGTAGCCAGGGATGGCTCGACGCCCTGGTACGGCCGCCGCCGAAACTGCGCGTTCAGTTCGGAACTTGGGTGGGACTCATACATGCGAAAGGGCGCCTAACGCAGCCACAACCGCAAGAAGTTGCAGGGCCAACCCGGTGCGGTAGCGGTGCTCCTTTGATCACAAACCATGGTCAACAATCTTGCTATTTGTGTCGCCAAGGTAGCGTGACAATTACATTCATGAGTCCGAATACCAGACAAAAAATGCCTGCGATGCATAGAGCCGCGTACAGCATCGCCTTGTTAATGATTTCTTTGGGAGTCATCTTAGCGAATCCGTGTCATCCGTCAGGGCTTTCCAATATGCCAATTCATCCGGTTTCATGCGGACAATAAATTTGACCGCATGATGCGAAGTATGACACCGAAAAGCGTACTCAAGAGTCGTGCATTCCTTGATTTGTCGCGCAGCTCTGGCGAGCAGCGCAATCATTCTGGGTGGCCTGCGTTTCGGTTTGCCAGCGTTGTAGTGTTAGGCTGTGCGCGGCGCGGCTTCGCCACGCGCAGGTGCTGAGTTACATCTCCAGTGCTTCGCAAGTGTCAATCTGTGCGCTGGAGCGCAGTTATGGTATCGGCTCGCTTGCGCATCGTGCTGGATCAGTCGTCGCCTGCGGCTCGGTTTGGCAAACCGTGGTGTTCGTGGCACCTGTGGCGCACTCGCACGCGACGGCCACCGGCTGCGTTTTCACATAAGGCCGCATTACCGCCATTGCCCGCCAGTCACTACGCTGAAGCTCCGTTTGGCGCCGCCCCCCGTCAGCGCAAAAAGCAGGGGTCAACGGCGCTGTCGCGCCGCCGATACGACGAATCGTCCCCCCTGTTCTTCATACATATTTCATGCCTGCCCAACTAATTGGCACCACTCCAACCACAGTCTGAAATAGAAAAAGCCCCTGTTTCACAAGAGAAACAAGGGCTATCTGTTTGGTAGGCGCGATTGGACTCGAACCAACGACCCCCACCATGTCAAGGTGGTGCTCTAACCAGCTGAGCTACGCGCCTAAGGATTGTCCGAGAGCGCGAAGTATAGCAGCACTGGCAAGCGCTTCGTCCGGCGCGACGCCCAAAAAACCGGGTTCGATGATGGGTCATAATTGACGTTTACGTTAACGTCAATTGCTGATTGGAGATCAATATGGACATCGCAGGAAAAGTATTTATCGTCACCGGTGGCGCCTCGGGTTTGGGCGAGGGCACGGCGCGCATGCTGGCAGCCAAGGGCGGCAAGGTGGTGATTGCCGACATGCAGGCAGAAAAGGGTGAGGCCATTGCGAAGGAAATTGGTGGCGCCTTCGTCAAATGCGACGTCAGCCAGGAAGCCGACGCACAAGCCGTCGTGGCCAAGGCGGTGTCCATGGGCAAACTGATGGGTCTGGTCAACTGCGCAGGTATTGCGCCGGCCGAAAAAACGGTCGGCAAGAACGGCGCCCACAATCTGGGCGTGTTCAGCAAATGCATCACTGTCAATTTAATTGGCAGCTTCAACATGATTCGGCTGGCGGCGGATGCCATGTGCAAGAACGAACCCGAAGCCACCGGCGAGCGCGGCGTGTTGATTTCCACCGCGTCGGTGGCGGCTTATGACGGGCAGATCGGGCAAGCGGCTTATAGTGCATCGAAGGGGGGTATCGTCGGCATGACCTTGCCTATCGCCCGGGATCTGGCGCGCAACGGCATCCGCAACATGACCATCGCCCCTGG
>JANNUE010000446.1:0-5062 GCA_031394895.1 Betaproteobacteria bacterium
GGCGCCGCGTCTGAGTCATCGCGCCAATGTGCCGGTCAATCCGGCGTCGGTGATGAAGCTGGTCACGACTTACGCGGCGCTCGATCTGCTCGGGCCCGCCTATCGCTGGCGCACACCGGTCTATGTGGAAGGCGCGATCCGCGACGGCACGCTGTTTGGCAACCTGTACATCCAGGGTCAGGGCGACCCGACGCTGGTGAGCGAGCGCCTGTGGCTGCTGCTGCGCCGGGTGCAGGGCCTGGGCATCCACAAAATCGCCGGCGACATCGTGCTCGATCGCAGCGCCTTTGCGGCCATCGATAGCGACCCGGCCAGTTTTGATGGTGAGCCGCTGCGCCCCTACAACGCGAGCCCCGACGCGCTGCTGATCAACTTCAAATCAGTGGTCATGACCTTTGTGCCCGAGCGCAGCAGCAACAGCGCGCGGGTCCAGTTCGAGCCGCCACTGGCTGGTGTGCAAATGCAGCCCTCCGTGGCGCTGTCCAGTGCCGAATGCGGCGACTACCGCGCTGCGCTGAAGGCTGATTTCTCTGACATCACGGCGATCCGCTTTGCCGGCGTCTATCCCGCCAGTTGCGGGGAGAAAGTCTGGTCGGTGGCTTATGCCGAGCCAAAGAGCTTCAGTGAGCGCGCCATTGCCGGCCTTTGGCAGCAGATGGGTAGCGAGTTGGCCGGCAGGGTGCGCGAAGGGCGCGTGCCGCAAGCGCCCGGCTCGGCCAAGCCGTCGCTGTTGGAGCCCGCGTTTGAATTTAGCTCGCCGACGCTGATGGAAGTGGTGCGCGACATCAACAAGTACAGCAACAACGTGATGGCGCAGCAGTTGCTCCTGACGCTGAGCCTGCCGGCGCGTGACGCCGCTGGGGCAGCGGCGAGTGGCAACGCGAGCGCCGCGTCGATACAGGCGTCGCGCGAAATTGTCGCTCGCTGGTGGAGCGAACGCATCGCCACCAGCGACGCGCCAACGCTGAACAACGGCTCGGGCCTGTCGCGCAGCGACCGCATCACGGCGCAGGCCTTGGCGCGCTTGTTGCAAACTGCCTATCGCTCGCCGCTGATGGCGGAGCTGATGTCATCACTGCCAATCGTGGGCGTGGATGGCACGCTGCGCAAGCGTTACGTGGCTGTGCCGGGCAGCGCCCACCTGAAAAGCGGCAGTTTGCGCGACGTCACCGCAGTAGCTGGCTACGTGCAGGCGGCCAGCGGCAAACGCATGGTGCTGGTGGCTATCGTCAACCATGGCAACGCGCAGGCCGCGCGACCCGCGTTTGAGGCGCTGCTGGAATGGGCAGTCAACAACAACTAAACGCCGCCACAGGTCTTTGTCACTGCGTGCTTTATCAGAGCTGCGGCAGCGCCGCTTGCCAGTTCCATCTTGGCATTGATACGGCCATGGTCGGGGGTTAACCCCTGTTCACTTCGATTTTTTTGAGCTATACCATTCGACTCTCAAATAGCGCGGTCGTTCTATTTCCGGTTACTCATAGATGGGAGACTCAAGATGACGCAATTCAAGACTCTGATGCTGACGCTCAGCGCCGCAGTGGCGCTGGCAGCTTGCGGCGGGGGCGGCGGCCCGCTGGGAACCCAGGACGCGGCGCCGGCGCGCGGCGCGCTGATGCAAACTCCACCGCCACGCATCACGTCGATGACAGCGGCCGACTTCAATGCGCTGCTGACGGCCAAATCACCGAGCTTGCTACAACTCGCCGGCACGCCGACCTGCGGCGTCGATGTGCAGTACATCAAGTACGGCACGGTGGGCGGCGCCGGTGAGGCGACCGACGCTTCCGGCGCGCTGATGGTGCCCACCGGCAGTGCTAGCGCCTGCACCGGCGCACGCCCGATTCTGATGTATGCGCACGGCACCACCGTGACCAAGAGCTACAACCTGGCCGACTTCAGCGACGACAAGAACCCGGCCTTCTCGGAAGCCGTGCTGATCGCCGCGCTATACGCCGCGCAAGGCTACATCGTGGTGGCACCCAACTACGCCGGTTATGACAGCTCGTCGCTCGCTTACCACCCGTACCTGAACGCCGACCAGCAGTCCAAGGAGATGATCGACATCCTGGCGGCGGCCAAGAAGGCGCTGCCAACGCTGATCAATCCACCGACCGTCGGCGCCAAGCTGTTTCTGACCGGCTACTCGCAGGGTGGTCACGTGGCGATGGCCGCGCACCGAGCGATGCAGGCGGCTGGCATCAGCGTGACGGCGGCGGCGCCGATGTCGGGCCCGTACGGCCTGGCGGCACAGTCTGACGCCACCTTCTACGGCAATGTGAATGCCGGCGGCACCATCTTCTCGCCAATGATTTTCACCAGCTTCCAGAAAGCCTACGGCAATCTGTACGGCACGCCAGCCGACGTGTACGAAAGCGCCTATGCCACTGGCATAGAGTCGCTGATCCCCGGCACATACGACTACACGACACTGGTCAGCGCAGGCAAACTGCCGCAGTTGCAACTGTTTAGCAGCACGCCGCCGGCGCCAGCCTTTGCGGCGATCACGCCGCCGACCGGAACTGGCGCGACCGACGCCCTGTTCGCGATGGGTTTTGGCCCGAACAATCTGTTGAAAAACAGCTTCCGCCTGAGCTATCTGATGGATGCCATGGCAAATCCGGATGGTGTGGTGCCAAGCTTCAGCACCGGCGCGCCCGCAGCCAACCCGCAAAACCCGACGCGCATCGCCGCCAAGAGGAACGATTTGCGCGGCTGGACCCCGCAGGCGCCGGTCCTGCTGTGTGCCGGCAATGGCGACCCGACCGTTTTTTACAGCCTGAACACCGGCTTGATGGGTGCCCTTTGGGCTGGCTTGCCGGCTGGTCTCGTCACCGTGCTTGACGTGGACTCTCCCGCTGGCACGCCCGGCGTCACCAATCCGTTCTACGCCGCGAAAGCCGGATTTGCCGCCGCCAAACAGGCCACGGCAACGGCCGCCGGTGCCAATGCAGCGGCGGCGGTGACCGCGTCCTACCATGGTGGTTTGGTGCCTCCGTACTGCAACGCAGCAGCACGCGGCTTCTTCTCGCAGTTCTAATTCGACGGAGCAAACCCCATGAAACACACATATCTTTTCTCCGGCGTCGCTGCCGCTCTGGCACTGGCCGTAGCCGCCCCGGTGCTTGCCCAATCAACCACCGTCAAGCTGGGCTGGGTCAATGTGCAACCCAACTCATCGGCCAGCGCCGTGTCGGGCCCGTTCACACCGGTCAATGCGCTCAGCCTGAACGTGCTGGCCAAGTCAACGATATTTTTCAGCGCGGCGCACGAACTCAACGACAAGTGGGACGTGGAACTGGCGCTTGGTGTGCCACCCACGCACGACATCCAGCTCGTGGTGCTGCCGGGCGCGGCGGTTCCGGGCAGCGTCGCGGCGCTCAACGGCTCGGTGGCGGCCAAGGTGCGCCAGGTTGCGCCGACAGTGTTTGCCAACTACAAGTTTGGCGCGGCGGGCAGCCAGGTTCGCCCGTTTGTCGGCATCGGCATCAACTACACGAGTTTCGACAAGACGGAATCGACCCCGGTCAATGACGCCGTCAACGGCGGGCCGACCACCATCAAACTCACAGACTCGATCGGTCCGGCCCTGCAAGTCGGCGCCACGCTCAAGCTCAGTGGCCCGTGGTCGCTGACCGGCGCCTGGTCCACCGCGCGCGTGAAGACCAAGATGACCACCAATACGCTGGGCATTGAGCGCACGGCTGATATCGTCTTCCACCCGTCGGTGGTAACGCTGGCGCTCGGCTACAGCTTCTGATAGATCGGGACTGTCGCCGGCGCTCAGTCGGCCGCAGCCCGCTGCAGCCGGTCGCGCACACCGTCCCACTCGGCACTGTCGGGCGGCGCTTCAATCCAGATCAGCTTGACGTGCTGCGCGTCGAACTCACGCAGCGCCGCAAACAACTGTTGCGCCGCTGCGTGCGCCGTGTCGGGCATGCGTTGGTGCACAACCCGAACCGAACGGGTATCGAGCGCGGCGCGTGAATACAGGCCAATCGGCACACTCGTGTTGTCGAGCAAGTCGAGCGCCGTCTGCAACTGCTTGGCACTCATCAGGCGCACCTTAGCGTTCGGCGCGTAGTGCGATTCCAGCGTGCCGGAGGCGCGTGGTGCGCTCTCTTCGAGGTCATCCAATTCATCCTGCGCCGGCACCGGTCGCTGGCAGACCTGCTGCACCTGGGCCCGCGTGATGGCGCCGGGGCGCAGCAGCACGGGCGCACCGCGCGTGCAGTCGATGATGGTCGATTCGATGCCGACGGCGCAGGCTCCGCCGTCCAGAATGAACAAGCCCTCGCCAAACTCGCTTTGCACGTGCGCTGCAGTGGTCGGGCTGACGCGGCCAAACTGGTTGGCGCTGGGCGCGGCTATTCCCCAGACCACATAATTGGGGTCAGACTCCAATTCTTTTTCCGCCAAATTAATTGGAGTCTGACCCCAATTAGTTCGGCAGGCCTTCAGCAGGGCTTGCGCCACCGCATGCGACGGGCAGCGCAGGCCAATCGAATTTTGTCCGCCGGCAGCGCTTGCGGCGACGCCGGCGCGGCGCGGCAAAATCAGCGTCAACGGCCCGGGCCAGAAGGCCTGCATCAGGCGCTCGGCAAACTCCGGCACGTGATCGGCAAAGTGCGCAACGGCGCTGGCGTCGGCGACGTGGACAATTAGCGGATGATCAGCCGGGCGGCCCTTGGCTGCGAAGATTTTGGCCACGGCAACATCGTTGTCGGCATCGGCACCCAGGCCATAGACGGTCTCGGTTGGCAGGCCAACGAGTTCGCCGCGCCGGATCAGTTGCGCCGCTAGCGCGACCGATGCGGCCGCGAAGCCATCGGCAATCATGCCGGCGCGCTCATTCAAAACGCCTCAATGCCCAGCAGCAGTGCCGCCGCCAACGCGGTGTGGCGCACCGCATCGACCGAGTCGCCGGTCACGGTGAGATGGCCCATCTTGCGGCCCTGGCGCGGGCTCTGCTTTCCGTACAGGTGCAAGTGCACGCCCGGCAGTCCGAGCAGTTCGGCCCAAGGCGGAGCGGCCTGGCTCGGCCGTTGAAACCACAAGTCGC
>JANNUE010000065.1:0-1845 GCA_031394895.1 Betaproteobacteria bacterium
GGTGAAGCAGTTCGCGCTGGAGCAGGGCCTGGCGCTGGCCCAGCCGCGCGGTCTGCGCCTGGACGGCCGCTGGGCCGAGGACGCCGTCGCCACCCAGGCTTTGCTGCAGCAGGACGCACCCGAGCTGATGGTCGTGGCCGCCTACGGACTGATCCTGCCGCCCTGGGTGCTGGCGTTGCCGCCGCGCGGCTGCCTCAACATCCACGGCTCGCTGCTGCCGCGCTGGCGCGGCGCGGCGCCCATCCAGCGCGCCATCGAGGCCGGCGCCACCGAGACCGGCATCACCCTGATGCAGATGGACGCCGGCCTGGACACCGGCGACATGCTGCTGACCGAGCGCAGCGCCATCGCCCCTGATGACAGCAGCGCCACGCTGCACGACCGCCTGGCGCAAATGGGCGCGCGTCTGGTGGTGCAGGGCCTGGAGCGCCTGGCGCAGGGCAGGCTGCCGGCCGCGCCCCAGCCCGAGGAGGGCGTGACCTATGCGCACAAGATAACCAAGGTCGAGGCCGCGGTCGACTGGCGCGACAGCGCGGCGCAGATCGAACGCCGCCTGCGCGCCTTCGACCCCTTCCCGGGCGCCACCGCCGACCTGGCAGGGCAGCCGGTCAAGCTGTGGCGCGGCCGTGTCGTGCCGGGGCAGGGTGCGCCGGGCCAGCGTCTGCCGGCCGGCGAGGGGCGCCTGGTGCTGGCCTGCGGCCAGGACGCACTGGAACTGCTGGAACTGCAGCTGGCCGGTGGTCGGCGCATCAGCGCGCGCGCGTTCCTGCAGCGCCATCCCGGCGTGGGTGACGCCGGCGGCGCGGCTTAAGAACAGGCCTGAAGCGGCCGATAGGAGGGGTGTCCCCACCGGTTCCGCCGCCATGCGTTCGCTTACCCGCCTTGCCGTCCTCGTGATCCTGGCCCTGCCGCTGGCCGGCTGCGACCTGCTGGGCATCGAGTCGGTCAGCGCGGTGGCGGCCAAGCGCCAGGCCGAAGGCAAGGCCATTGGCGCGGGCTGCCGCCACTCGGCGCGCTCGGTCGAAGACTGCTACGAGGCCAACAAGCGCGCCGACAAGGCCGCGGTCTTCGCCGGCTGGAAAGAGATGAACGACTACATGCGCGAGAACCAGATCGAATCGGCGCCGCGTGTGGCCGAGGCCGAAGCCAGGCCCGACAGGACCGAGGCCGATGCCGAAGGCAAAGCCGCGGCGGGCAAGGGCAACGCCAAGCTGGCGGCCAAGTCGCCCGCCAAGACCGACACCGGCAAGAACTGACAGCCCGCGCACCGCGGCGGGCGACAATGCCCGCGTGACGCCCTCCGCTGCTGCGCCCGCCTGGCGCCACCCCGAGTTCCTGCGCGGCGCGCGCGAGATGGCGGGCACGGCCATCGGCATCGGCGCCTGGGGCCTGATCACCGGCGTGGCCATGGGCAAGAGCGGCCTGCCGCTGGTGCTGATGGCGGCGATGTCGCTGCTGGTCTATGCGGGCAGCGCGCAGTTGGCGGTGCTGCCGCTGATGGCCAGCGGCGCGCCGGTGTGGGTGGTGTGGGCCACGGCGCTGTGCGTGAACCTGCGCTTCGTGATCTTCAGTGCGCAGTGGCGGCCCTACTGGCGGCCCTACCCGCGCTCGATGCGCGCGGCGCTGGCCTGGCTCACCGCCGACCTGAGCTTCGTGATGTTCATGAAGCGCTTTCCCGAGCCGAAGCCCTCGCCCGAGCAACTGCCCTACATCTGGGGCGGCGTGGCGCTCAACTGGACGTCGTGGCAGGTGCCGTCTCTCATCGGCATCTTCCTGGCCGATGCCGTGCCGCTGCACTGGGGCATCGGCTTCGCCGGCACGCTGGCGCTGCTGGGCATTGGCGCC
>JANNUE010000077.1:0-1828 GCA_031394895.1 Betaproteobacteria bacterium
CGCAGTCCTGACCATCACGCGTCAGTTCGTTGAAGCTCGGGCAACTCCAGACGTTGGCTGCAATGCCCCAGTCTTTTTCCAGCAACTCCTGCGCTGCAATGCTCTCGCGCAGAATCGTGCCCGAGCCCAGCAGTTGCACGCGCGGGGGCGAGGTTTGGCCTCCGGGCCGCCCCAAGGGCAAACGCGCCCCCTCGGGGGGCAGCGCATCACGCGCAGCGGAAAGCGAGGGGGCTATATCTGCGCCTTCCTTGCACAGGTACATGCCCTTGATGATCTGCTCCTCGGTGCCAGCTTTCAGGCCCGGCATCGCGTAGTTTTCATTGAGCAGCGTGAGGTAGTAAAACACGTTGTCCTGGCGCTCCACCATGCGCTTGAGACCATGATGCAGGATGACGCCCACCTCGTGCGCGAAGGTTGGGTCATAGCTGACACAGTTGGGTATCGTGCCGGCCAGGATGTGGCTGTGCCCGTCTTCATGCTGCAAGCCCTCGCCGTTGAGCGTGGTGCGCCCCGACGTGCCCCCTAGCAGGAAGCCACGTGCCTGCATGTCGCCAGCGGCCCAGGCCAGGTCGCCGACACGCTGAAAACCAAACATCGAGTAATAGACGTAGAACGGCACCATGATGCGGTTACTGGTGCTGTAGCTGGTGGCGGCGGCAATCCAGCTGCTCATGCCGCCGGCCTCGTTGATGCCTTCCTGCAGGATCTGACCCTTGACGTCTTCCTTGTAGTACATCACCTGGTCTTTATCGACCGGCGTGTATTGCTGGCCGGCCGGGTTGTAAATACCGATCTGGCGAAACAGCCCTTCCATGCCGAAGGTGCGGGCTTCATCGACCAGAATCGGCACTACGCGCGGACCGAGCGCCTTGTCGCGCAGCAAAGTGGTGAGAAAGCGCACATAGGCCTGTGTCGTGGATATCTCGCGCCCCTCGACGGTCGGATCCATCACCGACTTGAACACGTCCAGCGCCGGCACGGTAAATTGCTCGTCGGCCTTGGTGCGGCGGTGCGGCAGGTAGCCGCCCAGCGCCTTGCGCCGCTCGTGCAGGTAGCGCATCTCGGGTGTGTCATCGGCCGGCTTGTAGAACGGAATATCGGCAATCTGGCTGTCGGGCACCGGGATGTTGAAGCGGTCGCGGAAGATCTTGATGTCTTCATCGGTAAGCTTCTTGGTCTGGTGCACGTTGTTCTTGCCTTCGCCGCTCTTGCCCATGCCAAAACCCTTGATGGTCTTGACCAGCAACACGGTCGGTTGACCCACGTGCTTGACGGCGGCATGGTAGGCGGCATAGACCTTTTGCGGGTCGTGTCCGCCACGGCGCAGCGCCCAGATGTCGTCGTCGCTCATCTTGGCCACCATCTCCGCCGTCTTCGGGTCGCGCCCAAAAAAATTCTTGCGAACGTAAGCCCCGTCGTTGGCCTTGAAAGACTGGTAGTCGCCGTCCAGCGTGTCCATCATCAGCTTGTGCAGCGCACCGTCCTTGTCGCGCGCCAGCAGCGGGTCCCAGTTACTGCCCCACAGCAGTTTGATGACGTTCCAGCCGGCACCGCGAAATTCGCCCTCCAACTCCTGAATGATCTTGCCGTTGCCGCGCACCGGGCCGTCCAGCCGCTGCAGGTTGCAATTGATGACGAAGATCAGGTTGTCGAGCTTCTCGCGCGCTGCGAGGCCGATCGCTCCCAGCGATTCGGGCTCGTCCATTTCGCCGTCGCCGCAGAAGACCCAGACCTTCCGGTTCGCGGTGTCGGCAATGCCGCGCGCGTGCAGGTATTTGAGGAAGCGCGCCTGGTAGATCGCCATCAGCGGGCCCAGGCCCATCGAGAC
>JANNUE010000081.1:0-2740 GCA_031394895.1 Betaproteobacteria bacterium
AACCCGAAGTCCTCGCCGAATACGGCGAAGATGAAATCCGTGCTGCGTTCGGGCAAGAAATCGAGATGCGCCTGGGTGCCGTTGAGCCAGCCCTTGCCGAAGATGCCGCCGGAGCCGAGCGCGATGGTCGATTGGATGGTGTGATAGCCGGTGCCCAGTGGGTCTTGCGTCGGGTCCAGCAGTGTCATGACGCGCTGTCGCTGATAGTCGTGCATCAAGGACCAGGCGACCGGTGCGAACGCCGCCGCCGAGAACCCCAGGCCCAGGATCACCTTCCAGCCGATGCCGGCCAGGAACAGGACATAAAAACCCGAAGCGGTAATCAACAGCGCGGTGCCCAAGTCCGGCTGCTTGGCGATGAACAGGACCGGCAGCAGCAGCAAGATCGCGGCCACGGCAAAATCGGACAGGCGCATGCTGCGCTCGCGTTTCTCGAAGTACCAGGCCAGCATCAAGGGTACGGCGATCTTCATCAGTTCGGAAGGCTGGATGCGCGATACGCCGATATGCAGCCAGCGCCGCGCGCCATGGCTGACTTCGCCGAATAGCGCTACGCCCAGCAACAGTAGCAAGCCCAATACATAAGTGGGCCAGGCAATGCGCATCAGGTGTTGCGGCGGTAGATTGGCCAGGGCCCACATCATGATCAAGGCCACCAACATGCTGACGCCTTGGCTTAGCACACGATCGAGATCTTGCGCGGAGGCGCTATACAAAATGAACAGCCCGAACAGCAAGGTCGCGCTCAACACCGATAATAAAAAGCCATCGATGTGGCGGATCAGGAGTAGCCATAGTCGTCTAATCATGTTCGGCCTCATCTTCCTCCGCCGGCGTGGCGGCGCGCGCGGGCAATTTTCCGAGCAGGTAATAGTCGAACATGGCGCGCGCGATGGGCGCGGCCGTCGAGCCGCCGTGGCCGCCGTTCTCGACCAGGATCGCCAGCGCGATGGTGGGATTTTCCGCCGGTGCATAGGCAATAAACAAGGCATGGTCGCGATGCCGTTCGGCGACACGGCTCTCCACGTATTTTTCGCCTTGCTTGATCGCCACCACTTGCGCCGTGCCGGTCTTGCCGGCGATGGAATAGGGCGCGCCGGCGGCGGCGCGGTTGGCGGTGCCGCCGGGCCGGGTGACGTCGATCATGGCGTTGCGCACCAGCTCCAGGTTTTCCACCTTGATCGGCAGGGTGGAGACGGTCTGCGGTGCGTGCGGCATCACCACGCCGCTTTTGGCATTCTGGATCTGCCGCACCAATTGCGGCTGCATCTGCGCGCCCTGGTTGGCCAGGGTTGCGGTCGCCACCGCCAATTGCAACGGGGTGGCCAAGTTATAACCTTGGCCGATGCCGACGCTGACGGTATCGCCGACAAACCATTTTTGCTTGAAGCGCTTCATTTTCCATTCCTGCGAAGGCAGTAGGCCGGTGCGCTCGCCTTCGATATCGATGCCGGTCTTTTTGCCGAAACCGAAATGGCCCAGAAAACCGAAAATATTATCGATGCCCAGTTCCACCGCCAGCCCGTAGTAATAAGTGTCGCAGGAAATCACGATGGATTTGTGCAGATCGACAAAGCCGTGGCCGCCGACTTTCCAGTCGCGATAGCGATGGCTGGAACCGGGCAGGGTATAAAACCCCGGATCGTTGATGCCGAAGCTGGGCGCGCGTTTATTCAATTCCAGCCCGGCCAGCGCCATGAAGGGCTTGATGGTGGAGCCGGGTGGATATTGCCCGTGCATGGCGCGGTTGACCAGCGGCTTGTCGGGCGAGTTGTTGAGCAGATCCCAGTTCTGCGCATCGATGCCATCGACGAACAAATTAGTGTCGAAGCCGGGCTTGGAGAGATAGGCCAGCACGCCGCCGGTCTTGGGTTCGATCGCCACCAAGGCGCCGCGAAAATTGCCGAAGGCTTGTTCCGCTACCTGTTGCAGCTTCAAGTCCAAATGCAAAGTCAGGTTGTTACCGGAAGTGGGTGGTGTGCGCGACAGGGTGCGCACTGCGCGTCCGCCGGCGACGGTCTCCACTTCCTCGAAGCCGGTGGTGCCGTGCAATTCGTTTTCGTAGCTCTGCTCCAGCCCGGCGCGGCCGATGTAGTTGGTGCCGCGATAATTGGCGAGATTTTCGTTTTCTTCCAGCCGCTCCAAATCGGCATCGTTGAGGCGGCCGATATAGCCCACGACGTGCGAGGTGATCTCGCCCTGCGGGTAATGCCGGAACAGCCGCGCCTTGATCTCGACCCCGGCAAAACGATAGCGATTGGCGGCGAAGCGCGCGATTTCCACATCGTTTAAGCGCGTGCGGATCGGCAGGGTCTCGAAATTGCGGCTTTCTTCCAGCAGCTTCTTGAAGCGCTTGCGGTCCTTGGCGCTGATTTCCACCAGGACGCTTAGGTCGGTGATGGTCTGCTCCAGGTTCTTCACCTTGCTCGGGGTGATTTCCAGGGTGAAGGCGGTGTAGTTGTGCGCCAGCGGCACACCGTTGCGATCCAAGATCAGCCCGCGATTGGGAACGATCGGCACAATCGAGATGCGGTTTTGCTCGGCCAGGGTTTGATAGTGGTCATGCTGGAAAATTTGCAGATAGGCAAAGCGCGCCAACAGCAGTAGGAACAGGAACAGCGCAATGCTGCCGGCGACGGTGAGGCGTAGGCGAAAGTAATATAGGTCGCGCTGATGGTTGCGCAGTTCGGGGCGGCGTGTCACTTATTCGAGAGCTTCGTGAACGTGTCGTCGGCGCGGC
>JANNUE010000134.1:0-6956 GCA_031394895.1 Betaproteobacteria bacterium
CGGGGTTTGCTCCGAGTGCCGCTCGGTTGCGTAATCCGCTCAAGTTGCGCGAAGAGATTCTTCCGTTCACGGTGCGCATGGTCCGGAGTGAAGAGACGCTGAACAAGGCGGTGCAAATCCGGCATTCCGCTTATGCCAGGCATCTGCCTGTGTTTGCGGAAACACTCAAGGTGCCGGAAATCAATGATTCAGAGGATGGTGCGACGGTGCTGCTGGCTGAGTCCAAACTGGATGGTTCGCCGCTGGGTACCATGCGCATCCAGACCAATCAATACAAGCCGCTGGCCCTCGAGAAGTCGCTGCCGCTCCCCCAATGGCTGCATGAAAGCTCCCTGGCTGAAGCCACGCGACTCGCGGTGATCAATGAGAAAACCGGCCGTTTGGTCAAGAGCGCCTTGTTCAAGGCGTACTTCCAGTACTGCCAGATGGAGGGGATCGATTGGATGGTCATCACAGCGCGTTCCCCAATTGACCGCCAATATCAACGACTGCTGTTTGAAGATGTCTACCCGGGCATTGGCTATGTCCCGATGTTGCATGTGAGCAATTTGCCGCACCGTGTAATGTCCTTTGAAATTGCCACCGCGCATGCCCGCTGGACCGAGGCGCAGCATCCTTTGCTTGCGTTTGTTTGCGATACCTATCATCCCGATATTGATATCGAAGGTGATCTGGCCTACGCGCCGGGGCTGACCCTGACCAGGAATGAGCATCTGACTTCCATGGCCGCCATGTGACACGTTGCTGTGTGCCCATCGCTATGGAATACCCTTAGTAATTCCAGCCCGATGAATTCTCTTTAGACCATGTTGTCTGCATAATGGGGGGTGAGACTATCCAAAATTAGCCCGGTTTTCCTCGGCAGAGGAACGGTATCAATGCTCAAATACTTTCGGTCACAATCGTTGAAACAGGTCCAACTCGGTTTGGACGGCATGCTTTTTCGATTGTCGACTTACGCGTTGCCGGTGCTGATTGGCGTGGCGTCGTTGTATGCGCTCGTCTTCTATCAGTCAACGTACGCTACCTCTGGAGGGAAGTCGCTTGAGTTCAGGGTGCTGGAAGACCCGGGGAGCAGTCTGACGCCGGCACAAGCCCTGGCCCGGCTTGCTGACAAAATGCCGGTTGCTTTGCGTGACAATCATCTCTCTGAAGCACCATTCTGGTTCAGCTTTGTGGTCAATAGCCTGCCAGACAATGCGCCGGTGACGGTTGAACTTCCCTCGCGGCACGCTGCGAGCGTCTCGTGCTGGGACGCGCAAAGCTTGCAATTACTCGGTCGCAGCGCTCACGAGAACAGGGAAGGTCATGTTTCAGAAACCAAGGCCGGATTTGGTCTGGCGTTGGGACCGATCGCGTCCAGACAGCCCGTGCTGTGCCAGTCGAGTTTTATTGGTCCGGGTCGGCTGACTGTCGTCGAGTGGCCGGCAGCCCAACTGCAAATCAGCGCTGATGAATTCCACCGTAATTCGGGCATGCTGGACGGTGGCTTGATCGTGCTGTCGATCTTCGTTCTGATCACCGCGCTGTTCAATCGCCAAACAACTTACCTGCTGTTTTCGGGCTGGCTGATCGTGAATCTGCGGATGGCCGCACTTTCCACCGGCGGGGACACCCAATGGCTTGGGCATGACATTCCACAACATCTGCTAACGATTCTCAGGCCGTTCACGCTCGCGGTTTACTACACAGTGACCATCACCCTGTTTAAGACCCTGTTCCGGGAAGACCTCGTCAAGGTTGGCTACACAGCGCTGTGGAATGTTGCGCAATGGAGCTGTGTGCCGCTGTTGCTGCTGTCGGTCACCGCTCCTTACCGAATCTTCCTGCCCTTTCTTTGGGTTACCGCGGGCTACTGCATCCTGGTCGGCGGATTTTCGCTGTGGCGCATGTTGAAGCAGACGCCGTCGGCTGTTGTCACGCTGTACAGTGTTTCGCTTGGCATCACGCTGTTTGCCAGCATGGGCGAGGTGATCGGGGCGGCGCTGGGCCTGAAGGGCTGGATCGGATCGGTCAACAGCGTGACGGCGGCGTTGTCGTCGAGCCTGCTGGCCTCGCTGGCTATTGCGGCGCAAATGCGCGAAGAACACAAGCAGTGGCTCGATGCCAAAGCCGAAATGGACCACACCTTCGAGGCGATGCCGATCGGACTCTTCACACTGGACCTGAAAGGCCATTTTCTGAGTGCCAACCCGGCCCTGATGAAGATGCTTAGCCCCAGCGTGCTGGAGCCCGACCGCAATGAATGGCAGCGCTATTTCAGCGACGGTGCCTGGACCAAGTTGCATCAGATGGTACACAGTCAGACCGACGGCGAACTCGAGATCAAGGGCGAACGCCTGCCCCGTCTCGGCGCCAGACGCTTTTTGGTCAAGGCCACGCTGGCGCGCGAAAGGATTGAAGGCTCACTGCAGGATGTGACAGAAAAATCCAGGGCCGAAGAAGACCTTAATTTCATGGCCAACAACGACGTGTTGACCAAGGTTTTAAATCGCCGCGGTATCGAGAAGGTGTTCAGTTCTGCAATGACGCAACTGACGCCCTACAGACCGCTGACACTGGCCTACCTCGACCTGGACCGATTCAAGCTGATCAATGACCTGTATGGCCACAACGTTGGCGACGACGTGCTGCAGCAAGTGTGCGACCGCGTGCGCAAGTTGCTCGCCGGAGGCAATCAGATCGGCCGGGTCGGCGGCGACGAGTTCGTCATCGTCATGCCTGGCACTTCACTGCCGCTGGCAACGCTGATTTGCCAGGGCATTGTGGACAGCATCAGCACCGAGGTGTTTCATGTCGCCGACAAGGCTTTCTATGTGCGCGCCTCCATTGGCCTGATCGAGGTCAGCCCGGAAGCCCGGATGAAGGATGCGGTGTCCACCGCCGACCGCGCGTGCCGTGAAGTCAAGGCGGCTGGTGGCGAGGGCCTGATGGTCTATGAAAAAGGCGCCAAGGCGTTCCAGGATCACGAGGCAGAACTCAAACTGGTCGAGCGGTTGGCCGCGCCCTCAGCCACTGACTCCCTGTTCCTTGTGATGCAACCCATCATGTCGCTCACCGCTCCGCACGACTCACTTAATTTTGAGGTCCTGCTGCGCATGCGTGACGAGGACGGCAAACTGATTCCGACCGACCGCCTGATTGTGGCTGCGGAACATAGTGGTCGCATGAGCATGATCGACCGCTGGGTTCTGTGCAATACGCTGGCGTGGCTCAATGCCAACGCCTTGCGCATGACAAACACCAGATTCGTCTGCATGAACCTCAGCGGCGCCTCGCTCAATGACGAAAAGTTCATGCAAGAGGTGTTTGTGATGCTGGCGCAAAACCCCCACGTGGCCGGCCACCTGTGCATTGAAATCACCGAAGGGGTGGCCTTGCATGACCTGGACAACACCTGCAAGTTCATTGACAAGGTGCGCAGCTTTGGCGCCAAGGTTGCGCTCGATGATTTTGGCGCCGGCTACACCTCGTTTTCGTATCTGAAGAAACTGACGGCTGATCTGCTGAAGATCGACGGCAGCTTTATCGTGAACATGAACAGCCACCCGGCCAACATTGCGATTGTCGAAGCCATCGTCAACCTGGCCGGCAACCTTGGCATGAAGGTGATTGCCGAGTGGGCTGAAGACAGCGCGACAGTGCAGACGCTGACCGAAATAGGCGTCGATTACGTGCAGGGCTTCGTCATCGCGCGACCGCAGGACCCGGACAAGATATTGTCGGCCGCGTCATCGGCGAGTTTCATCCAGGACGAGAAACTGGCCCAGTACGTTCGCATGATTGGCAACCCCGAGACGGCGCTGACGCAGGTCGAACTGTTCGACCAGATCAGAAACAGAAGCCGCAACGTGCACTGATTGCCGGCCGGCGCCAGCGCCGGCAACACCTTGTCTGCCTCACTGCGTGAGTTCGGCAACAAACTTCTCCGCCTGCCCCAGCACACCCCTGCGGATCGGCTTGAACACCTTTTGCGGAAAGCCTTTTGGCAGTGTGGCGGCGACGCGTTCCAGCGCCTCAGGCACCTGCAGCACCAGCGCAACCATGTAACCAAACGCATCGGGCACGCCGCACTGCTGTGCCAGCGTCTGCCAGTGCCGTATGTGAACTTCGTGCAGATGGTAGTGAGTGCTCTTGCCGCGCAATGCCATCGCCAGTCTGGCGCGGCGCAGGCTGACCTGGTTGGGGCCATTGCCGATGATGGGCCAGGCGGACAGCACGTCGTACAGCGGCGTCATGCGGTAACTGCCGCCACGCTCCAAGAAGATCGAGAAATTCTTTGCATGGCCATCGGTAGCCGCCAGCAGCCAGAAGGCGAGTTGGGCCAAGGCAAAGCGCAGGCTGTCGGGCTTGGCATGGTTGCCGCCTGCCAGCAGTTTCAAACCAGCGCGTATGCCGGGCCCGCCATCTCTCTCGTATTTCAGATCGCCCGGCGTGCCGGTGGCTTGGCAAAAATCTTCCTGCGGCAGCCGTGCAATCCAACGCGTGCCAGTCTGTTCGCTGTCGATCCAGCGGCGGTCAAAGCGCTCCACGATCAACACTTTTTGCGCGCCAAACTGGCCCATCTCGGTAGGCGCCACATCAAAGCCCAGGGCGCTCAGCAAGGTGGCGCACAGCCATTCGTTTTCTACCGAACCGGCCATGTCTGCACGCATGTTGCCTACCAGACCCAGCGGCAACTTGATGATGTGCGTGGTGGGGGTTGAGCCCAACGGTTTGTGCCAGCGCTGGCCCACGCGCAACAGCGCAGTTTTTTCCTGCGCACCGGCGATCGAGATGCGAAAGTCGTCCGTGTGCAAATCGTCAACGGGTGAGTCGGTGGTCATGTCGCTGATCAGGGCCTCTACCTGGCCCTCAGAAAGTGGCGTGCTGTCGATGCAATCATGCGCGGGCGGCTGCGTGCCAGTCTTCACCAATTGCACGGCACCGACACAATCACGCCCAATGGCGGCCAGCAAGTCCGCCGCACGCACCGAAGGCGTTTGAAAGCGCCGACGCAAACGCTCACGAATACGGCTGCTGTCAGGCAGCAGATTGTCGAAGTAGTTTTCTACCACTGCGCCCATCACATCGCCGCCACCGGCCGGCATGGGCAACGACAGCGACAGGGCGCGAGCGTTGGGTGAGCGCTGCCAGGCAGCAGAGTAGCGAAAGCCAGGCGTGCCGGTGCGCGTCCAGAACCAGGTGCCCACCTGCTGGCCGTTCATCCAAACGTCAAGATCAGAAAATGCCATGTCCGTTGCTCACTGCCTGTTACCAGTCGGCTGGAGGGTTCTGGACGGAGGGAGGTGCCGCTGGTTCCAGGCTCGCATAGGTTTTGGTATCAGCCAGCAGCAGCCTCGCATCCAGCGCGTGCAATACCTGCAGCAGTTGGTCGAGACTGACGGCGCCTGGGTTCTTTTCAATATCCGCAACGCGCACCTGCTTGACGCCAAGGCGCAGGCCAAGCACCGTTTGCGTCAGCCCACGCGCCTTGCGCAACGACTTGAGGTGCACCGACAGTTGGCCTGCGTTCTGAATGGGATAGGTGAGGAGTGTGGTCACGCAAATACTCCTTTTGAGCAATATTTGCATAATATTGGTTTAAAACGATGATGTCAACTTATCGTAAATATATGATTGTGTGGAAAACAATAGAACCAAGCTTACGGACGCCACCAACAGTCGTTGTTGGGTACGCTGCGGTCGAGTTTGCTACGCTGAGTGGGGAAGAATGTTGCTATCCCACAGCGCCAGCGCCAAAGCGCGCCATGCCTGCGAGTTCTGCCGGGCGCGCGTTCTGGTGCAGCCGGGCGAGGGCGGCTTGCAGTCGTGTCGGAGCAGTCATGCGCCGGTCGATTGAACGGACTGACCCTGCGAAGTGCTGCCGGACCCGGTCAGCCCGTAGCGTCGCACCAGGGCTTCCCGCTGGCGCGGGTCGATGTTGATGCGGCTGACATCGCGGCCAACGATGCTCAGCAGGCGCTCGTCCATCACATAGCGCCACAGCGGCGGCACATAGGCCACCAGAAACATGCCGAAGTAACCATTGGGTAGTTGCGGCAAATTGTCAAAATTCCGCAATGATTGGTAGCGCCGTAGCGGGTGCGAATGATGGTCAGAATGACGCTGCAGATGAAACAGCGCCCAGTTGGAAAAGATGTGGTTGCTGTTCCACGAATGATGCGGCTGACAGGGCTCAAATTTTCCGGGCGAACGCTCGGCACGCAGCAAGCCGTAGTGTTCGACATAGTTGGCAGAGGTCAACTGGAAGTTGGCCCAGAACGAGGCTACCAGCATGAACGGAACTATTCCCCAACCCAACCAGACAATCAGCGCAGCCCACAGCAGCACCGTGATCAGCGCCGGCTGCAGGATTTCATTGCGCAGTGACCACGTGGACAAGTTCGCGGCGCGCAAGCGGGCGCTCTCCAACTCCCATGCGCGCAGCCAGGCGCCCGGCATTTCACGCAGCACAAAGCGGTAAATGGATTCACCCATGCGCGATGACGCGGGGTCGGCCGGGGTCGCCACATCACGGTGGTGGCCGCGGTTGTGTTCAATGCAGAAATGTCCGTAACCGGTTGGCGCCAGCACGATCTTGGCCAGCCACTGTTCGAGGCGCGTTTTCTTGTGGCCCATCTCATGCCCAAGATTGATGCAAAAGCCGCCGGTGGAGCCGGTGATAAGCACCATCGCAATCAGTCCGTGCCACGGCAGCGGCGTGCGTGCCACGAACCAGGCGCTGAAAATAAAGGCGGCCCACAGTATCGGCACCAGCAGGTAGGTAATCCAGCGGTAGTACAGGTCCGCTTCCAGCGCTGGCACCGCGCTCTCCGGCGGGTTGCTCTGGTCCTCGCCCATCCACAGGTCGAGCAGCGGCACCACCAAGTAGAAGAAAGCCACCTGCAACCACAGGGTTCGTGCATCGCCGGTGGTCAATACAAGCACCGGGCCGATAGCCACCGAGCAGGGCA
>JANNUE010000215.1:0-8030 GCA_031394895.1 Betaproteobacteria bacterium
CTTATCGACCGCATCGAGGTGCTGAAAGACGGCGCATCGGCTGTCTACGGCGCCGACGCGGTCGCGGGCGTGGTGAACATCATCACCAAGAAATCCCTGCAAGGCGGTGAGGTGGCGGCCCGCTACGGCCAGACATCGCGCGGGGACGGCGCCGAAAGCAGCGTCGACTTCTCCTGGGGCGTGTCCGACACCAACGGCTCGCTGATGACCTCGCTCAATTATTCGAAGGGTGAAGCGGTCTCGATGACGAGCCGGGCACCGTGTGGCCTGGGCGCACTCAACGGCAAGCTCGAGTGCGTCAACAGCTCGGCCACGCTGGGCGGCCGGGCGCGGCTGGCGGACGGCCGGCGGGTCAACTTCAACAACGTCGAGCAGAGCACGACGACGTTCGCCACCTACGACGCGCTGACCCACAACTACAACGCCAACACCTCGCTGAACGCCGTCAACCCGATCGAGCGACTGGGCCTCAGCACGTTCGGAACGCTGAACTTGAGCGCCAACAACCAGCTCTTCACCGAGTTGCTGTACTCGCACCGCGAGTCCAACCAGCTCGCCTCGCCGGCAACACTGGGCGCCACCCGGGCGATCACCATGCCGGCCGACCATCCGACCAACCCGACCGGTCAGGCGCTGACGCTGGAGCGTCGGCGCGTGGCCGAACCGGGGGGCCGCAATTTCTTTCAGGAAACGGACACCTTCCGGATCCTGGCGGGGTTGAAGGGAACGATCGCCGCCGACTGGGACTGGTCGGTCGCGTTCAACTGGGGGCGCAACAGCGGCATCGACGGCGGAACCAACATCGCCAATCTGGACCGCGTCGATCTCACGCTCGACCGCGCGCGCTGCAGCACGGCGCCCGGGGCCGCCATTCCTTGTGCAAACTACCTCGGCTACGGCAACGTGACACCGGCGGTGCTGAAGTACATCATGGCGACCACCCGCGACACCGGGGGCAACGAGCAGAAGAGCGTGGTGGCCAACATCACCGGGCAGTTGTTCAATCTGCCCGCCGGTGCGGTGGGGTTCGCATCGGGCGTGGAGTACCGCAAGGAACGCGGCTGGCGCTACCCCGATACCTTGATCGTGTCAGGCGCGGCCAATGCAAATCGTCAGGATCCGATTGCCGGCAAGTACGACGCGACCGAGCTCTTTGCCGAATTCGCCGTGCCGCTGTTGTCGAAGAGCGTTCTTGCCGAGTCGCTGAACCTGAATCTGGCGGCCCGCTACTCGGACTACAACCTGTTCGCGTCCAAGAGCACCTACAAGTTCGGTCTGGACTGGCAGGTGATCAAGGGTCTGAAGGTTCGGGTGAACCACTCCACGGCATTCCGCGTTCCGAACATCCCCGAGCTCTTCGGCGGCATCCGTGAAGGCAACCTGACCACGACCGATCCGTGCAGCGGATGGAGCAGCCTGCCCGCCACCTCAGTGATCGCGCAGAACTGCAGCGCCGCCGGTGTGCCCGCGGGTTACGTCCAGCTCGGCAATACCGTGTTGACCACCGTTGGCGGCAACCCGAAGCTCAGTCCGGAGAACGCGAAAACGCAGACCGTGGGGCTGGTCTGGGTGCCAATGCAGGCACTGACACTGACCCTGGACTACTACGACATCAAGATCGACAACGCCATCCAGAGCGTGCCCGGGTCGACGAAGCTCTCGGTCTGCTACAACTCGCCCGGCCTCGCTCATCTGTTCTGCACACCGGCGAACTTCACGCGCAATCCAACCACCGGCGAAATCAACTACCTTTCTTCGCAGCCGGTGAATGCGGCCAACGAACGGCTGAAGGGCTTCGATGTGGGTGCGCTCTACGACTTCAAGATAGGCGGCTATTCCGCAACGATCAGCGCCGACGTGTCGAGGCTGACCCGCTACGACGTCGAGCCGTTCCCAGGTGCAGCGATGATCGCCTACGCCGGAAAGTCGACCGGAGGCCGGGGTACCTATTCGCAGTGGCGCGGGCTGAGTTCAATGACCCTGGCGGCCGGCGACTGGTCCGGCTCATACGGCATCCAGTACATCGGCTCGGCAACCGATCTGAACGCCGCGCAGACCGCGATCGGCTACAACATTCCCGCGGTGACTTACCACACGCTGCAGGCCCGTTACGCCTACAACAAGGCGCTGAACTTCTCGATCGGCGTCGACAACCTGTTCGACAAGTCCGCGCCGTACATGCCCAGCTACACAGACGGCAATACCGACACGATGACATATGACCTGCTCGGTCGCCGCTGGCATGCGCGAGCCGGCTACCGCTGGTGAGATGACCTTGCACTGAAAGGCTACGGGCACTGCACACGCCCGTGCCACCCCCTTGCGACGTGCCAGTCGCTGGCACGCACTTCCACCCAAGTTGTATCAATCGAAGGAATCCGCATGAGACTCGGCCTGTCCATCCTGTTGCTCGCCGCACCGTTGGCGCTCCACGTTCAAGCTGCCACCAAGGAGACTCACTCCCACGGCAGTGCCACCAAGGCCAGCTCGGCCGCGATCCAGCCAAAGAAGACCGTCGCGGCGACGGCGAGTTCGCCCGAGTACGTGCAGTTGGCGCGAAACGTCGAAATCATTCCCAGCATCGAGGCGGCAGCCAAGACGGTGGGCGTCTCGACGCACGAAGGCGTCTTCGGGGCGCTGCTGTTCGCGGAGCAGACACGTTCGTTCTTCATCGAGTTGCAGCCAGGCATGTTCCTGGGCGAGCATCCGCACGCCACCGGCAGCATCATCTACACCGTTCGAGGCAAGTGGGTGCTGGCCAGTGAAGGCAAGCGCCAGGTGATGGAGGCCGGCTCGCTGTTCCGGTTCGGCGACAACATGCCCACCGGCTGGGAGGCACCGTTCGCCGAGGGCGCGTTGCTGCTGGTGGTCAAGACGAAGAACAAGGGCGACGGCTACGAATCATTCGGCAAGGGCATCAACAAGATGAAGAAGGCGGTGGAAGTGCAGAAGGCCAAGGGAGAAGCCTTCTACTACAACGCACTCAAGCCGGACCACCCGGCGGTCGTCTTCGCCAGGCAGGTGAACCCCAAGTTCGACGACGTGCTGGCAGCCATCAAGGACTGACAGGGCAGCGCGGCATGAACAGATTGTTTGCCTGCCTGCTTGTCGCCGCCGCAGTCAGCGGCTGCGCCATCGGCCCAGTCGGCAACGACGAATCGGACTCGACTGTCGCCAACTCGGTGAAGCCGGTGCGCTGGACGACCGTCGAATCGATGGGCGTGGCGGCCTTGAACAATGACCTGACGGCGGGCGTGCCGACGATGGATCTGGCCGTCTACTTTCCGTCCAATGTCGACCCGGCTTTCAAGAAGGTCACCCTGGACCGGCTGATGGGCGGCATCGCGGCGGCCAAGGAGATCTATCGGCGCGCCGGTGTCCAGATCAACCTGTTGTGGGTCAAGACGGGCGAGGTGAACCCTGCCCACCTGGCGATCCAGGCCAATGAAGTCCCAGGCGTCCCGGAGACCGAATATGTCAACGTCTACCAGCATCTGAAGCGGCACCCGGCGCGGCCGACTGCGCCAGCGTTGGATGCGTTCCGCAGCATTGTCGAACCGCACAAGGACAACGCCAGGACGATCTACCTGGTCGTCCTGGAGGATGTGTTCTTTCCATTCCTCACCGTGTCCGAGGGCAGGAACTGGACGATGAAAACGGTCAGGACCGGAGGCTTGTCGTTTGCGACGTATGCGTACGTCAACACGCTCCCCGCGGCGTTCAGGGGAATCATCACGATTTCCAATCTGACGCGGCCGGACCGCTACCGGCGGACGGTGGCCCACGAGATCGGCCACAAGGTCATGAACGTCAGCCACGAGTACATGACGACGAGCCCCGGGCACGAGGTCTACGCGGACGGCGGGCTGATGCTCTACGGCAAGGGCGAGGACATTCCGTCGGGTGCGGCAGGCCGCTGGCATCTCGAACGTCTGCACCTGTCGCCCTTCCTGTACCGACGCGCAGCGAACGGCGAGAAGCTCTGGAACGTCGATTACAAGGAAGGAGGGCACTACTACGACCCCCTCTACGGCGACAAGGTCGTCCACTTCGATGGGACGCAGGTGATCGACCCCAACTGGTAAAGCGTGGATGCGCCTGGTCGGCCCTGGCACCCGAAGGAGGCGCTGTCAACCATGATCCCCTTCAACGCCGTGCCCGGCATTCCCTGGCGCGCACCGCGGCCGGCACGCGCACCGGACCCGGCAGCGCCCAAATGCCCGTGGGACCAGGCCCACGGGCACGGGTCAGCGGACCCGGATCACTCGCTCAGGATGAAACCCAGCGTGGTTTCGGATTCGCTCAGGATGAAGCCCAGCGTGGGCAACGCAGCTTCGGAAAGGATGAAGCCGCCGCCCGAGACATGTTTCATGTCTTCCAGGCCCAGGGTGGGGATGGAGGCAACCGCTTGCGCGGTCTGGGCTTTCACTGCAATCACTTCATGGGTCCAATTGAACATTGTTCACTCCTGTAGGTCAGTCAAGCGCCAACAACGGCGCACCCTGACGCTCGCACGTCGTACGGGGGCTGCGAAGCTGTCAGGCCTTACAGCTTGATCAGCCCACGTCCGGCGGCCGCATCGGCTGACGCCAAGACCCAACCCGGGGCTCATGCATCACAAACGTGCGCAGCGCACCCGATCAAGGCAGACCACGCACCGGGACGCTGCAGCTTGGCGCCGAAGCCAGCACCAAACCGGGCCTGCGCCTTGCTAGCTTCGGTGCACAACTCCCGTCGTCGGTGCATCGGCATCCACGAAGCGGGTACACCAAGCTGCTGGAGACTACACATGGATCAGGTCAAGCAGGGCACCGATGCCCTGTTCATCTTGCTGGGCGCCATCATGGTGCTGGCGATGCACGCGGGTTTCGCGTTTCTCGAACTGGGCACGGTGCGCAAGAAGAACCAGGTCAACGCCCTGGTCAAGATCCTGGTAGATTTTTCGGTTTCCACCATCGCCTATTTTTTCATCGGCTACAGCGTGGCTTACGGCGTGAGCTTCTTCACCGGGGCCGAGGCCCTGGCGGCCAAGAACGGTTATGAACTGGTCAAGTTCTTCTTTCTGCTGACCTTTGCGGCGGCCATACCGGCCATCGTATCGGGCGGCATCGCCGAGCGGGCGCGCTTCGGCCCGCAACTGGCGGCCACGGCGGTGCTGGTGGGCGGCGTGTACCCGTTCTTCGAGGGCATCGTCTGGAACCAGGCCTTTGGCATCCAGGCCTGGATCAAGGCCGCCACGGGCGCCGAGTTTCATGACTTTGCCGGCAGCGTGGTGGTCCACGCCGTGGGCGGCTGGATCGGGCTGGTGGCCGTGCTGCTGCTGGGCGCGCGCGCCGGCCGCTACCGCAAGGACGGCAGCGGCCGCGCCGTGATCAGTGCGCACCCGCCCAGCAGCATCCCGTTTCTGGCCCTGGGCGCGTGGGTGCTGGCCGTGGGCTGGTTTGGCTTCAACGTGATGAGCGCGCAGACCATCGACAAGATCTCGGGCCTGGTGGCCGTGAACTCGCTCATGGCCATGGCCGGCGGCACCCTGGTGGCCGCGGTGCTGGGCCGCAACGACCCCGGTTTTGCCTACAACGGCCCGCTGGCCGGCCTGGTGGCGGTGTGTGCGGGTTCCGACGTGATGCACCCGCTGGGCGCGCTGGTGACCGGCGGCGTGGCCGGCGCCATCTTCGTGAGCATGTTCACCTTGACGCAGAACCGCTGGAAGATCGACGACGTGCTGGGCGTGTGGCCCTTGCACGGCCTGTGCGGCGCCTGGGGTGGCATCGCCTGCGGCATCTTCGGCCTCAAGGGCCTGGGCGGGCTGGGCGGCGTCACCTTCGGGGCCCAACTCATCGGCACCGTGATGGGCATGGCCTGGGCCCTGATCGGTGGTCTTGTGGTCTACGGCGGGCTCAAGGCCATGGTGGGGCTGCGCCTGAGCGCCGAAGAAGAATACGACGGCGCCGACCTGTCGATCCACAAGATCGGCGCCACCCCCGAGCGTGAGGTGAGCTGGTAAGGCCGGAGGCTGCCGCCGCTCAGCCGGCAGTCGGGTCGACCGGCGCTTCAGGCGCCGGGGCGCGCACGCAGATGCGCGCCGCTCCCAGCGTCACCACCTGCCCCGCGCGGATCTTGCAGGTCTTGCGCAGCTCGGTGTGGCCATCCACCTGCACCAGGCCATCGGCGACCATGGCCTTGGCGGTGCCGCCGCTGCCGGCCAGGCCGGTGGCCTTGAGCAGGGCGTCGAGCGGGATGTGCTCGCCGCGCAGCGCGAAGTCGATCACGCCGCCGCCCTGTAACCACGCGGTATGGCGGCCAGCAGCCGCTTGGTGTAGTCCTCTCGCGGCGCGGCCAGGATCTGCGCCGCGCTGGCTTGTTCCACCACCACGCCATCCTTCATCACCAGCACCTCGTCGCTGATGAAACGCACCACCGCCAGGTCGTGGCTGATGAAGACATAACTCAGGCCGAACTCGTCTTGCAGGTCCTTGAGCAGGTTCAACACCTGGGCCTGCACGCTCACGTCCAGCGCGCTCACGGCTTCGTCGAGCACCAGCACCTCGGGGTTGAGCGTGAGGCAGCGTGCAATGGCCACCCGCTGGCGCTGGCCGCCTGAAAACTCATGCGGGTACTTGCCGAAGGCGCGGCCGTCCAGGCCTACCTTTTCCAGCAGGCTGCGCGCACGCTGTTCGCGCTCGGCCGTGTCTTTGCCGATGCCGTGGATGACCATGGGCTCGAGCAGGGTCTGGCCGATGGTGAAACGCGGGTTCAGGCTGGCATAGGGGTTCTGGAACACGATCTGGATGCGCCGGCGCATGAGTTGGCGTTCGCGGTCGCTGAGCTTGAGCAGGTTGCGGCCATCGAAGATGACTTCGCCGCCAGTGGGCTCATGCAGCCGCAGCAGCGTCAGGCCCATGGTCGTCTTGCCCGATCCCGATTCGCCCACCACGCCCAGGGTGTAGCCCTTCTTGAGCTTGAAGTTGACGTTTTGCACGGCCTTGAATTCGCGCCTGCCGAACACGCCCTGGCGCAGCCAGAAGCTCTTGGCCAGCGCCCGCACCTCCAGCACCACCGGCGCGCTGTCGTCCTTGGCCCTGGCCTGCGCCGGCGCGGCGCGGCCGCCGGGCGCCGGGCTGCTGGCGGCAGCGGCCATGTGGTCGTCGATGACCAGCAGCCGCGCCGGGTTGCCTTCCAGGCTGGGCCGGCAGGCCAGCAGGGCCCTTGTGTAGTCGTCTTGTGGCGCCTCGAAGATGCGGGCCACGGGGCCTTGTTCGCGGATGAGACCACCGCGCATGACCACCACGCGGTCGGCGATTTCGCCCACCAGGCCAAGGTCATGGCTGATGAAGAGCACGCTCATCTGGCGCTCGGTCTTGAGCCGGGCCAGCAGTTCCAGGATCTGGCGCTGGATGGTGACGTCCAGCGCCGTCGTGTGCTCGTCGGCAATCAGCAGTTTGGGCTCACAGGCCAGCGCCATGGCGATCATCACGCGCTGCTGCTGGCCGCCCGACATCTCGTGCGGGTAGTTGCCCAGGCGGCGCCGAGGCTCGGGAATGCCGACTTCGCCCAGCAGTTCTTCGGCCCGCTTCATGGCCGCGCCGCGGCCCAGGCCCATGTGCTTGATCAGCGGCTCGCAGAGTTGCTGGCCCACGTTGAACACGGGGTTGAGCGAGCTCATCGGATCCTGGAAGACACAGGCGATGGCACGGCCACGCAGGGCCTGCAGTTCAGGCAGACCGCACTGCAGCAGGTCCTGGCCCTGCCACAGGACGCGGCCGCTGCGCTCGGCGTTGTCGGGCAGCAGGTTGAGCACGCTCATCGCGGTGACGCTCTTGCCCGAGCCCGACTCGCCCACCAGGGCGACGGTGGTGTTTTCGGGGATGTCGAAGGAGACACCCGTGGCCACATTGCCCACCGCCTGGGCTCGCACGCCCTTGCCCATGCGGAAGGCGACGCGCAGATCCTGGATTGAAAGCAACATGGTCATCGGTGTCTTGCCCCCTGCCACGCAGGGCGGGATAGGGCGGGGGTGAGGGTGGAGTGGT
>JANNUE010000114.1:0-2442 GCA_031394895.1 Betaproteobacteria bacterium
CCGCGCCTGCTTTTCGCTGTGTTCGGCCAGCGCTTCTTCAAGCAGCGCGTTGGCCTCGTCGTCGCGGGTTTGAACGCATGCCAGATAGTCCTGGCGGCTCAATCCTGAAGCCGTAAACGCGGCCCGAAACTGGGCGCGCACCCAGGGCCGCAGGTCATCTTTGGAGCGGCCCTGGCGTCGGCGAAACAGCTCCAGTGTGGCCTGGTGCACATGCTCTGGCGCGACCGCCTCGACCGCCGCACCCTGCAGGTCGTGGCGCATCTTGCCGCTGGCAACGCATTGCAGATAGCGCGTGGAGCGCGCATGCGCTGCAAGCGCCGCCTTGAGCGTGTCGCGTTGAAAGTCCTGCGGATGAGCCGCCAGCAGTTCCTGAAAAATGCCACGCTTGAGCGGCAGGAATTCGGCGCCAAACAGCACCGGATAGAGTTCAAACAGGCGCTCCAGCACCGGCAGGACGGAGCGTGAACGCCTGGATTTTTCTGGCGCTGCGCTGGCGGGCGTCGGTTCAGCGGCTTCGACGGGTATTTCTGAAGTGGTACAGGTCATGGCGTTAATTGTCCACGAGATTCACCATTCATGTCGGATTACGCTGCGCTAATCCGACCTACGCAGCCCCGTAGGTCGGGTTAGCCGCAGGCGTAACCCGACAAGCAGGCTGAGTGCCCGTGTAACAATGGGAGACCCGATTACCAGGAACCCATCCCATGCCACGTCGCGCCACCAAAATCGTTGCCACCCTCGGCCCGGCCAGCAGCGAGCCTGCCATGCTCGAGCAGATGATTCGCGCCGGGGTCAACGTGGTGCGGCTGAACTTCAGCCACGGCACGGCGCAAGACCATATTGAGCGCGCGCGCCTGGTGCGCGACGCCGCGCAGCGGGTCGGGCGCGAGGTGGCCATCATGGCCGATTTGCAGGGCCCGAAAATCCGGGTTGGCAAATTCGCCCAGGGCAAGGTTGTGCTGCAGGCAGGGCAGAAGTTTGTGCTGGATGCGGCGCGCACCGAGCCCGGTGACGCTGACGCCGTCGGGCTCGACTACAAGGCCTTGCCGCGCGAGGTCAAGGCCGGCGACGTGCTGCTGCTCAACGACGGTCTGATTGTCATCACGGTCGATGCCGTCGAGGGTGCTGCGGTGCACACCACGGTCAAACTTGGCGGCGAGCTGTCCAACAACAAGGGCATCAACAAGCAGGGCGGCGGACTCAGCGCGCCGGCGCTGACGGCGAAAGACATGGACGACATCCGCACCGCGATGAGCTTTCAGGCGGACTATGTGGCCGTGAGTTTCCCCAAGAGCGCGACCGACATGGAAATGGCGCGCCAGTTGTGCAACGTGGCGGCCGCCGAATTCGGACACAAGCCGGGGTTGATTGCCAAGATCGAGCGCGCTGAGGCTATTCCGCGTCTGCTCGAAATACTGCTGGCCAGCGACGGCATCATGGTGGCGCGCGGCGACCTGGCGGTCGAGGTCGGCAACGCGGTGGTGCCGGCGCTGCAAAAACGCATGATCAAGCTGGCGCGCGAGCACGACAAGGTGGTGATCACCGCCACGCAGATGATGGAGTCGATGATCAACAACCCGGTGCCAACGCGGGCCGAGGTCAGCGACGTGGCCAACGCGGTGCTCGACGGAACTGACGCGGTGATGCTGTCGGCCGAAACCGCCACCGGCAAATACCCGCTGGAAACGGTGCTGGAGATGGCCAAGATCTGCCACGCCGCCGAAGGTACCGAGGAGTTCAAGCTGGAGGCCGACTTCACCGGCAAGACCTTCAGCCGCATCGACCAGTCGATTGCAATGGGCGCGCTGTTCACCGCCCACCACCTGGGTGCCAAGGCCATCGTCGCGCTGACCGACAGCGGCTCGACCGCGCTGTGGATGAGCCGGCACCTGATCCAGTTGCCAATCTATGCGCTCACGTCCAAGGTGGCAACCCAGCGCAGAATGACGCTGTACCGCAATGTGCGTCCGCTCTTCATGGACACCAGCGCCGACCGCGACACGGCACTGGCCGAGGTCGAGAACAATTTGAAAACGCGCGGCCTGGTGCAGCGCGGTGACATTTACGCCATTACCTGCGGCGAGCCGATGGGCGCGCCGGGCGGCACCAACATGCTCAAGATTTGCGAGGTGTCGTAGCGCATTGTCGGATTACGCCTGCGGCTAATCCGACCTACAAGCTATTTGACTCGTCATTGCGAGGAGCGCAGCGACGCGGCAATCCATGGATTGCTTCGCTTCGCTCGCAATGACAAACACGGCAATCGCAATGACGAACCCCAGCGCCAGGACGGATGTCCGTAGGTCGGGTTAGCCGCAGGCGTAACCCGACAAGCCCAGCGCCAGGACGGATATCCGTAGGTCGGGTTAGCCGCAGGCGTAACCCGACAAGCCCAGCGCCAGGACGGATATCCGTAGGTCGGGTTAGCCGCAGGCGTAACCC
>JANNUE010000237.1:0-1668 GCA_031394895.1 Betaproteobacteria bacterium
TCTTCGGTGCGCGACGACAGGTCCATATTGCCGGCGGCAATCTGCGCGCTGGAGTCGTAAACCATGTCGGCATTGATTTTCACCTCCCGCACGATCGCCGAGAAACTGGACTGCATACGCGCCATGGATTGGATCAACTCCACCGTCTCATTGTTGCCGGCCGGGTGAATCTCGCAGGACAGGTCGCCTTGCGCCAACTGACTCGCCACGCCGACCGCATGCGCCATCGGCCGGGTCATGCTGCGAGCCAGCAAGAGTGATGCCGTCATGACGGCCGCCGTGGCCAGCGCCAGGGCCAGGCCGATAGAGAACTGGGTCTGGCCTATGCTGGTCTTAACGTGGGCATTGATTCGTTCGTTGCTTTTCTCGATGCTATCGCTCAGTAACTCCATCTGCGTTTCGAGCGCCGCGAACGTCGCTTCCAGCGCCGGTATCGACTGCAACGCGAGCTGCTGATCAGACCGGGTCGCCTTGACCGTCTGCGTGGCTGCCTCAATGTACGTCTTGACCATTGGCTGCGCGGCGATCAGCGCGGCGCGGCTTTCCTGGCTGATCGGCAACGCGTCCAGTCTGACCAACGCTGCGTTGATTTTTTGCGTATGCAGCGTCAGGCTCTTTCCCGCATTGTCAATGCGCTCCGGGCTGTTCTGCAGCGCACCAAGCAGCGCCAATTGCCCATCGCCACGGATGGCGTCATGCATCATGTCGGCCTCCTGGCTGGCCTGCAGCGCGGATCCGGAAAGAATGGCGTCGTCCATGGCAACGCCCATCCGGGACGCCGAGAAGAGTCCGATACCGCCCACCAGGGCCGCCAGCGATGCCGCGGCCAAGCCGAAGGCGACGAGTTGAGTGTGCAGTTTCACTGAATTAACCCTTTAAGAATTTCAGAAGTCGAGGCCGTACCAGCCAAACCCCAGAGTCATTACGGTACCGGTGCCGGCGCCCGTTTCCCGGCCGGCCGTCAGGTCCAGACCCAGGCGATCCTTGATCAGCCACCACCGCCCGCCTACGGTGTTCACGGTGCCGCCGAATACGGCGGGCCGGTTATTGGTTTGCGTCTCGGCGAACAGCAAGACATCCTCACGCGGCATCCACACAACGGCCAAATTCAGCCGTGTCGCCGTCATGCCGCTGCTGCGCTCGCGTGCGGCGCCCAGGTTGGCATGCACCGTCCAGGCGGCGCTTGGCGTTAGCGTGGCCAGCGCCAGCACCCCCGTTTCGGCCCCGCGCCAGCCCGCATCGGCTGGACGTTCGAACGCGGCGTTGAATTTCAGGCCGAAGTTCAGCGCGCCCACCGGCGTATCGGTGCGCCAGGTTTCGGGCACCCACTTAACGGCCACACCGCCCAAGGCGCGCAATCTGTCCTGCGGGTGAGTCCGTGTGTAGTCGAGCCCGAGTTCCACCCCTTTGGCAATACCGCAGGCCGGTGCGAATACCAGCGCACGGTCACTATCCGTACGCTCAAGCCAGCTTTCGAGCTGGCATGTGCCCGCCTCGGCCGTGCTGGCGTCGTCGCTGGCCAGCGGGCGACCGGCCCAGACGGATTGGGTGAAGGTCAGCAGCGCCAGCGCGACACCGCATATAAGCTTAGGTTTCATGTTGATCCAAGGCTAGGGATGCTCTGCATAACTCGCGCCGCGCGCGGCGTGGAGTTTGCGGGATGAGCCG
>JANNUE010000281.1:0-4082 GCA_031394895.1 Betaproteobacteria bacterium
CAAGACCGGGCAGGATGTGGTGGCCAGCGTGCCAAAGGAGGGCGCCGTGCTGTTCTTTGACATGATGGCCATCCCGGCCGATGCGCCGCACCCCAAGAACGCCATGGCGTTCATGAACTACATCATGCGTCCGCAAGTCCAGGCGGCCATTACCAACAAGGTGAAATACGCCAATGCCAACCTGGCGTCGCGCCAATTCATTCAGCCCGACGTCGCAAAAAACCCTTCGTCCTATCCATCCGCCGCCGAGATGGACACCATGGTCGCGCCCAAGGCGCTGACCAACGACATTCGCCGCCTGGCAACGCGCGCCTATACCGCCTTCAAGACCGGCCTGTGACCCGGCAGACCAGACACGGAGCAAGGCGGATTCTTGTGGCAAGTAATTCGAACCCAAGCGGCATCGACCCGCTGACTGCTGCCGCTCCCTTTTTGCAGATCAAGCGCATCGTCAAGAAATTTGACGACGTGTTTGCGGTGGATGAGGTGACACTCGACATTCAGAAGGGTGAAATATTTGCGCTGCTGGGCTCCTCGGGTTGTGGCAAGTCCACGCTGCTGCGCATGCTCGCCGGCTTTGAGACGCCCACATCGGGCCAGATACTTTTGGCCGGGCAGGACATCGGTGCGCTGGCGCCGTATGAGCGCCCGATCAACATGATGTTTCAGAACTACGCGCTGTTTCCCCACCTCAGCGTATGGGACAACATCGCGTTTGGCCTGCGCCGCGAGGGTATGTCCAAAGACAAGATCGAACAGCAGGTGACGCGCATGCTGGAACTCGTGCAGCTCAAACCCTATGCCAAGCGCAAACCGCATCAGTTGTCCGGTGGACAGCAGCAGCGGGTCGCGCTGGCGCGCAGTTTGGCAAAGAGCCCGAAACTGCTGTTGCTTGACGAGCCACTGGCGGCACTTGACGCCAAGCTGCGCCAACGCACGCAACTCGAACTCGTCAACATCATTGAACAGGTTGGAGTCACCTGTGTCATGGTGACGCATGACCAGGAAGAAGCCATGACGATGGCAACGCGCATCGGCGTCATGAGTGAGGGCAAGATACTGCAGATCGGCCAGCCGGCAGATATCTACGAGACACCCAATTGCAGGTTCGTCGCCGACTTCATCGGAAGTGTCAACCTGTTCAAGGGCAGCGTCGCCGTCGATGAAGCCGATCACGTTGTCATCGACTCACCCGCATGCCGGCACTATGTCAGCCATGGGATTACCGGAACCGAGGGTATGGAGGTCCATGTCGCCGTGCGACCGGAAAAAATGTCCATACAAACGGGTATGCCGGCTGACAGCGAGCGTGAATCGATGGCCGAGGTCGGGTTCAATGTGGTGCACGGAGTGATCGAAGATATTGCCTATCTGGGCAGTCTGACGACCTACCACGTCAAACTCGGCAGCGGCATGGTCGTCAAAGTGACGCATACCAACGCGGCGCGACATGACGCCAGTCACCTGACCTGGGGCGACAGCGTCCATGTCTGGTGGTCTGGTAGCGACGTGGTTGTATTGACCGGGTAAGCGAATATGGCCACGACGTCCGGAACAAGCTTGACCCTGCACGACAGGTTCACGGGATCGTGGGGACGTGCTGCCGTCATCGGCGTTCCGATGACCTTCCTGCTACTCGTGTTCTTGCTTCCGTTCCTGGTCGTATTCAAGATCAGTCTGTCCGAGATGGATGCCGTGATCGTCAAGGACGTGATGAGCTGGCAGGACGGTGTGCTGTCGATCACGCTGCGGCTCGGAAATTACGCAAGCCTGATGCAGGATGCGCTGTATTTCAAAACCTATTTGAGCTCGATTCAATTCGCGCTGCTCACAACAGTTATTTGTTTGCTGATCGCCTATCCGTTTGCCTACTTCATGGCGCGCAGCCCGGAGCACCGGCGTCCAGCGCTGCTGATGCTCGTCATGCTTCCGTTCTGGACTTCCTTCTTGCTGCGTGTCTATGCCTGGAAGATGCTGCTGGCAGACGCTGGCGTGTTCAATAACGTGGCGCTGGCACTGGGCCTGGTTGCGGAGCCAGTCAAGATGATGAACACGCCGTTCTCCCTGGTCCTGGGCATGGTGTACACCTATGTTCCGTTCATGATCTTGCCGCTGTACGCCAATTTGGTGAAGATGGACTTGAGTCTGGTGGAAGCTGCGCTGGACCTCGGCGCCACGCCGTGGCAGACCTTCTGGCGCATCACGGTACCGTTGTCCAGGAGCGGCATCGTCGCCGGCTCCATGCTGGTGTTCATCCCCTGCGTCGGGGAGTATGTGATTCCCGAACTGCTGGGTGGTCCGCAGACCCTGATGATCGGTCGCGTCTTGTGGGACGAGTTCTTCAGCAACAACGACTGGCCGATGGCTGCCGCCGTGGCCGTGGTGATGGTGTTGCTGATCATCGTGCCGGTGGCACTGTTCAACAAGTATCAGGCGGAAAGCGCGGCCGGAGGCAGGGCATGAAGATGGCGAGCGGTCAGTGGACCTCCCGCTGCTGGATGCTGGCAGTTTTCGCGTTCCTTTATCTGCCCATCTTCACGTTGATGTTGCTGAGCTTCAACGCCAGTCCGATGGTCACCAGTTGGGGCGGCTGGTCGTTCAGGTGGTATGAGGCACTGGCCCGCGACAGCGAAATCATCAACGGCTTCAAGCTGTCGCTTGGTGTGGCTTTTATGACCGCCTGTTCCTCGGTGGTGTTGGGCACGCTGGCGGCGCTTTGCCTGCACCGCTTCAAGCGTTTTACCGGGCGCACATTGTTCGCCGGCATGGTGAACTCGCCGCTGGTGATGCCGGAGGTGATTATTGGCTTGTCGCTGCTGTTGATGCTGGTGTCAGTGCAGCGCATGTTCGGCTTCCCGGAACGCGGCTTTGCCACCATCTGGCTCGGTCATACGCTGCTGGGTATGGCCTATGCGACCGTGGTGGTGCTGTCGCGTCTGCGTGAAATGAACCCTTCGCTGGAAGAGGCGGCGCAGGATCTGGGTTGCCGCCCGCTGCAAGTCTTCTTCCTGGTTACCTTGCCGCTGATCTCGCAGGCGATCGCCTCCGCCTGGTTGCTGACTTTCACTTTGTCGCTGGACGACGTGGTGTTGTCGGCCTTTTTGTCCGGCCCGGGTTCGACCACGATGCCAATTGTCATCTTCAGCCGGGCCAGACTGGGCCTAAGTCCCAGCGTCAACACGGTGGCAACCTTGACCGTGGTGGTCGTCAGCATCGGCGTTCTGGCGGCCAGTGTGTGGCTGTCGCGCGCGCAGCGGCGCCGCGCACGGGAGATGGCGGCGGCTTATCGGGCAGGCTAACGTGAACTGGCCTAGAGCGCAGAGTCTTCAGATCGAGTCTTTATAAGGTTTCGTCATTGCGAGGAGCGCAGCGACGCGGCAATCCAGGGCTTCACGGATCGCCACGGGCTGCGGTCGCAATGACGAGGCTCTTCATGATTCGGGGTGTACGCCATGTGCCGCATGAAAGTTAGTCTGGCATCAGTTGGGTTGCGCCTGTGCCGACTGCGGTCGAACCGGGCGCACTGATCATCACCAAAGATTGAGCATCGGCAGATGGCTCGATTTCACACTATGGAAACGTCACTTCATTTGGTAGAAATCGATTTGCTGCAACGCGTCAAATTTTCCCAAACTAGAGGATTTGGTTTCACATTGCAGAAGACTAGCTGCAACGTATTGATTTTATAAAACAAAATTTATATCTTGTATAAGACATAAGATTAAATCTATGTCTTATAGAAGACCTAAAATTTCTCCAACGGCATCAGATTGACTCGACTTCTGGTGCGGTTTGTTTCCATTAACCCTAGGAGTGATTTCATGCCCCAAACCCTCACCGAGCAACTGAGCCGAGAGCAGCAAATCGCGGCGCTGGAAAAAGACTGGGCCACCAATCCCCGCTGGAAGGGCATCAAGCGTGGCTATAGTGCCGCCGACGTAGTGCGTCTGCGCGGCTCTTTTCCTATCGAGCACACGTTGGCGCGCCGTGGTGCTGAAAAGCTCTGGCGCTTGGTCAACACCGAACCTTACGTCAACTGTCTGGGTGCGCTGACCGGCGGACAGGCGATGCAGCAGGTCAAG
>JANNUE010000295.1:0-2281 GCA_031394895.1 Betaproteobacteria bacterium
CCTTCGGGGGCGTGGTTTTGCGGGCGATCCACTGCGTTGCAAAACCAGGCAAGGCATCAGCCTTGCCTTGGGTTTTGCGCCTTGCGGCTCATCCCGCAAACTCCACGCCGCGCGCGGCGCGAGTTATGCAGAGCATCCCTAGCCCATTACCAGGGCGAATTGCTCGACCAGTCAAAGTTGGCTGCGTCTCTGGCGATCAGCGGACAAACAGTGAGTCGCTACATCGACCTGTTGTGCGACCTGATGTTGGTGCGCAGATTGCCGGCCTGGAGTGGTAATACGGGTAAACGTTTGGTGCGATCGCCTAAAGTGTATGTGCGCGACAGCGGGGTAGTCCACGCATTGCTTGGGTTGCAGGATTTCGATGCCGTATTAAGCCATCCAGTGGCAGGTGCCAGTTGGGAAGGTTTTGTTATTGAGCAACTCATAGGCGCAGCGCCACAGGCACAGGCCAGTTTCTATCGAACCAGCCACGGCGCAGAAGCAGATTTGATTTTGACGTTCCGCAGCGGTGAGACTTTGGTCATCGAGATTAAGCGATCATCCGCTCCCAAGGTGTCCAAAGGTTTTTACCTGGCCGCAACTGACGTTGGTGCCACGAGAAAGCTGTTGGTCGCCCCGGTTGACAGTTCTTTCCCGATGAAAGATGGTATTGAAGTCATGAACCCGCTCGCTGCGGCAACCCTGATTGCCGGGTTTCGTTGACAGGTGCGCAATGACCAGCGTGGCTCGTGCTCTTAATCCTGACTTCCCCATGTATCACACTTTGTGTGATAATTAACGGCGTGATTCAGGGGAATTGTTTTGAAGGTCTTTAAGAATGCGTGGTTCGGGCGTTTTTCCCGCAAGGAAAAAATATCCGCAACTGCACTGTGGGATGCGGTTCGGCGGGCGGAAAACGGGCAGATTGATGCTGACCTGGGCGGTGGTGTTATCAAGCAACGGATTGCCCGCCCTAGTGAAGGCAAGTCCAAAGGCTACCGCAGTGTCGTGCTGTTTCGTAAGGGCGAAAAGGCATTTTTTGTTTTTGGCTTTCCCAAGAGTGAGCTTGGCAACATCCGTGAGGATGAAACGGAGAATTTCAAGAAAATGGCCGGGCACGTGTTGGCCCTGACAGACACCCAGTTGTATGAGTTGATTTCAAACGGACAGTTTGAGGAGGTAACGAACGATGACCCGAAAATACCGAAGTGATGCATTTGCTGCTATCCACGAAACCATAGAGGCACTGCATGATGTCGGCGCTGTTAACAAACAGACAATGCGTGAGTTCGATGCGGCTTGTCTGACGCCAGTGCAGGTGCTTAGCCCCGAAGAGATCAAGACCCTTAGGCTGCGTGAGCACATTTCGCAGCCGGTTTTTGCCCGCTACCTGAACGTCTCCAAAAATCTGGTTTCCGACTGGGAGCGCGGCGTAAAAAAACCGGGTGGCCCGGCGCTACGCTTGTTGACCGTGGTTCAAAAAAACGGATTGATGGCGATTGCATGAGATTTGCTTTGCTTCAAGCATTGCCCGGAGTTCACGCATTAAACTGCAACGCCGCCAGCCCGGCATAAACCCCGCCGCGCGCCACCAACTCGGTGTGCGTGCCCTGTTCCACCAGGCGGCCATGGTCCAGCACGACGATGTGGTCGGCTTTTTGCACGGTTGCCAAGCGGTGCGCAATGACCAGCGTGGTGCGGCCGCGCATGGCGCTGTCGAGTGCCGCTTGCACCATGCGTTCGCTCTCAGCATCGAGCGCGCTGGTGGCCTCGTCCAACAGCAGCACCGGCGCCTCCAGCACGAGCGCCCTTGTCAGGCTGATCAGCTGTCGCTGCCCCTCCGAGAGCTGCGTCCCGCCGTCATGGCCAGAGCCATCGAGAGGCGTCTCATAACCCTGCGGCAACGACTCGATGAATGCAGCCGCGCCAGTCAGCGCCGCCGCCTCCAACACTTTCTTGTGCGGGACGGACCGATCGCTGAGCGTCAGGTTTTCCATGACCGTCCCGCCGAAAAGCTGGACCGTCTGCGGCACTACGCCTATCATCCTGCGCCGGTCGCCGTCAGACAAGGTTGCCGGGTCGAGCCCCAGCACGCGTACGTTCCCGGACCACGGCCTGTACAGGCCCCCGAGCAGGCTCACCACACTGCTCTTGCCCGCGCCCGTCCTCCCCACGATCGCTACGTGCTCTCCCTGCCGGACCGAGAGCGATATGCCGTGCAAAACAGGTCTCTCTCCGTATCCGAAGGTCACTGAAGCCACCTCCACAGCCGCACCTGGCGTCCCAGCCATTGCGCTGC
>JANNUE010000296.1:0-11180 GCA_031394895.1 Betaproteobacteria bacterium
CCTTCGGGGGCGTGGTTTTGCGGGCGATCCACTGCGTTGCAAAACCAGGCAAGGCATCAGCCTTGCCTTGGGTTTTGCGCCTTGCGGCTCATCCCGCAAACTCCACGCCGCGCGCGGCGCGAGTTATGCAGAGCATCCCTAAAGGACCCGGTAAATTTCCCAGTGGCTCGTGCCGGAGACGATGTGGGGTTCGAGATCCTTGCTCCATTGCTTGTGCGCGGCAATCGCAGCCAGCTTTTCCCAAACCTGATCCAGCTCGGCGAGGTCCTTGATCTGATGTTCGGTCTGAATCGTCGCCTCCAGTGCTCCTATCGAGCCGGTCAGCAAGCGTGTCTTGTCCGCAGCGATACCGGCCTGAGGTGCGATGTCACGCAGCCAACGCTGCATCAGGTCAATCGCCTGCTGTTTGTAGCCGAACTTTGCATTTATGCTCCAACGGGCAATCATCATGGCTTTTCTCCTTGAAAAAAATGAGACACCGGCGGTGTCTCTCATGCCACCCTGAACCTTGCACTGCCCAACACTTGTCAGGCACTCCAATCGACGTCGGCTCTTTTCCGGCTTCAAAGAGCTTGCCAATTCACAAGCTATTTGATCTCGCCTGGCGGCCGGTAGGGAAGTTGTTGCGCTTTCTGCAGCATCGCAATGGTTTCCTCGACCGTCAACAGCACGATGGTCTCGGACGAGCGCAGCGACCCACCCGCCGCGATGCCCACCGAGAAGGCGCCCGCCGCTGTGTTTTCGGGCGCTTCAATCAAAACCAGCCCATCCTGCTGCCCAAAGGAGTACCAGAAGCCGTGCAGCTTGCCTCCCAGCTTCTCAATAACTGCGCGCGCAACTTCACGTCGGTCTTCCGGTTGCTTGATGAGCTTGGCCCAGGCTTCCGGCGTGTAGCTAAAGCGCTCCAGATAAAACGGCATGGTCATCTCCTTCATGAAACGCAGGCCACCACGAACGGTCTCAAGGCTGCTGCTTTGTGTCGCCACGGAAGAAATGCACGATCCCATAGCCCATTGTCAACCTCCTTTCGAGGTGAGGGAGCCGCTTCACGGAACTTCGGGATCGCCATCCTACGCTTGTGATCTCTCAGCTTCTATCGAATCTGCAAAGGCCTTACCGCTGCAATGGATACGGCAAGACAGGGGACGGCTGGCTGCCGCTGGCAGGTCGAATCCGCGTTGCCATGGAGCTTGGATTTCTTGCGTCACCGTGACTCAATTACCGGCACCAAACGGCTCACGACCGCCACTGGATACTGACATTGTCCACTTTCAACATTGACCCGTAGTGCTGGAGGTAACGGATGATGGCACTGCGCAAAAAGAAGTATCGGCGCGATGAGACTGCAGAGTAACGAAGTTGCCCCAGCTCGAACCTTTCGTGCACCAGAAACAAATACTTGCCCCGGCGCTCAATCACGACACCGTCACCGAGCAGTTCCGGCCTGGCGTTGGGCGGGAAGAATGGATCGCCCTCAAGTGAGGTTCGCACCACTGCAACGATGGCGGAAAGTGGTAGTGTGACGCCGGACAGGCGTTGCGGCCTCGGTGTGGACAACTGCAGATCACGCACCAGCTTGCTGGCAAAAGCCAGTTGGTCAGGGGTACGCATGTGCCCGGTCATGTGTCGGTGCGTTGTTGTTGTTGCATAGCCTTGGCCGTTGACCTGTCCGGCCTTGCCACAGGCTGTTGCGCTTGACGGTGCACTGGGCTAGCCTGGAATATCGGGCTCAACCAGATTGGCCAGCTGTGCAAGCGACTCCTGCCAGCCCAGATAGCACATCTCCAGCGGAATAACTTCGGGTACCCCCTCTTGCACGATGCTTACCTCCGTTCCGCAAGAGACCGGCTTCAACGTCACTGTCACCTGCATTTCACCCGGCAAGGCTGGATCGTCGAACTTGTCTGTGTAGCGCATGAGCTCGTCTGGCACCAGTTGCAGATATTCGCCACCGAATGAGTGGCCTTGTCCCGTCGAGAAGTTCTCGAACGACATCCTGAATGTGCCACCGACTCTGGCGTCCATGTGCTCTACCTTGCAGGTGAAGCCGTAGGGCGCAATCCATTTGGCCATGGCGCTTGCGTCCAGGAACGCGCGGTAGATCTTCTGCGGCTTGGCACGCAACACGCGATGAAGTCGGACAATACCTGTAGTCATGATCAGCTCTCCTGTTGGAACATGCGCGACGCCCGAGCGCATTGGCGATCCAGGGTGGGAAGAAGGCGCCGCCGCTCTGCGAAGTTTAGCGAGAGTTCGCGCTTTGCGCATCGCTGCATCCCGTGCCATATGGTCGGCTGAGCGCCAAACCCAGCGCGCTGGACTCACTATGGGCTGGTCGGTGACTCATCGTCGCCAAGGTTGATCATCGAACCATAACCATGGCTGCCCCCACTTGCGGCCGAACCGTCCGCCGGATGCACAATACAGCCCATGCTGATCCACCCCCAAATTGATCCCGTTGCTGTGCAACTCGGCCCGCTGGCAGTTCACTGGTATGGGCTGACCTATCTGGCTGCATTTGGCCTTTTCATGTGGCTGGCGAACTTGCGTCTGCGCCATGAGCCGTTTGCGTCGATGAAGGGGCCGACGGGCTGGTCGCGCCGGGACGTGGACGACATTCTGTTCATGGGCGTGATGGGCGTGGTGCTGGGCGGGCGCGTCGGTTACTGCCTGTTTTACAAGCCGGCGTATTACCTGGCGCACCCGCTGGAAATTTTTGCGGTGTGGCAGGGCGGCATGAGTTTTCACGGCGGCATGCTCGGTGTCTTTGTCGCCATGCTCTGGTTTGCGCACTCGCGCCAGCGGCCCTGGCTGCAGGTGACCGACTTTGTGGCGCCTTGCGTGCCCACCGGTCTGGCGGCCGGGCGCATCGGCAACTTCATCAACGGCGAGTTGTGGGGACGCGTGGCCAGTCCGGACTTGCCCTGGGGCATGGTGTTTCGCGGCGCCGGAGATTTGCCGCGCCATCCGTCGCAGGTCTATCAGTTTCTGGGCGAGGGCGTGCTGCTGTTCGTGCTGCTGTGGTTGTATGCGCGCAAGGAGCACAAGCAGGGGCAGGTGTCGGCCGTCTTCCTGCTTGGCTACGGTGTGTTTCGCTTTGTCGCTGAGTACTTCCGCGAGCCCGACGCGCATCTTGGCATCCTGTCGCTGGGTATGAGCATGGGACAGTGGTTGTGTGTGCCGATGATTGCCGGCGGGGTTGGATTGTGGTGGTGGGCTCACAAGCGCAGCTCAATCCGGCATCGCCAGTAGAGCGCAGATGATTCGATGTCGGTAAAAAAGTACAGGAGACAGAAATGCCTTTGACACAACAGATGCGCAGCACCCGACGCGACGTTTTGCGTCTTGCCGTGGCCAGCCTGGGCGCCAGCTCGATGCTGGGGCAGGCCCAGGTGACGTGGCCCTCCCGACCGGTGACCGTGATCGTTCCCTTTCCGGCCGGCGGCGGCACCGACGCTTTTGCCCGACCACTGTCGGCGCAGTTCGCCAGGCTGACCGGCAAACAGATGATCATCGACAACCGTGGCGGCGCCGGTGGCACGGTGGGCGCCAGTATTGCCGCCAAGGCCCAGCCGGATGGTTACACGCTGTTCATGGGCGCGGTGCATCACGCCATTGCGTCTTCGATGTACCCCCGGCTGGACTACGACATTGAAAAAGACTTTGTGCCGCAGGCCTTGCTGGCCAATGTGCCGCAGGTGGTGGTGGTGAACCCGCGCCTGGTGCCGGGCGACTTCAAGGCTTTTCTGGCGCAGGTGCGCTCACGCCCGGGGCACATGAACTATGCGTCGGCCGGGGCCGGCACTTCGCACCACCTGGCGGGCGAGCTGTTCAAGCAGCAAACCAAGACCTTCATCACGCACATTCCGTACCGCGGCGCTGGTCCGGCGCTGCAGGACCTGATTGCCGGCAACGTGGATGTGCTGTTTGATGGCTTGGGCTCGTCGGCAGCCCACATCAAGGGTGGTCGCATCAAGGCGCTGATGGTGTCTGGATCGAAGCGCAACCCGGCCTTTCCCGACATTCCATGCGCCGCCGAACTGGGCCTGCCGGATTACAACGTCTCCACCTGGTACGGGCTTTGGGCGCCTAAAGGGACAGCGCCCGATGTGCAGGCCCGCATTGTGGAGGAACTGCGCCGTGCCACCGCGACCGACGAACTCAAAGCCGTCTGGACCAGCAATGGCGCGGAGTTTGGCAACCTGACGCAGCAGCAGTTTGGCAGCTTCGTCAGCGATGAAGTCAAGCGCTGGGCGGCGGTGGTCAAAGCCTCTGGCGCCAAACTGGAATAGGTGCCAGGTTCTGCCATGCAAGGTTGCATCGAGTTAACGCGGCAGGCGGGCGTGGCGCGGGTCAGCCTGAGCAACCGATCCCGCTTTAATGCCATGTCCCGTGCCATGTGGCGTGAATTGCGCGCCGTGTTCGGGCAGATTCAGTGTGACGCTGGCATCGCCTGTGTGGTGGTGCAAGGCGATGGGAACTTTTGCGCCGGCGGCGACATTTCCGAGTACGCCGACTTCCGTTTCACTGAAGCCAGCCTGCACGATTTTCACGAGAACGACGTCTGGGGCGGCTTGCAGGCGATGCTCGACTGCGACGTGCCGGTGCTCGCGCAGATTCAGGGTAACTGCATGGGCGCCGGCGTCGAGATTGCCAGTTGTTGCGACATCCGTGTTGCCAGCGACGACGCGCGTTTCGGCGCGCCAATTGCCAGGCTCGGCTTTCCGATGGCGCCGCGCGAAGCGGCGCTGGTCACGCACGCGCTCGGAGAGTTGACGGCACGCGAAATGCTGCTGTCGGCCGCCGTGCTCGACGCAACCGAGATGCAGCGGCGCGGCTTCCTGAACCGGGTGGTTGCCGCGTCGCAACTGGACGCGGCGGTTGACGAGTATGCGCAGCGCATCAGCCAGCTCGCGCCACAGGCGACGCGGCTCAACAAACAGATGCTCAGGGCACTGGCGGCGCAAGGCACGGACGCCACCGCTCTGGTTGCCAGCGCTTATCGCTACGCCGACAGCGCAGAACACCGACACGGTGTCATGGCCTTCATCGAAAAACGTACACCGCGCTTCGAGCGTTGACGCTCAGCACCGGGCCATCATCCTTATTCAATCTTGAAATGACCAACTACAACCTGTACGCCGCACTGCGCGCAGCTTTTCCTGCCAATCTGGACGCGGTTGCCGTCGAGACCGACAACGGCCTGAATTACTCATGGCGCGACCTGGAGCGCGCCAGCGCGATGCTGGCCAATCTGCTGGCGTCGCTGCAACTGCCGGCCGGTGCGCGCATTGCGGTGCAGGTGGAAAAGTCGGCCGAGGCGCTGCTGCTGTATCTGGCAACGCTGCGCGCCGGCTATGTGTTTTTGCCGCTCAATACCGCCTACCAGAGCGCCGAGGTCGAGTACTTCATTGGCGACGCCGAACCGGCCGTGGTGGTTTGCAGCCCGAAGAATTTTGGTTGGGTCAGCAAGATTGCCTTCAAGGCCGGCACGCAAAACGTCTTCACGCTCGGTGACGATCGCAGCGGCTCGTTACTGGATCGCGCCGTGCACTGCAGCGACCAGCACGCGGTGGAGCAGTGCAACCCGGACGATCTGGCCGCCATTCTGTACACCAGCGGCACCACCGGCAGAAGCAAGGGCGCGATGTTGACGCATGGCAATCTGCTGAGCAATGCACTGGTGCTCAAAGACTATTGGGGTTGGCGCAGCGAAGGCGAGGGCGGCGATGTGCTGATTCACGCGTTACCGATCTTTCATGTGCACGGCCTGTTTGTCGCCATTCATGGTGCCTTGCTGAACGGAAGCAAGATGATCTGGCTGGCGAAATTCGACCCGAAAGTTGTGCTGCAGAAAATGCCTGGCGCAACCGTCTTCATGGGCGTTCCCACGCTCTATGTGCGCCTGCTGGCGGAGCCGGGTCTCAGCCGCGACGTGGTGCGCACCATGCGGCTGTTCATTGCCGGGTCGGCGCCGCTGCTGATCGAAACCTTCAACGAATGGAAGGTGCGCACCGGTCACACGATCCTGGAGCGTTACGGCATGAGTGAGACAGCGATGCTGACCTCCAACCCGTATCACGGCGAGCCGGGCGAGCGCCGTGGCGGTACGGTCGGGTTCCCGCTGCCGGGCGTGAGTCTGCGCATTGTTGACGATGCCGGCGTGCCGGTTGCAGCGGAGCAGATCGGCAACATCGAGGTCAAGGGGCCGAACGTGTTCAAGGGCTATTGGCGCATGCCGGAAAAAACGGTCGAGGAATTCACGCCGGACGGCTATTTCAAGACTGGCGATGTCGGAAAGATTGACGCAGCAGGCTACGTGACTATCGTCGGGCGCAGCAAGGACCTGATCATCAGCGGCGGCTACAACGTGTACCCGGCAGAAATCGAGGGCTACATCAACGAGTTGCCGGGCGTCGCCGAGAGCGCTGTGATTGGCATTGCGCACGCCGATTTTGGCGAGGTCGGTGTTGCACTGGTCATTGCCAAAGCCGGTGTCGCGCTGGACCCGGTTGATATCCTGGCGCGATTAAAGGCGACGCTGGCCAACTTCAAGGTGCCCAAGCATTGCTTCGTAGTCGAAGCGCTGCCGCGCAACGCAATGGGCAAGGTGCAGAAGAATACGCTGCGTGCGCAATATCAGCATTTGGGAACGCGCTGATACTTCAAAAGAGGGGGAGATTGTGTGCCGACGTTGGCTCGCCAAAATGGCACGCCAGCGAGTTCGGGTGAGCAACTCCGCAAATGTCCCCCGCCCCGGGCTGCGCCCGTCGCTCCTCCTTTATTTGGCAAAACCCCAAGCCCACGCTGCGTCGCCCACCCAAACTCGCTGGCAAGCGGCAGTGCTTGCGCGCCGACCGCGAACCACCAGTGCAGTTCGTAGGTCGGATTAGCGCAGCGTAATCCGACTTGATCGCGGTGATTGTCGGCTTACGCCGTTCCGGCTAAGCCGACCTACCAGCTGCGTCGCCCACCCAGACTCGCTGGCAAGCGGCAGTGCTTGCGCGCCGACCGCGAACCACCAATGCAGGAGCTCTGCGGTGCGGCGCTCAGTGCAGCGAAATAAAGAAGGAGGCCGCAGGCCGGGTGACATTCGCGGAACTGAGTGCCGTGGCGCAGTGCTCCGGGGCACAAGCGGAATGCCCCGCGTTGCCGCAGGTCACAGGACAATCGCGGAACTGAGTGCCGCGCCGGAGTGCTCCGGGTTACAGAAGATAGCTCCGGGGCGCACCGGAGGCTCCCAGTTATTGCCCGAACGCTCCGGGGTACAGCCGAAGTGCTCCGGCTTAAACCGGTGAGGTGCTAGCGCAGCACCAGCACCGGCACGTGCGAATGCGTCAGCACGAGCTGGGTTTCACTGCCCAGCAGCAGGCGCTTGATGCCGCGGCGTCCATGCGACGCCATCACGATCAGATCGCATTTGTGTTTCTTTGCCGCAGCGATGATTGCGTCCGACACCAAGTCTGACTTGGCAGTCACGGCCTTGCAGGCGACGCCTTTTGCCAGTGCGGCCTTTTGCACCGCATCGACAATCGCCTGACCGTCTTCGGCCCACTTGGCCTCCACCCGGCTAACCTCGGTCGCCTGCAGCGCAAGGCCGCCCTCAAAGTAGCTTTGCGGGTAGCGCGGGATGACTTTCAACGCGACCAACTCAGCGCCGCACAGGGTGGCCAGGGTGATGGCGCTGGAGACCGCTTTCTTTGACAAGGTCGAGCCATCGGTGGCCACCAGTATTTTTTGGTACATGCATTGCTCCAGTTGAATGGGAAGCGCCAGCTTACTCCTGTGGGTCGCTGCAGCTTTGATTTTCGTCAGGTAAACTGTTTTCATCGACCTTGAACCTTATGCCACCTGTCAGTCTTGCCGTCTCTCTGGCGGCGCCACCCCCTGCTGTTGCCGTGCGCGCTCAAGATCAGACCGCTGCCCCTGCTGCTGAGGATGCGAGCGCTCTGCATTTGCTGGACGATCCGCTGGAGTGGTCGGCCTTTAGCCGTGCCGATGCGAGCAGCGCCGACCTGTGGGAATCCAACATCCAGATCGAAGGCATGCATTGCGCCGCCTGCGCGCTCAATATCGAGGAAGCGCTGCTGCAGGTGCCCGGCGTGCAGCGCGCCAGCGTGAGTGCCGGCAGCCATCGGGCACGCGTGCTGTGGCGCTCTGACCTGTTACTGCCTTCGATCTGGATGCAAGCCATTCAGACGGCTGGCTACCGCGCACTGCCGGCCAACGACGCGTTTGCCCGCGAGCGCCGGCGCGACGAGTCGCGCAAGCTGCTGTGGCGGCTGGCCGTGGCCGGGCTTTGCATGATGCAGGTGATGATGTACGCCTATCCGGCTTACGTCGCCGCGCCCGGTGATTTGACGCCCGAGATGGAGCAGTTGTTGCGCTGGGCGTCGTGGGTGCTGACCTTGCCGGTGATGCTGTTTTCTAGCGCAGGGTTCTTTGGCAACGCGCTGCGTGACATTGCGCAGCGCCGTATCAGCATGGACTTGCCGGTCGCCCTGGGAATGGCGATCACTTTCGCCGTCAGTTCCGCTGGCACCTTTGACCCTCAGGGCATCTTCGGGCGCGAGGTCTATTTTGATTCGCTCACCATGTTTGTTTTCTTCCTGCTGGCCGGGCGCTGGTTCGAGTTGCGGCTGCGTGACCGTACGGCGGGCGCGCTGGAGACTTTGATGAACCGACTGCCCGACAGCGCGGCGCGGCTGGCGGCGGACGGCAGTTATGCGCGGGTGCCGGTGCGCCGCCTGCTCGCCGGTGACCGCATTCAGGTGCTGCCGGGTGAAACGTTTCCGGCCGATGGCGTGCTGGAACACGGCAGCACGCTGGTCGATGAAGCGCTGCTCACCGGCGAGTCGCACCCTCTGCCACGCGGCGTCGGCAGCGCGGTGATTGCCGGCAGCCACAACTTGTCCGGCGTGGTGCAGGTGCTGATCGAGCGGGTTGGCGCGCAAACGCGGTTTGCCCAGATCGTGGCTTTGATGGAGAGTGCCTCGGCGACCAAGCCGGCGCTGGCCCGTCTCGCAGACCGGATTGCCAGACCGTTCCTGATCGGCGTGCTGCTGGCTGCCGCAATGGCCGGCGTCTATTGGTGGGGTCGCGACCCGGGCCACGCGCTGATGGTGGCGGTGGCGGTGCTGGTCGTGACCTGCCCGTGCGCCTTGTCATTGGCAACGCCGGCGGCGCTGCTGGCCTCGGCCGGTTGGCTGGCGCGCCACGGTGTGCTGGTGCGCCGGCTCGATGCCTTTGAAGCGTTGGCCGGCATTGATACGGTGGTGTTTGACAAGACCGGCACGCTCACCAGCGATACCGTCGTGCTGCGCTCCAGCCAGTTGCGTGACGGCGCTGACAGCGGGCAGGTTTTGCAGGTGGCAGCGACGCTTGCACAGCACTCGCTGCACCCGGTGTCCAGAGCGCTGGTGCTGGCGAACAGCGGAGCGTCCGGTGCTTGCAGCACCGAGGCGGTCAACGAAGTCGCCGGTCAGGGGGTCAGCGCGCGGCTGCGCTACGGCGGCGCGCAGCATGATATGCGGCTTGGCTCGGCAAGTTTTTGCGGCGTGGTGGCAGCGCCGTCCACCTTCCCGCGCTGCTACCTAAGCGACGAACAGGGCTGGCTGGCGACCTTTGAGTTCGACGAGGACCTGCGCTCTGACGCTGCCAGCTCGGTCGCTGCACTCCAGGGTCTGGGGCTGGCGGTGCACCTGTGGTCCGGCGACAGCCTGGCTGCTGCGACTGCTGTCGCGGCACGGGTCGGCATCGACAAGTTTCAGGGTCAGTGCACGCCGCAGGATAAGCTCGATTTACTGCGAAAGCTTCAGCTCGCCGGGCACACGGTGGCAGTGGTCGGGGACGGACTCAACGATGGTCCGGTGTTGGCCAGCGCGCACGTGTCATTTGCCTTCGGCCAGGCTGTACCATTGGCCAAGGCGCAGGCCGACTTTGTGGTGCTGGGCCAACAAGCCGGGGCGGTGGTACAAACGCTGCGACTGGCGCGGCGCACGTTGCGCGTTGTACGGCAAAACCTTTGGTGGGCGCTGCTGTATAACGCGGTCTGTGTGCCGCTGGCGGTGGCGGGCTGGTTGCCAGCCTGGCTGGCCGGCCTGGGAATGGCGTTAAGCTCGCTGCTGGTGGTGCTCAATTCGGTGCGGCTGGCGACTCGCAACAAGGCAATGCAAGCAGTTTGATGGATATTCTTTACTTACTTATTCCGCTGTCGGTCAGCCTGGTGTTTTTCATTCTGGGTGGGCTGTGGTGGGCGATCTACCGGGGTCAGTTTGAAGACATCGAGTCCGAAGGTGAGCGCGTTCTCAGGGACTAGCAGAGTTGTGTGGAGGTTGATGTTTGCTTGCAGTGCTGCCCTTGCAGTGCCACTGCAAACGCAACAGGTGTTAACGAAGAAGAGGTACAAATGATATTTCCCAATACGCTGGCGACAAGCTACAACGACAAAGTGGTCAGGCAATTTGCCATCATGACCGTGGTCTGGGGTGTGGTCGGCATGCTGGTGGGCGTGATCATCGCCGCGCAGCTCACCTGGCCGGAACTCAATTTCGGCATCCCGTGGCTGAGTTACGGACGATTGCGCCCGCTGCACACCAATGCGGTGATCTTTGCCTTTGGCGGCTGCGGGCTGTTTGCCTCGGCCTACTATGTGGCGCAGCGCACCTGCCACGTGCGACTGTTTGGCGACAAGCTGGCGGCCTTTACGTTCTGGGGCTGGCAACTGGTGATCGTCGCAGCCGCCATCTCGCTGCCGCTGGGCTATACCCAGGGCAAGGAGTACGCCGAGCTGGAGTGGCCGATTGATATTCTCATCACGCTGGTCTGGGTCGCGTTCGCCATCGTGTTTTTCGGCACCATCGGCACCCGCAAAGTTCGTCACATCTATGTGGCCAACTGGTTTTTTGGTTCCTTCATTCTGGCCGTGGCGCTGCTGCATCTGGTGAACGCCGCAGCGATACCGGCCGGCTGGATGAAGTCGTATTCGGCCTATGCTGGTGTGCAGGACGCCATGATCCAGTGGTGGTACGGACACAATGCCGTCGGGTTCTTTCTGACCACCGGCTTTCTGGGCATGATGTATTACTTTGTGCCCAAGCAGGCGCAGCGCCCGGTTTACTCGTACCGGCTGTCGATCGTCCACTTCTGGGCGATCGTGTTCACCTATATGTGGGCCGGCC
>JANNUE010000312.1:0-21926 GCA_031394895.1 Betaproteobacteria bacterium
AGCTGGTGCTGAAGAAGAAGTGCCCGGCCATCGAGACCATCATCCAGTACAAGGCCGGTGCCGGCGGCGCGCTGATGTGGAGCACGATGAATACGCTGCCCGGTGATGGGGTGAATATCGTCGGCATCAACCTGCCGCACACCGTGCTGCAGCCGATGGAAGGCACGGTGCAATACAAGACCGAGGACATCACGCCGGTGTTCTGGTTCCACTACACGCCCGACATCCTGGCCGTCCCCGAGGCCAGCCCGATCAGGAGCTTCGCCGATTTCGTCAAGACGGCCAAGGCCGATCCGGGCGCGCTCAACCTGGGCGGTTCGGGGCTGAACTCGGCCAACCACGCGGCGCACGAACGCCTGAATGCCGCCTTTGGCGTGAAGACCAACTACATCCCGTACAAGGGCACCGGCGACATGGCGAGCGCCGTGCTTGGCTCGCAGATTGACGGCGCCATGACCTACACGCCGTTTGCCATCAGCAACAAGACGCGGCTGCGCGCGCTGGCGGTGGCGATGGACAAACGCCACCCGCTGCTGCCCGATGTGCCGACGTTTCGCGAGCTCGGCGTCGATTGGGTCGATGGCGCGTACCGCGGCATCGGCATGCCCAAATCAACGCCGCCCGAGGCGCGCAAACGCGTCTCCGATCTGTGGGCGGCACTCAACAATGAAGCCGAGATGAAAGAGCTGGCGGCGCGCGGCGGGTTCGAGCTGGTCAACGTCGGGCTGGACCAGATGGACGCCTTCATGAAGGACAAGGTGCGCATGTACACCGAGAGCGCGCAACGGCTGGGTTTGGGCAAGAAATAAAGCTGGGCGATAATCGGGCCCGATAATCGGGCGGCGCCTGTTGAATTGCCGGTTCAACGGGTCATCAGCCATACCTATAAGAAATGCGGAGAACTTCCACCTTGAAGGCAGTCGTTAGCGCTAAAAAGACGCGTCACAAGTCGATATTCAGCATCGAGACTGAATTCCATTTGTTGCGTTTTTTCACGCGTACGAGTCTGGTCGCGTTCCTGGTGGTCGCGCTGCTGATGGGCGCTCTGTTTCGCACCTTGTCGATTGGCGGTTTGGTCAAGCAATACGAGCGCGAACACGCCAGCCACGCCAGGCTGATTGCCAAAGAATTATGGGACAGCGACCTGGCCGCGCTGGTCAAGGCTGCGCCCGGGAAATCGGCCACAGAACTGAAGGCGGCGCCGGAACTCCCGGCGCTGCGCAAAAAGATGCTGAGCCTGCAAAAAGGCACCAACATCTTCAAGCTCAAGGTCTATGACTTGACGGGGATGACGCTCTATTCGCCCGACCCCAAGCAGATTGGCGAAGACCAGAGCAAGGACCAGGGCACGATCAGCGCGCTGCTCGGGCAGAGCCGTTCCGTGCTACTGCATAAAGAGCAGTTCGATTCGTCCGGACACCAGATCACCGGCTACGACGTGGTTGAAACCTATGTTCCAGCCTATCACCCGACCAGCGACCAACTGGTCGCAGTCTTTGAGGTTTACAGCGACGTCACGGCGCAACTGGCCGATGTGGACGAGCAGAAATGGATCGTGATCGGCGTCGTGATCGCTCTGTTGACGGCACTGTTTGCGGCGCTGTTTGCGATCGTCCACAAAGCCCAGACGGTGATTGTTCGGCAAAATCTGGAGCGCGACAGGGCGCAGTCGGCGCTGGCCATCAGCGAGAAGCGCTGGGAGTTCGCGCTCGAAGGCTCGGGCGCCGGCGTCTGGGACCGTGACATGCAAAGCGGCGAAGCGGTGCACTCCAAACACTACAAGGAACTGTACGGATTCACCGACGATGACCTGACGGATCACCCCAAGTCGTGGGGCGATGAGCGCGTGCACCCGCAGGATCTGCCGGCAGTCAAGGCCAACCGGGCGGCGTATTTTTCCGGCCAGATGCCGTTCTACTCCAGTGAACGGCGCATGCTGTGCAAGGACGGCAGTTGGAAGTGGATCCTGTCGCGCGGCATGGTGGTGGCGCGCGATGTTGATGGCAAGCCGCTGCGCATGATCGGGACCCACACCGACATCAGTGAGCGCAAACAGGCGGAAGAGAAGTTGCTGCTGGCGGCCAGCGTGTTCAAGCACGCACGCGAAGGCATCATGATTACCGCTGCCGACGGGGACATCATCGACGTCAATGAGGCTTTCGGCCGCATTACCGGCTTCAGCCGCGACGAGGTGCTCGGGCACAACCCGCGCATCCTCAATTCCGGCCGGCAGGGCAAGGAGTTCTACACCAGCATGTGGCATGGTCTGCTGCAACACGGCCATTGGTCGGGTGAAATCTGGAACCGGCGCAAAAGTGGCGAGGTGTACGCCGAAATACTGACCATCAGCGCGGTGCGCGACGGGCACGGCAAGACACAGCACTACGTGGCGCTGTTCACCGACATCACGCCGCTCAAGGAGCACCAGCGCCAGCTCGAGCACATCGCGCACTACGACGTGCTGACCGACCTGCCCAACCGGGTGCTGCTGGCCGACCGGCTGCATCAGGCGATGATCCAGCGCGGCGAGCGTTCGGTGGCCGTCGTCTATCTCGATCTGGACAGTTTCAAGACGGTCAACGACCAGCACGGCCATGACGTCGGCGATGAACTGCTGATCGTTGTGTCGGCGCGCATGAAAACGGTCTTGCGCGAGAGCGACACACTGGCGCGCATTGGCGGCGACGAGTTTGTCGCGGTGCTGGCGGCGCTGGAGCGTCCGCAGGACTGCGAACTGGTGCTGGAGCGGTTGCGCCAGGCCGCCGCCGAGCCGGTCACCGTGGGCGACGTGGTGGTACGGGTTTCCGCCAGCATTGGCGTCGCGTTCTATCCGCAAGACGGGCAGGACGCCGACTTGCTGATGTACCAGGCCGACCAGGCGATGTATGCAGCCAAACGCGCCGGCAAGAACCGCGTCGTCGCTTTCAGCACCATTCCCTGATACTGCACTGCGGCGGCGCCCGCCTCTGGGCACTGCGGATGCGTCCGGCCTGACCGGATAATGGCGCCATGTCTTCCAAGTCGTCCCTTGCTGCCCGCATTGCTCCGGCGCCGTCGCGGCCGAAGGAAGACCGCCACTTCGTCACCGCGCTGGCGCGCGGCCTGCAGGTGCTGGCGTGTTTTCGTTCCGATGACAAGGCGCTGGGCAACCTGGAGATCGCCGAGCGCTGCAGACTGCCGAAATCGACGGTTTCGCGTCTGACCGGCACATTGACCCGGCTCGGCTATCTGCATCAGGTTGAAGCCAGCGGCAAGTACCGTCTGGGCTCGGCCACGCTGTCACTTGGCACCACGATGCTCAGGCGGCTCGACGTGCGCCAGATGGCGCGCCCGCTGATGCAGGAGCTGGCCGACTTCGCCAAGTGCGAAGTTTCGCTCGGAACGCGCGACCGGCTGTCGATGATCTATGTCGAGAACTGTCGCAGCGCCGAGTTGCTCGTGCGCAGCCTGGACGTTGGCTCGCGCATTGCGCTGGCGACCTCGGCCATGGGACGCGCCTGGCTGGCGGCCGTGCCCGAGAAGGAACGCCGCGCGGTGCTTGATCAGGTGCGCTCGCGCAACAAGACGAGCTGGCCGGCGATCGAGGCCGGCGTGGCGCGGTCGCTGCAGGACTACCGCAGTCTGGGGGTGAGCTGCTCGTTTGGCGACTGGCAGCATCAGGTGAACGCGATCGGTCGCGCGCTGCAGCCGGGCGACGGACTGCCGCCACTGGTCATCAACTGCGGCGGCCCGGCGTCTGGCCTGGCGCCCGATTTCCTGCTGCGTGAGGTGCGCCCGCGCCTGCTCGACATCGCGTCGCGCATTGAAACCCTGCTGCGGCGCTGAGTTTCGCAGGTGACAGCCAGCGATTGCGCTCGGCTGATATCCGGATAGCATAGCCGCCATCGGACACGCCTCGCGTGCCGGAACACCTTCTCCCACTAACACTTCGCCGCACGAGCAGCCTGCATCCATGGCAGGGCGGGCGCGGCTGATTTTTTAAGGTCTGTCGATATGAGCGTCAAAGCATTGTTTGATCTGAGCGGCCGGGTCGCGCTGGTAACCGGCGGTTCGCGCGGGCTGGGCCTGCAAATGGCCGAAGCGCTGGGCGAGATGGGCGCCCGGCTGGCCATCAGCGCGCGCAAGGCCGATGAACTGGCAGCGGCCAAGGCGCATCTGGCAGGACTGGGCTACGAGGTCGAAGCGTTCGTCAATGACCTGTCGAAATTCGAGCAGATTCCGGCACTGGTGGACCAGGTGCTGGCGCGCTTTGGAGCGATTGACATTCTGGTCAACAATGCCGGCGCCACCTGGGGCGCCAAAGCCGAGGAATACCCGGATGCGGCCTGGAACAAGGTGATGAACCTCAACGTCAACGCGCCGTTCTTTCTGTCGCGCGAGGTCGGCAAGCGCTGCATGATTCCGAAGCAGCGCGGCAACATCATCATCACGGCCTCGGTGGCCGGCCTGAAGGGCACGCCACCGGGCATGAACACCGTGGCCTACAACACGTCAAAAGCGGCAGCGATCCATCTGGCGCGCACGCTGGCGTCGGAGTGGGGCCCGTACGGCATTCGCGTCAACGCAATCTGCCCCGGCTTCTTCCCGAGCAAGCTGGCCAACGGCCTGATCGGAATACTCGGCGACACGCTGGTCAGCCGCACGCCGCTGCGCCGTATCGGCGGCGACGAGGACCTGAAAGGCGCCGTGGTATTCCTGGCCAGCGATGCGTCGCGCCACATCACCGGGCAGGCACTGGTGGTGGACGGTGGCGCCAGCGTCATTTGAAACTCACTGAAAGATCAATATGGACTTCTCCTACACCCCCAAAGTTATTGAGCTGCAGCAGCGCGTCAGCGCTTTCATGGACGAGCATATCTACCCGGCTGAAAGCGTTTATCACGACGAGGTTGACGCCAACCGCGCAGCCGGCAATGCCTGGCAACCGACCCGCATCATGGAGCAACTCAAGGCCCGGGCGCGCGCCGCCGGTCTGTGGAACCTGTTCCTGCCAGAGTCGAAGTACGGCGCCGGCCTGAGCAATCTGGAGTACGCGCCGCTGTGCGAGATCATGGGGCGCTCGCACATCGCGTCGGAAGCCTTCAACTGCGCGGCGCCCGACACCGGCAACATGGAAACACTGGTGCGCTACGCCACGCCCGAGCAGCAGGAGCAATGGTTGTTGCCGCTGCTGGACGGCAAAATCCGCTCGGCGTTTGCGATGACCGAGCCGGCCGTGGCTTCATCCGACGCCACCAACATCGAGGCCAGCATTGCGCGCGATGGCGCCGACTATGTGATCAACGGGCGCAAATGGTGGACCTCGGGCGCGCCCGACCCGCGCTGCGAAATCCTGATCTTCATGGGCAAGACCGACCCCGACAACGCCATCAAACACCGGCAGCAGTCGATGGTTCTGGTGCCGATGAATACGCCCGGCGTGAAACTGGAGCGCGCGCTGCAGGTGTTCGGCTACGACCACGCGCCGCACGGTCACGGCGAAGTCAGCTTTGACAATGTGCGGGTGCCGGTCGGCAACGTGCTGCTGGGTGAAGGGCGCGGCTTCGAGATTGCACAAGGGCGTCTCGGTCCCGGACGCATTCACCACTGCATGCGCCTGATTGGCGTGGCCGAACGCGCGCTGGAACTGATGTGCCGCCGGGCGCTGGGGCGCACCGCGTTTGGCCGCAAGGTGGCGGATCAGGGCGTCACGCGCGAGCGCATTGCCAATGCCACATCCTGATCGACCAGGCGCGCTTTCTGGTGCTCAACGCCGCCTACATGATGGACACGGTTGGCAACAAGGGCGCCAAGAAGGAGATCGCGATGATCAAGGTGGCGGCGCCGAACATGGCCTGCCAGGTGATCGACTGGGCGATGCAGGTGCACGGCGGCGCCGGCGTCAGCGCCGACTTTCCGCTCGCCGCCGCCTATGCCAGCGCGCGCACTTTGCGTTTTGCCGACGGCCCGGACGAGGTGCACCGCAACCAGATCGGCAAGCTGGAACTGGCGCGTTACTTAAACGTCTGAGACACCCCATGTTCGACCGACACTTCGCCCACTGGCCGCGCCAGTTGCCGCGGCATCTGACGGTGCCGGCCACCAACCTGTACCGCAACATCGAGGTCTCGGCGCTGCGCTACCCAGACAAGGCGGCGCTGGTGTTTTACGACGGCATCGTCAGCTATGCCCAATTGCAGGATGAGACCGAGCGGCTGGCCGGCTACCTGCAGCAAGTTTGCGGCGTCCAAGCCGGCGAGCGCGTGCTGCTGTACATGCAAAACAGCCCGCAATTTGTGCTCGGCTACTACGCGATCCTGCGCGCCAACGCGGTCGTGGTGCCGGTCAACCCGATGAACCTCAGCGGTGAGCTGGCCCACTACGTGAGCGACGCCGGCGCGCGCGTCATCATCGCGCCGCAGGACTTGTATCCGCAGGTGCGCGCGTTGCTGCAGCAAGGGCTGACCGCAGCGGCAAGCGCGCCGGAGGCGCCGGGCTTGCGCCATGCGCTGGTCGGTTGCTACAGCGACTACATAGCTCCCACCACCGAACTGAGCGTGCCGGCGTTCGTGCAGGAAGCACGCCAGCCGATCAATGAGCCCGGCGTGACGCTGTGGTCCGACGCATTGGCTGCCGCGCTGCGGCCTGGGCCGCTGAGTGCCGGCCCGGATGATCTGGCCGTGATGCCCTACACCTCGGGCACCACCGGCCACCCCAAAGGCTGCATGCACACGCACCGCAGCGTGATGTACAACACGGTCGCCGGCACGCAATGGCTGGCCACCACGCAGGATGCGGTGCAGCTCGCCGTGCTGCCGTTCTTTCACGTCACTGGCATGCAAAACGGCATGAACGGCTCGCTCTACGCCGGCGCTACCGTGGTGCTACTGCCGCGCTGGGACCGTGACGCGGCGGCGCAGATCATCCAGCGCTACCGCATTACCGGCACGCAAATGATTGCCGCCATGGTGGTCGATCTGCTGTCGAACCCGCGCCTGGCCGAATACGATTTCTCCAGCATCCGCCGGCTCAGTGGCGGCGGCGCTGCGATGCCCCAGGCGATTGCAACCAAGCTCAAGGAGCTGTGCGACCTCGATTACATCGAAGGCTATGGCATGTCGGAGACGATTGCGCCAACCCACATCAACCCGCCGCAGCGACCAATGAAGCAGTGCCTGGGGATCCCGATCTTTGACGTCGATGCGCGCATCATCGACCCGGTCAGCCTGCAGGAACTGCCGGTGGGCGAGGTCGGCGAAATCATCGTGCACGGCCCGCAGCTGATGCAGGGCTACTGGCGCAACCCGCAAGCCAACGCCGCCGTGTTCATCGAGCTCGACGGCAAGCGTTTCCTGCGCACCGGCGACCTGGCGCGCAGCGACGAGCACGGCTACTTCTTCCTGGTCGATCGGCTCAAGCGCATGATCAATGCGTCCGGCTTCAAAGTTTGGCCGGCCGAGGTCGAGGCGCTGCTGTACGCGCACCCGGCAATCCGCGAGGTGTGTGTGATAGCTGTGCTTGATGAGCGCCGCGGCGAGACCGTCAAGGCGGTGGTGGTGCTCAAGGACGGCCAGCGCGAGCGGGTCAGCGCGCAGGACATCATCGACTGGAGCCACCAGAACATGGCGGCCTACAAGTGCCCGCGTCTCGTTGACTTTGTCGATAGCCTGCCCAAGTCGGGCGCCGGCAAGGTTCAGTGGCGCGAGCTGCAGGAACAGCAGCGCCCAAGGTAGTCCGCGATGCCAGACAGCAACTTTCGCACCCTCGCCGAACTCGTGCATGAGCACGCGCTGGCCAGGCCGGCGCAACTGGCGCTGGTGCAGGGCGACACGAGTCTCAGCTACGGCGAGCTCGACGCGCTGATGGACCGCGTCGCTGCCGCCCTGCAACGCGACGGCGTACAACCGGGCGAGACGATTGTGCTGTGCGGCGCCAGCACGCCGTTGCAAGCCGCGCTGTTTCTGGGCGCGCTGCGTGCCGGCGTGGTCGTCGCGCCGCTGAGCGCGACGGTTACGCCGCAGAGTTTTGCATCGATGCTGGGGGACGCGCAAGCGCGCTGTCTGTTCGTTGACGCCAGCGCCAGTGCGCTGATTCCGACCGCTGCACTGGCGCGCTGTGTGGCGATCGAGGCCGGCGCTCCTGGTCGCGCGCTGCAGGACTGGCTAGCGCCGCCCGGTGCTACGCCACAACCGGTGCTGATAGCGCCCGAGGCAGCGTTCAACATCATCTATTCGTCGGGCACTACCGGCACGCCCAAAGGCATTGTGCAGTCGCACGGCATGCGCTGGATGCACGTGGCGCGCGGCGCCAGCTACGGCTATGGGCCGCACGGCGTGACCTTGCTGGCCACGCCGCTGTACTCCAACACCACGCTGGTCGTGTTCTTCCCGACGCTGGCGTTTGGCGGCACGGTCGTGCTGATGGCCAAGTTCGATGCCGGCGCTTACGTGGCGCTGGCGCAGGCGCACCGCGTCACGCACACGATGCTGGTGCCGGTGCAGTACCAGCGCATCCTGGCACTGCCATCGTTCGATGCGTTTGACCTGACGTCGTTTCACGCCAAGTTCTGCACCAGCGCGCCGTTTTCCGGCGCACTCAAAGCCGACGCGGTGGCGCGCTGGCCGGGTGGGCTGGTCGAGTTCTACGGCATGACCGAAGGCGGCGGCACCTGCATCCTGGAGGCGCACCTGCACCCGACCAAGCTGCATACGGTCGGTCGGCCGGCCGAGGGCCACGACATCCGGCTGATCGACGACGCCGGGCATGAGGTGGCTGCCGGTGAGTCTGGCGAGGTCGTTGGCCATTCCGCCGGCATGATGACCGGCTACCACGGTCAGCCCGGGCAGACGCGCGCGGCCGAGTGGTTCGCCGCCGACGGCAAGCGCTTTATCCGCACCGGCGACATCGGCCGCTTCGACGCCGAGGGTTTTTTGACGCTGCTCGACCGCAAGAAGGACCTGATCATCTCGGGCGGTTTCAACATCTACCCGAGCGATATCGAAGCCGAGCTGGCGCAGCACCCGGCGGTCTTTGATGTGGCCGTCGTCGGTGTGGCGTCCCGGCAATGGGGCGAGACGCCGGTCGCTTTCGTCGTCTGCCGCCCCGGCGCCACGGCAGCGGCCGGTGAACTGCGCGCATGGCTCAATGCCCGCGTTGGCAAGACGCAGCGGCTCGCCGATCTGCGCATCGTCGGCGAGCTGCCACGCAGCGCGATTGGCAAGATTCTCAAGCGTGAACTGCGTGACGGCTACACTGGCGCGCAGGCTTGAACTTGTCCAGCAGGAGACCCACATGAAACCGTCCGCTCTGACCCGCCGCCGCTTTTCACTCAGCCTGGCCGCTGCCGGCGCTACCGCCATCACGGCGCCGGCGGTCTGGTCACAGAGCTGGCCGGCCAAACCGATTCGCATCATCGTGCCGTATCCGCCGGGCGGCTTCACCGACGTGACGGCGCGGCTCGTCGCGCAAAAGCTGCAGGAGCGCCTTGGCCAGTCGGTCGTGATCGACAACAAGCCGGGCGCCAACGGCATCATTGGCGTTGACGCGCTGGCCAAGTCGGCGCCCGACGGCCACAGTTTCGCGGTCGTGATCGCGGCCTACGCGGCCAATACGACGCTCTACCCCAAGCTGCCGTACGACCCGCGCAAGGACATTGCCGCGGTGTCGCTGATCGGCATCTCGCCGCTGGTGGCTGCGGTCAACAACGACGCGCCATTCAAGACCGTCGCCGAGCTGATCGCCTACGCACGCAAGAACCCGGGCAAGGTGAGTTTCGCCTCCAGCGGCAGTGGCTCGGCGGCGCACCTGTCAACCGAACTGCTCAAGACGTTGACCAACACGTTCATGGTGCATATTCCGTACCGCGGCGCAGCGGCGGCGCTGACCGACCTGATGGGTGGGCAGATTCACCTGTTTCTTGACGCGGCGTCGGGTCTGATCAACCCCGGCAAGGCCGGCAAGGTGCGCCTGATCGGTGTTGCCAGCGAGAAGCGCCTGCCGGTGTTGCCGGAGTTGCCGACGTTTATCGAGCAGGGCATTGCCGGTTTTACAGGCAGCACCTGGGCTGGCCTGCTGGCGCCGGCCGGCACACCGGCGGCTATCATCAAGCGCGTCGCCGACGAGGTGGCAGCGATCGTGCGCCTGGACGACCTGAAGTCCCGGCTCGACGCGATGGGCACGATCCCGGTCGGCAGCACGGCACCGGAGTTTGAAGCCTTCATCGCCAGCGAAACAACCAAGTGGGGCAAGGTGATCCGCGACGCCAAAGTCACGCTCGACTGAGCGTCCGCTTACTTGATCGCGCTTAGCTTGACTTCCTTGACCTTACCGCCGTCCACGATGGCGACGCGGGTGTTGGCGGTGGAGCCGCCGCGATCGTTGACACCGTCCATGTCGTGCGGGTTGTGTTCATCGGGCAGGGCCTTGAAGGCTTTGTCGAGCTGGGCCCGGATGGCGGCGGCGTCGCTGGTGCTGCCGGCCAGCTTCATCGCCATGGCTGTGGCGTGCACAGCGGTGTAGTTGAGTGACACTTCCGAGCTCGGGTCGCGGCCCGGGTTCGCCTTGCGGAAACGCTCAACAAAGGCGCGCGTCACCGGCGAGCTGTCTTCCACCACCGGCAACACGCCGATAGAGCCCTCCAGCGGACCGTAGCCACCGGTGATCTTGCCGATTTCGTCCATCTTGGCCTGATCGATGATCACAAAGCCGCCCTTGAAGCCGAGCTCGCGCGCCTGCTTGACCACCAGCCCGGTGGGCTCGGAGGCGCCGCCGATGAACAGCACATCCGGCTTGGCTGCCAGCACGCGACTCACACCGCTGTAGAAGTCGGTGGCACGGTTGTAAGACATCGGGTTGTCAGCCACCACCTTGCCGCCCGCCGCCTCCCAGGCTGGCTTGAATGCGGCGGTCCAGGTCTTGGCGTAATCGTGGTCGGCATTCGCAATGGCCAGGTTCTTGCCGTACTTGCCCATCGCGTGACTCACGAACGGCTTGATATAAGAAGTGAACTCGGGCGGTATGCGCAGCGTCAGCTTGTTGCCGCGTTCGGTGATCTGCGGCACGCTGGTGTAGGACAGCAGCAGCACCTTCTGCGCCTCGTTGGTGGCCTGCACTGCAAAACTGCCGCCGGAGTGCGGCACCAGCACGGCAGGCGTCTTGTGCTCCTGCACCAGACGCTGGGTGTTGATGGCGGTCTCACTCGGGTTGTACTTATCGTCCAGCGCCACGATTTCAAGCTTGACCTTCTGGCCGGCCACAACCAGCCCGGCGGCGTTGATCTCCTGCACGGCCATTTCCATGCCGCTGAGCACATTCTTGCCATACAACGCGGCGCCGCCGCTCAAGGGACCGGAGTAGCCGATCTTCACAACCTGTTGGGCCAGAGCCGGACCAGTGGCCAGCAACGCTGCGGCAAGCAGGCCGACGCACCGGCGCGAGGTGGGATTGAGTTTCATGGGTGTCTCCTTGACAGGGTGGGTGGTGGAAAGGGGAAATCAAGCGCCGATATAGGCCCGGCGCACGGCCTCGTTGTTCATCAGGCTGGCGCGGTCGCCTTCCATGACGATGCGACCGCTCTCAATCACGTAGGCGCGGTGCGCGATCTTGAGCGCGGCAAACGCGTTCTGCTCGGCCAGTAGCACGGTGGTGCCGGCCTGGTTGATGCGCTGGATGACCTCGAACGTCTGCTTGATCACCAGCGGCGCCAAGCCAAGCGACGGCTCATCGAGCAGCAGCACCTTGGGCCGACCCATCATCGCGCGACCGATCGCCAACATCTGCTGCTGGCCGCCACTGAGCAATCCGGCCGCCGCATCTTTCTTCTCCGCCAGAATGGGAAACAGTTGCAGCACGTCTTCGAGCAGACGTTGGTTGCCAGCCGGATCACGCCGGTGCACGTAGCCGCCGAGCAGCAGATTCTTCAGCACCGACATGCCCGCAAACAGCTTGCGCCCCTCGGGGCATTGCACGACCCCCGCATGGACAATCTGCGACGGCTTGATGCCAACCAGTTCCTGCTCGCCATAGCGAATGCTGCCGCCGGCCGCCCTGTGGATACCACTGATGGTCAGAAATATTGAACTCTTGCCGGCACCATTGGCCCCCAGCAGCACCACCAGTTCGCCTTGCCGGGCGTGCAGGCTGACACCGTTTAGGGCGGTAAAGCTGCCGTACTTGAGTGAAACGTTGTCAAGCGTCAGCATGATCGCTCCCCAGGTAGGCGTCGATCACCGCCGGGTTGGCGCGGATCTCGGCCGGCGTTCCCTCGGCGATCTTTTCACCGTAGTTCAACACCAGTATCTTGTCTGCCAGACTCATGATCATGTTCATCTTGTGTTCAATCAGGCACACCGTCAGGCCACTCTTGACCATCTTGCGAATCAGGTCGGCCAGGCCCTCGGTTTCATCCGGATTGACGCCGCCGGCCGGCTCATCGAGCAACAGCAGGCGCGGCCCGGTGGTCAGTGCCAAGGCAAAGGCGACGCGCTTGCGCTCTTGTTGCGAGATGTCGCCGGCGATGCGGTGTTCCAGGTGCGACAGCCCGACGAAGTCAAGCGCGTCACGCGCCTTTTCGCGGCAGATGCGCTCCTCTTCGCGCAGCCGGCTCGAGCCGCGCAGCACATCGAACAGACCGGAGCGCGTGCGCAGGCGGTGACCGACGATCAGGTTGTCCAGCACCGAGGCCAAGTCGAACAGCGTCGTCGTCTGAAAGGTGCGCGCCACGCCGAGTCGCGCCACCTCGTCGGTGCGCAGCGAGGTCACGTCGCGTCCCTCCAGCGTGATGGTGCCCGAGGTCGGCCGGTGCACACCGCTGATCAGGTTGAAGAAGGTGGTCTTGCCGGCGCCGTTGGGCCCGATGATGGCATTGATCTTGCCCTGTTCGATGGTAGTACTGACACGGTTGACTGCGGCCAGGCCACCAAAGCGCTTGGTCAGGTGTTCGACCTTAAGCATGATCGGCTCCCTGACTGGCGCGGCGGGCGCGCCAGCCCAGGTAGCTGCCGACAATGCCGTGCGGCACAAAGATCACCAGCAGAATCAGGATCGGCCCGAACACCAGGAACCGGTACTCCTGCAGGAACTGCAGGTACTGCGTCAGCCACGGCATGGCCAGCGCGCCCAGCAGCGGCCCCAGCAATGTGCCCAGGCCGCCGATCAGCATGTACATGGTCATATCAAAGGTGTGCTCGACGCCGGCCACGCCAGGCCCGATGAAGCGCACATAACCGGCGTAAAGTCCACCCGCCAGCCCGGCATAGAACACCGACAGCATGAACGCCAGCACCTTGTTACGCATCAGGTTGATGCCCAACGACTCCGCCAGCTCGTCGCCGTTGCGGATCGCCATGAAGGTGCGCCCGAGCAAGGAGTTGACAATGCGCCGCATGACCCACATGCCGACCACCAGCCAAAAGAACGCCAGGTAGTAGAGCGCCAGCGGCGTATCGAACGACAGGGCGCCGATGGCCGCCGGAGCCGGGATGCCGATGATGCCCACCGTGCCATGCGTCAGGCTCTCCCACTTCTCTATCAACAGAAACATGATGTAGCCGACGCACAGCGTGAAGATCGAGAAGTAATGGCCCTTCAGGCGCAGCGACAGGATGCCGATGAAAAACCCCAGCGCGGCCGTCACCACCCCGGACAGGACAAAAGCAATCCAGAACGGCACCTGATGATCAACAGTCAGAATACCCACCGTATAGGCGCCGACCGCCATGAAGCCGCTGTGCGCCAGGTTGAACTGCCCGGTGTAGCCGGTGATCAGGTTCAGGCCGACGGTGGCGATGGCGAAGATGTAGGCCGTGCCCATCACCGTCAGGTGGTAATCGTTGCCGACCAGCAGCGGAAACGCCAAACCGAATAACAACAGCAGGCTCCAGCCCAGCTTGCCTTCAAAAACAGCCATGATCAGCGCACTCCCTTGGTGAACAGGCCCTGCGGGCGCACGGACAGGATCAGCACCAGTAGCACGAAGGCGATGATGTCCTTGTAGTCGGTGGAGATGTAGAACGCGCCAAAGCTTTCGGCAAACCCGATGATCAACCCGCCGACGATCGCCCCCGGCACGCTCCCCATGCCACCCAGGATGATGATTACGAACGCTTTGGTAATCACCAGATGCCCCATCGCCGGGTACACCAGGTTGATCGGCGCGTACAGCGTGGCGGCGACAGCCGCCAGCATGCCGGAGATCGCAAACGTAAGCATCGCGACGCGGTTCGCGTCAATGCCCACCAGCGACGCGCCGTCGCGGTTTTGCGCCATGGCGATGATGGTTGAGCCCGTCACGGTCTTGCGCAGGAACAGATGCAGCACCACCATCAGCGCAAACGCGGCGGCAATAATCAGCAACCGCTGCACCGGCGCCGTCACGCCAGCCAGATCAATGATGCCGTTGTAGGGGGTCTGCATGCGCTGGAAGTCAGCACCCAGAGCGCCTGCGCACCGGCCTCCAGAAAAAGCAAGATGCCAATAGCCGCAATCATCGGGTGCAAGCCGGAGGCATCGCGCAACGGATGAAACACCAGCCGTTCAGCCAGCACGGCGATCAGGGCCACGCACGCTGCCGAGCCCAGCATCGCCAGCCAGTAGTTCCACCCCCAGGCTGCCATCAGGTGGTAAGAAACGAAAGCGCCGGCCATGTAGAACGCTCCGTGCGCGAAATTCGGTACGTGCAGAATACCGTACACCAGCGTCAACCCCAACGCCACCAAGGCATAAATGCCACCCAATGTCAGGCCATTGAGCACCTGCTGAAAAAACATCTGCATCAAACGCTCCTTCTGGCGATGGCAACAGTCAGCCAGGCTTGCAACGTATTGCAGGGTTGCGGATGTCGGCTTGACGCCATTGTGTTGCTCCTGTGTGTGGTGGCCCCAAGTCCCGCAGAGTGCATCCCGTCCAGGAGCTGACTCGATCGTTATCGACATGAAGCACGGCGCCATCTTAGCGACGCATCAGCGGGGAACGGCCGGAAATTCTGCTATGCAGAACGAGCGAGGGTTATCCCGGGGCTAATCGGGCCGATGCAAGTCTCCGACAGGACATCACCGACCGCGCTGCGCGCAGCCTCGGCACTCAGGCGTGTTTGCGCGGATGAAAAACCAGCGCTTGCGCCAAGGGGCGGGGCGCCTTGGGCTGCGCCAGGTCGCAGCCACTGCAGCAGCAGCCCGACTTCGCCGCGGCTGCGGCCTGCAAAGCGGGGCGCAGTCGCTGCGGCAGCGGCAAACGCAACAGCGCTCCGGCCAATGCGCGCCGCACCGCTTGCGGCATCAGCGTCCACACTGCGTAGGCCAGGCTGCCAGCGACCAGGCCGAATACGATCAACGCTTGTATCGACATGACTCAGCCTCCCAGCCACAGCGTGATGCGGTAGGTCGCAAACGCGGCGGCATAGGCCAGCGCGAACAGGTACGCCGCCATGGCAACCGGGTAACGCCAGGAATTGGTTTCGCGCCGCACCACGGCCAGCGTGGAGATGCATTGCGGCGCAAACACGTACCAGGCCAGTAGCGAATACGCGGTGGCCAACGACCAGCCTTGCGCAATCACCGGCGACAGCGCGTCGGCGACCGATTTGTCGGCGGCCGATAGCGAGTACACCGTGCCCAGGGCGCCGACTGCAATCTCGCGCGCCGCCATGCCCGGCACCAGCGCAATCGAGATTTGCCAGTTGAAGCCGATCGGCGCGAACAGCCACTGCAGCGCATGACCCAGCATGCCGGCGGCGCTGTACTGAATGGCGGGGCCTTGACTCACGTCCCAGCCGGCCGGTGGCGCCGGGTAGGTGGACAAAAACCACAACACCACCATCAACGCAAAGATGATGCCGCCAACCCGGCGCAAGAAGATGCGCGCACGTTCCCACAAGCCCAGGCCGAGGCTGCGCAGACTCGGCACGCGGTACGGCGGCAGCTCCAGCATCAAGGGCTGATACCCGCTTTTCATCCAGACGCGCTTGAACACCCAGGCCACGGCCATCGCGGAAACCACACCGGCCAGATACAGACCAAACAGCGTCAGGCCACGCAGACTGAACCAGCCCACATCGCGCTCCGGCACAAAAGCCCCGATCAATAACGCATAAACTGGCAAGCGCGCCGAGCAGGTCATCAACGGGGCGACCATGATGGTGGCCAGGCGGTCCTTCCAGTTGGCAATGGTGCGCGTCGCCATGATGCCCGGAATGGCACAGGCAAAGCTCGACAGCAAGGGGATGAACGCGCGCCCCGACAAGCCGACTTTGCCCATCAGGTTGTCCAGCAGGAACGCCGCGCGCGGCAGGTAGCCCGAGTCCTCCAGCAGCAAAATGAAGAAGAACAGGATCAGAATTTGCGGCAGGAACACCAGCACACCGCCGACGCCGGCGATCACGCCATCAACCAGCAGGCTGCGCAGCGGCCCCGCGCTCATCTGCTGAATCGTCCAGTCGCCAACCGCCGCCATCGCAGCCTTGATCGCATCCATGGGTAAATTGGCCCACGAGAACACTGCCTGAAAGATCAGGAACAACACCACGGCCAGCACCACCAGGCCCCACACCGGGTGCATCACGACAGCGTCCAGCCGGTGCTGAAAGCGGCCCAGCGTCGGCACATTGGGCGCCACCAAAGCCAAAATACGGCGCACCTCGCGCTGGCGCTCAAGCGATGTCACCGGGCTCGGATCAGCCGGGCGCACCGCTGTCAACGCGGGATCGAGCAATTGTTTTTCGAGTTGGCGCAGCAGTTGCGCATGACCGTTTTGTTTGACCGCCACCGTCTCCACCACCGGGCAACCGAGCTCCAGCGCCAGGCGCTGCAGGTCGATGTGCAAACCCTGCGTGCGTGCCATGTCGGCCATGTTGACCGCCACCAGCAACGGCTTCCCGCTGTGTTTGAGTTCCAGCACCAGGCGCAGATTCATGCGCAAATTGGTCGCATCGACCACCGCCACGATCACATCGGGCGCGTCCTCCCCGGCGCGCCGGCCCTCGATCACCTCCAGCATGACCTGCTCGTCCGGCGTCGCCGGTGTCAGACTGTAGGAACCCGGCAGATCCATCACCGATACCGTCTGCCCATTGGGCAAACGGGCCAAACCAACCTTGCGCTCCACCGTGACGCCGGCGTAATTGGCGACTTTCTGGCGGGCACCAGTGAGCAGGTTAAAGAGCGCGGTCTTGCCGCAGTTGGGATTGCCGACCAGCGCGATGGTCTTCAGGGTGGCTGCCGCATTGGCTGCGGGGACGGATGCCATTGGGCTCTCAGGCGGCGCACACTTCAATACATTGCGCTTCCAGCAGGCGTAGCGCAAACAGGGTCTCGCCGATCTGCACCGCCAGCGGCTCGCGGCCACCTGGGCCGCGATGCAGCATCTGAACCGGCTCGCCGGCGATGAAGCCCAATTCGCCCAGACGGCGCAGAGTCGCCTCGCCAACCTCGGCAGACCCGGCGACCACACGCTCCACGAGGGCGTGGGAGCCCTTGGTTAGTTGGGACAAAAGCATCTTGCAGACCTCTCAAATTAGGACGAATCGGCGACGAAGCGCCAAATGCAAATGAGAGTCTATCGCATTTAGCGTGTGTAACGCAAGGGTTTGCGGCACCGTTTACTGATCTGCATCAACTACCCCGTCACCTTTCGTACGATCGCGCGGCCGACAGCGCGCGCTTTCTGGGCCAGCGTGAAGCGCTGGAAGTTGGTTTTGACCACCCCTTCGGTGAACGCCGTGCGCTTGCTGTAGTCAATTGCCACTTCCACAATCACCGGTTGCCCCAGTTTCGCGGCGGCGTTGGCGGCCGTCATCTGCGGGCTCAAGTCGGCGTCGCTGCCGATCTTGAGATACACAGCGCCAACGGCGCGGGCCACGCCATCGAGCGCCACCGTGGCCAGCACGGTACACGGTTTGCGGTTGTAGGGAATCTCCTGTGCCTGCGCGATCTGCGACAGCTCACCGTCACAAAAGACGTAATAGACCAGGCCCAAGCGGTGGTGACGTCAGTGCGTGAGCAGCCTGGCGCCACAAGCTGCGGCACAGAAGCACCCAGCGATGCAGTTTCAGGGCATGGAGCCGGCTGCGCGGGGACTGGGGTGCTTGGGTTGGGGGGCGCGCCTGAACCTGAAGTCAAGCCCAAACCGCGCTTTCCGGCGCACTACCTTTGGGCCGCGCTGATTACCCGAATCTATGAGGCGTTCCCGCTCACCTGTGCGCACTTCGCAGGAGCCGGGCGAGGGTGCCCTGGGCGAGCCGGATTGGGACATGGCAACCCAATCACCACCCGACTACCCCGAAGATCAGCGTACCGTTTGGTGAATGTTTGGTGGTTGTATGTTTGGTGGTTATGTTGTTGAAGCTCCCGCCGGGGTAGGGCTGCGCCATTTGGCAGGTCGGCACCCCGTTTGTGCCCAATGGGGCAAAAATTCTTGGCGAGTCAGCCTGCCGCCTAAGGGTAAACACGTATTCTGAGGACGTGGTACGGTGACACACTTGGGCTCATGCGGTTGAATTTCCTATCCCTTTTTAAAAAATGTGAATTATTTAAATAAATTAAAACTTTCATTTTCAATCGTATTACTTGGAATGGCTGGCCCTAACTATTCAGCCACCATTGGAAGTGCGGCCTCAGGGTGGATTGACCTCGATAGTGGAACGAGTTTTTTTAGCACTCCAGAAGGATTATGTGGGCCTGGAAATGTGGTCTACGAAGCAGATTGGGAAATTACATGCAGCGACAGCAAGAATTGGCGTGTATACGGCATCCTTGCTTATGCCTGTCCGTCCCAATATTTACCATCTGGGTATCCCGGCGGTACTTGGACAATATCAGAAAACCTAGGAGTCTCATCTGGTTTTGGGGTTACGGAAAATGGTTATGTTTATTTAGGTCTAGGGCTTGGAGGTGCAGCCGCTTGTTACAACAATACTACGGCCAAATTGCAACTCACACTCGCCGGTTTATCAGAATTACGCCCGGCAAATACAGGTGGCGTTTCCACCGCTGAAATGACCGCCAAAGTCACCGATAACGGAGCTCCAAAGCCCGGGGTGGCGCTCAGCTTTGCTGTGGATGTCACTCCCCACTCAGGCGGGCATGAGCACCACGATGCCACCCGCCCCAAAGGCAGCCTCAGTGCAGTCCAAGGCACGACGGATGCAAACGGTGAAATCCAGTTCAAGTTCAAAGCGCCTGAAAGCGCAGGCATTCACACCATCAAAGCGACGTGCAGCAACTGCACCAACAACCCGGCGACCAAAGAGATTCAGGTCAAGGTGCCAGACCTGCTGCCAATTTCACCCAATCCGCCCCAAAACACGGATGGCACCTTTGTGTACGCACTCACCAGCGTGGATAAAACGCACCAAGGCAATGGGCGCTATCACCACAATCAATACTATTTGACGGAACAGTCTTTGCGCAACCTTCAGTCGATGATTGAAGCATTTAGTGCAGAGGGCTGGGGTACGGTTGCGTTGAACGATGCCAGCCTGTTCTGGGGTGGGCAGTATGACATCACTTCCAATTGGTCAGCACCCCACAAGGCGCACCGCGAGGGCAAGGAAATCGACATCTCTCTTGCTCGCGCAAATAATCCGATTTCACTTGGAAAGCAAAATGACTTTTACGATAAGTTTTGCAAAAACAAAAAGGTGAACTTTCCGCTTTCCATTCTTCACCACTACGTGCTGAATCCCCATTTTCACGTCTTTCTAGAAAAGCAAACCGCCTGCTTTAAATCGGAGCAATAGGCCATGACCAACATTCAATACATTCGTTTCTTCCCATTGATTTTGGCGTTGATCTCGGGTCTGGGGCACGCACAAGACAGCGCCGTCTTTGATGCCCAGCAAAACGCCTGGAAGCTTTACTACCAAGACCCGGAAACCGAGCAGTGGGTTAACAAAATTTACGTGGCGCGTACTGCTATCCGCCCATCAATCAAAACCAGTATCAAAGGCGGTGGCTCCCCGTTTTCGTACCAATACACGGTGCGCAACCAACGTGGTGCCCAGCAAAACATCAGTGTGATTCGCATCTGGGGTATTCCTCTGGTTTACACGGTGCCGGATTTGGCGCCTGTTACGGCCAATATAAAAACCGATAACGATAACTGGACTCGACAAAATTGGGCGCAATTGCAGTTCAAGAGAAAATTTGAAAACAGCGTGGTTCAAGCACCCAGAGGTTGGAGTTCTGGGTTGCGGGTAGACGAAAAAGAGGGGCAAACCAGCTTTGTCTGGACACCAGGCTTGAAAGACACCGACTCCTACGGCGTGGAGCCTGGTCGTTCGCAAAGTGGATTTATCGTGATGCGACCTGAATTGCCGGGTGTGGCACGCACCTACCTGCAGGGGCGCATCGCAGACCCCTGGGGGCTCGATGGGCTGCCCGATACGCCTTTCTGGGTTCAAAAGATTGATGAGATTGAAGGACAAGACTATCTGCTGGTACCCGTTCTAGCCCCGGTGATTCCTGTTCCAAGCCCCTATAACGGAGCAGAGTTGGCGCGCCGACTCAAAGCCCATGTGCAAACATGGCTCAAATACGGGCATATCAGTGCTGATGTACTGACCCGGCTCAACCGCCAATTTGATGTACTGATTCCAGCACTGGATATCAGCAACAAACAAGCGGCGCGTGCTGCGGTGACGGCTATGCGCAAGGAGTGCGCTGATCGTAATCCCGGATTGAATGATGAAAACGTCGGCGAAGATGACGATGACCACGATGCGCCAGCCATGCCACGCACTCCTGCCCAACGTAGTGCCGCAGTGCCCGTGACAATAGACCGTGTAGCCGCCAGGGCATTGACGTTTGATCTGCGCTATTTGATGGAGCGTATGGATGCAGGGCGTTGAGAGAGAAGACGTGTGATCCCCTTCTTCTACAAGTTCCAACTTCTCGGTGTTATGGTCGCCCTGCTCATTGGGCAGGCCACAGCCCACGCGCAAGACAGCGCCGTCTTTGATTCCCAGCAAAACGCCTGAAGCTTTACTGCCAAGACCCGGAGACCGAGCAGTGGGTTAATTCGACTTCTACTTGACTACCCATGGGCCGCCTGCACGGCCGATGGTCCACCCGCCGGCTCACGATTCACCCAACAAACCACAGCCGCGCAGAATCAGTGACACCACATGCTCGGTAGCTCGCGCGTGGTCTTGCGCACTCATCTCGGTGCGCCCCAGCACGGCGCGCACCTGCACATCAAAATCGGCATAGGTTTGGGTTGCCGCCCAGATCGTGAAGAACAGATGCACCGGATCCACGGCTGCCATGCGCCCGCAGTCAATCCAGCCGCTGATGACCGCAGCCTTGGCCAACACCAGTTGCCGTAACTCGGTACCGAGCAGGACCTTCACCACCGGCGCTCCGTGCAACAGTTCATTGGCAAACACCTTGGAGGCGTGCGGGCGCTGCCTCGACAGCGCCATCTTGGCGCGGATGTATTGCTCAATGGCAAGCTTCGGATCAGCTTGCGGCGTAATGCCCAGTGTCGGCCCCAGCCAGTCTTCCAGAATGCGCGCCAGTACCGCGCGGTACAGCGTTTGCTTGCTGCCAAAGTAGTAATGAAGGTTGGCCTTGGGCAGATCGGCTGCCTCGGCAATCGCCGCCATCGTGGCGCCGCCAAAACCGGCGCCGGCAAAGACGCGCTCTGCGGCGGCCAGAATATGGGCTTCATTGGCCTGGCGAATCTGGCCTTTGGCAAGCTCATCCATGGTCTTCTTCGATTTACTGGCGGAAGTCAGGGGCATGATGGCAGTAGAGTCACGTCGTTGCTGTATGAGTTCCAAGCTGGCGAATGATACGGCCTGATGGCTAGCTTTTGGCCGCTTGGCGCGTCCGGGCAAAGTCCACATACCAGTCCAGACAAGCCGGGTTGGCCATCGCTTCGCGATTGAGGACCTTGTCAATGGGCTGCCCCAACAGCAGTTTCTTGATGGGCAACTCCTGCTTCTTGCCGGACAG
>JANNUE010000122.1:0-4621 GCA_031394895.1 Betaproteobacteria bacterium
GCCTTTGGTGACCGCCTTGGTGGTGTTGCCCACAGCGTCCAGCGGATCGGTGATGTCGCGCACGCTTTTCGGCATTTCGGACATTTCGGCAATGCCGCCGGCGTTGTCGGTGATCGGGCCGTAGGCGTCCAGTGCCACGACGATGCCGGCCATGCTCAGCATGGACGTGGCGGCGATGGCAATGCCGTACAGGCCGCCTAGTGAAAACGCGATGTAGATCGACACGCAGACAAAGATCACCGGCCAGGCGGTGGAACGCATCGAGACGCCCAGGCCGGCAATGATGTTGGTGCCGTGGCCGGTGGTCGAGGCTTGCGCAATGTGTTGCACCGGGCTGTACTGGGTGCCGGTGTAGTACTCGGTGACCCACACCAGAGCGGCAGTCAGCACCAGGCCGACGGCGCAGGCGCCAAACAGCCGCATCGCCGCGCCAGTGCCACCCAGCGCGTTATCAGCGATCATGGCTTGCGTCACAAAGAAGAAGGCAATCAGAGACAGTACGCCCGCCACCGCCAGGCCCTTGTACAGCGCCGGCATGACGTTCTTCATGCCGGGCGAGGCCTTGACGAAGAAGCAGCCAATGATGGAAGCCACAATCGACACGGCACCGAGTGCCAGCGGATAGACCACGGCGTTCATGCCGCCGCCAGTGACCAGCAGTGCGCCCAGAACCATGGTAGCAATCAGCGTCACGGCGTAGGTTTCAAACAGGTCGGCGGCCATGCCGGCGCAGTCGCCGACGTTGTCACCGACGTTGTCGGCAATCACCGCCGGGTTGCGTGGATCATCTTCCGGAATGCCGGCTTCGACCTTGCCAACCAGGTCGGCGCCGACGTCCGCGCCTTTGGTGAAGATGCCGCCACCGAGCCGGGCGAAGATGGAAATCAGCGACGAGCCAAAGGCAAAGCCGATCAGCGGGTCAAGCAGTTGCGCCAGATTCTTGTCGGGCGTTGCATTGCCATTGCCGACCAGAAACCAGAAAAACCCGGTAACGCCGAGCAGACCCAAGCCCTCCACCAGCATGCCGGTGGTGGCGCCGCCGCGAAACGCGACGTCGAGTGCCGGGCCAATGCCGCGCGTGGCTGCCTGCGCGGTGCGCACGTTGGCACGCACCGAGACATTCATGCCGATAAAGCCGCAGGCGCCCGACAACACGGCACCGATGATGAAGCCGATGGCACTCAATTGGTCCAGAAAGACCGCAATCAAAATGGCCAGCACGACGCCGACCATCGCAATGGTTTTGTACTGCCGCGCCAGGTAGGCGCCAGCACCGGTTTGAATCGCCGCCGCAATTTCTTGCATGCGTGCGTTGCCCGCGTCCTGGGAAAGAATCCAGCTGCGTGCCCAAAAACCGTAACCTACGGCAATGAACCCGCAGACAAGCGCCAGTATGAGCGCTGAGTTGCCCGTCATAAGATATCTCCTGATGTTGTTTCGCTAGGGAGGGACACCACGCGAACGGTGCCCCGCTGCGTTGCTTCCTCGTCGCGAAACAGCAATATAGGGATTGCTGTGGACGATTGGCCAACCGCCGAACTGTACCGTGAAAATATCCCGTTTCGAAACGCGGCAGGCGCCGAGTCCGTAAAATCAGGGTTAATCCTTAGCTGTTCCTGATTTATCTCAACAAAAGAGCCACCATGTCCCTTGACAACGTCACCCCCGGCCGCAACGTTCCTGACGAATTCAACGTCATCATCGAGATCCCGATGAATGCCGACCCGGTCAAATACGAGGTGGATAAGGAATCCAGCGCAATTTTTGTCGATCGGTTCATGAGCACCGCGATGCACTACCCGACCAATTACGGCTATGTGCCCAAGACCATTTCGGGGGACGGCGACCCGGTCGATGTGCTGGTGATCACGCCGGTGCCGCTTATTCCGGGCGTGGTGGTGACCTGTCGCGCCATCGGTATCTTGAAGATGGAAGATGAGGCGGGGATGGACGGCAAGGTGCTGGCGGTGCCGGTGGACAGAATCCTGTCGCTCTATGTGCGCTGGCAAAAGCCGCAGGACCTGAGCCCGGTACGACTGAAAACCATTGCGCACTTCTTTGAGCACTACAAGGATCTGGAAGACGACAAATGGGTCAAGATACTGGGTTGGGAGGGGCCACAGGCTGCCAGGGCAGAAATCATGGATGGCATTGCCAATTACCGGCAAGCGCATTCCGGCGCCGTTGAGCATTAGCTTATAGGCTCAGGGAAGATGATGCCGTGCAGGCCGCGCTGGCGTTGGAATTTCTTCCAATGGCCTTCGGGTTGCGACAGACGGTTGGCCAGCACCCACCAGGTGCTCGGATTGAGCCCCAGCCCCAGGTGGCTGGCGAACACCTCAATGTTCTCGGTCTTTGGGTTGTCAGCGCACGGTGCCTGAATGCTGGCGTGCCATGCCACCACGCCATCGCTGCGTGAATAGATCGACGTGGTTGGGACCGGTGGCGCAACAGGCAGGTCGAATTGCGCGACTTCGCGCTGGACATCACGCCCACTGGTGAGCTCGTACAGGCGCCACGCGTTCGTGCTTTTGTGGGAGCCGGCGAACGGAGTGCCAAGCGTTATGACATTGCGAACACAGTCCGGTAATTCCTTGGCCAGTTCCCGCGCGTAAATTCCGCCCAGGCTCCAGCCTACCAGACTGACCTTTTTGCCTGTGGCCTCATAGGTGTCGAGGAGTTGTTGCCGGGCCGCCTGCAATACCCCGGCGCGGGGACCAAAGTTAAAACCCTGGTTCCAGCCCGATATATCGTGTCCCAGACTGGCGAGGAAGCCGCGCAAGGGAAGGGTGGAAGCGTCACCGGCTGACAAGCCGGGGAAAACAATCACCGGGTGTCCGTCGCCGACTGGAGCGCGGCGCAACACGGGCCATGCGGCAACGACCGCCCCGAATTCCCACGGCAACCGAAATTCCAAGGCCATCAGCCAGGAGTTTGGTGCCGGCGGATGGATCACTAATTGCTGCTTGCTTGCCACTGGGTTGGTGCTGTTCGGTGTGGGGTCACGGTCCGGGGTTTGTTGTCGCACAGTTTAGCGCCAGTCGGTCAAACGCCGGGGCGCTGCTTGAACGGGCTGCGCTGCTGCAGATTGGCAAGATACTGTGACAAGCCCTGATCTTCACGTTCGAGAAACCGTGCCACCGCGTCTGAAAACGCCGTATCCGCCAACCAGTGAGCGCTGGTGGTCTTGACCGGCAATAGCGCGCGGGCCATTTTGTGTTCGCCCTGGGCGCCCCCTTCAAAGCGCTGGTATCCGTGCGCTATGCACCAGGCCAGCGGCTGGTAGTAACAGGCTTCGAAGTGCAGGCAGTCAACATGCTCCAGCGCTCCCCAATAGCGTCCATAGGCGATGCCGACCGCATTGTGCGCAGGGTTCTGGTCGCTGACCACGGAACCCTGATCGGTCAGCGCAATCAGGCTTGCCGCAATGTCCTGCCCGTGGCGCTGCGCGATAAACAGCAACCAGTTCTCCGCCATGGTGTTGGCCATGCGGCGAAAGAAGTCCCGCGTCAGGTACGGCGCATTGCCGTGCTCCAGGTAAGTGTTCTGGTAACAGCGGTAGAACAAATCCCAGTCGCGCTCCGAGATGGATGCTCCCAACGACCAGCGCAGGGTGACGCCGGCGTCAGCCACCTTGCGCCGCTCCTGTCGGATCTTCTTGCGTTTGTCCTGCGAAAGGGTTGCCAAAAACTGCTCGAAATCAACCAGGGCCGGCGTCGCATTGTTCCAATGAAACTGCACCGTATGACGCAGCAGCAAGCCGGCACTGGCACAGGCGGCGGTGTCGGCTGCGTCGGCAAACAGCACATGCAACGAAGACAGACCCTGCGCGCCGCACCACTCGACGAGCGCCAGGCACAGCAGCGACCGATCTGCGGCGCTGCGCGCCATCAAACGCGTTCCCGGCACTGGCGTGAAAGGGATCGCGACGCTGGCTTTCGGGTAGTAGCGCAGGCCGTGCTGGTGGTAGGCGTTGGCCCAGGCATGGTCGAACACGTATTCACCGTAGGAGTGGGTCTTGATGTACAGGGCGCACGCGGCAACCATGGCATGGTCACGCTCGACAGTGATGAAGCGGGGCGTCCAGCCGGTATCGGGCGTGGCGCTGCCGCTGAGGTGCAGGGCGGCCAGATACTCGTGCCGCATAAAGGGCGTCGCTTTCGGCTGCAGGCTCAGCAGCGCATTCCAGTCTGCCGCCTCCACGTCGTTGGGCGAAGCCAGAGCCCGGATGACATAATCGTTCAAATCGTGCTTCACTGGTTCCAAATTCCTTTTACTACTTGTCGCCCATGACTCTCAAACTGGTTGTTGCCCAGCTCAATTTTGTGGTGGGCGACATGGCGGGAAACTCGCAAAAAATAATTGACGCAGCACAGTCAGCCTACGCCCAGGGCGCGCGGCTGCTGCTGACGCCGGAGCTCTCAATTTGTGGCTATGCCGCTGAGGACCTATTTTTGCGTCCTGCCTTTATTGCTGCCTGCGATGATGCCGTTAAAACAGTGGCCCGCGAGCTGGCCGGGTTAAAAGACATGACGGTGGTGGTCGGGCACCCGAGTGGGGGAGACAGCCGCACCCGCTCGGTCGCGATTCAGAGCCGGCATAACGCGGTCAGTGTATTGCG
>JANNUE010000125.1:0-2232 GCA_031394895.1 Betaproteobacteria bacterium
GCCCGTGCTCGGAGATCTTTTACGACCACGGCGCGCACATCCCCGGCGGCCCGCCCGGTAGCCCGGACGAAGACGGCGACCGCTTTATCGAAATCTGGAATCACGTGTTCATGCAGTTCGACATGCAGGCAGATGGCAGCCTGGTCAAGCTACCGGCGCCGTGCGTCGATACCGGCATGGGGCTGGAGCGTCTTGCGGCGATCCTGCAGCATGTGCACAGCAACTACGAGATCGATATTTTTGATGCACTGATCAAGGCCGCCGCGCGCGCGACCGGCTGCACCGATCTGGGCAACAAGAGCCTGCGCGTGATTGCCGACCACATCCGCGCCACCGCGTTCCTGGTCAGCGACGGCGTCAACCCGTCCAATGAAGGGCGCGGCTATGTGCAGCGCCACATCATCCGGCGCGCGATTCGCCACGGCTACAAGCTGGGCTGCAAGACACCGTTTTTCCACAAGCTGGTACCCGATCTGGTGGTGCTGATGGGCGACGCCTACCCGAAACTCAGGTCGGAAGAGCAGCGCATCATCGGCGTGCTGAAGGCGGAAGAAGAGCGCTTTTTTGAGACACTGGAAGTCGGTATGCAGATACTGGACGCGACGCTCGAAGGCGGCGTGAAGCTGCTGCCGGGTGACGTCGCATTCAAACTGCACGACACGTTTGGCTTTCCGCTCGATCTCACCAACGACGTCTGCCGCGAGCGCGCCGTGGCAGTCGATGACGCCGGCTTTCACGCGGCAATGGAGCGCCAAAAGGCCCAGGGTCGCGCCGCCGGCAAATTCAAGATGGACCGCGCGCTCGACTACAACGGCGACGGCAATGACTTTGTCGGCTACGAACGCCTGACGCAAGACGCACGGGTGGTCGCGCTCTACCTGGATGGGGCTGCGGTGAACGAACTGGCGGCCGGGCAGGCCGGTGTTGTGGTGCTCGATGCCACGCCGTTTTACAGCGAAAGCGGCGGCCAGGTCGGCGACGCCGGTGCCATCTTCAACGACGGTGCGCTGTTTGGCGTGACCGACACGCAGAAGATCAAGGCCGATGTGTTTGGCCATCACGGCAGCTTGAGCAGCGGTGTGCTCAAGCTCGGTGACAGCGTGACGGCGCACGTCGATGCGGCGCAGCGCAGCGCCACCGAGCGCAACCACTCGGTCACGCACCTGATGCACCAGGCGCTGCGTGAGGTGCTGGGCGAGCACGTGCAGCAAAAGGGCAGCCTGGTGACGCCCGAGCGCACTCGCTTCGACTTCGCCCACAGCGCCCCGCTGAGCGAGCTTCAGATTCACGACATCGAGGCGCGCGTCAATGCGCAGATTCTGACCAATGGCGCGACACAGGCGCGCGTAATGGACATCGAGGCGGCTCAGGCGACCGGCGCGATGATGCTGTTCGGCGAGAAGTATGGCGAGTCGGTGCGCGTGATGGATATTGGCTCCAGCCGCGAGCTGTGCGGCGGCACCCACGTGCAGCGCAGCGGCGATATTGGATTGTTCAAGGTACTGGCGCAAAGCGGCGTTGCGTCGGGCGTGCGGCGCATTGAGGCGGTCACCGGCCAGAACGCGCTGGCTTATGTGCAGCAGCTCGAAGACACGGTACATCACGCAGCCGGCGCGCTCAAGGCGCCGGTGGCGGAACTTAACGAGCGGGTCGCCCACATGCTCGATCACGTCAAGGCGCTGGAGAAAGAAATCGCCGCGCTCAAGGGCAAACTGGCGTCCAGCCAGGGCGATGATCTGGTGGGGCAGGCGCTCGACATCAACGGCGTCAAGGTGCTGACTGCCACGCTAGCCGACGCCGACATCAAGACACTGCGCGAGACCATGGACAAGCTCAAGGACAAGCTCAAGACGGCGGTTATCGTGCTGGCAACGGTCGCCGGCGACAAGGTGCAGATTGCGGCCGGTGTCACAGCCGACAGCGTGGCTCGCTTTCAGGCCGGCGAGCTGGCCAATTTCATTGCCACCCAGCTCGGCGGCAAAGGCGGCGGCAAGCCCGACTTGGCGATGGCCGGCGGCACCGAGCCAGCCAAACTTGGCGCGGCTCTGGCCAGCGTGCAGACCTGGGTCGCGGCCAAACCCTGAGGAGCGCAGCATGTGGGCTGCACCCAGAATCATCAGGAACCCGTCATCGCGAGGCCGCAGGCCGTGGCGATCCATGAAGTCCTGGATTGCCGCGTCGCTGCGCTCCTCGCAATGACAAAATTTATCACGACTCGATCTGAAGACTCTG
>JANNUE010000330.1:0-2311 GCA_031394895.1 Betaproteobacteria bacterium
CGCTCTCGACTGCGAAGTGCACGAGGTCATGCAGTAAGATGCTTCGTGTCTCAAATTCGCGCGCGTCACGCGTGCCGTCCGCTCGGACCGCTTCGAACCGATGATGGGTTGGATTGAGACGCGTCAGTCTTACGATCAGCCCGCTCATAGCGCCGCCGCAATCTCCTTGGCGATTGCTTCAAGCTCAGCGATGTCAGCCTTGTTGCCGGGACAGCAGGAAACCGCGCAAGCAACCGGTCTGCACGCCATGGCACAACCGCTGGCAGACCAGTTGCTTGCGGCTGACCCGTCTGCCTGGCCGGTGGCGCCGGGATGGCAGCCGCTGGTGGCGGAGTTTTTCCAGTCGCCTGAGGGAAGCGATTTGCTCAGCTTTTTGCGCCAGCGCCTGCAGGCCGGGGCAACCGTGTTTCCGCCGCAGCCGCTGCGCGCGCTGGAACTCACGGCGCCAGAATCGGTTCGGGTGGTGATCCTGGGTCAGGACCCCTACCACGCGCGCGGGCAGGCCGAAGGCCTCGCGTTTTCCGTGGCTCACGGGGTGGCCCTGCCGCCTTCACTGCGCAACATTTTCAAGGAGTTCCAGCGCGATCTGGGCACGCCGCTGCCGGCATTTCCGGAGCCCGGTGGCAGTCTGGTGCGCTGGGCGCATCACGGCGTGCTGCTGCTCAACACCTGTCTGACGGTGGAAGAGGGCCAGCCAGCCAGCCACAGCGGTCGCGGCTGGGAGCGGTTGACTGACGCCGTGATTCGCAAGGTGTCACTGGAGGCTGCGCCGGCGGTATTCATGTTGTGGGGCGCGCACGCGCAGGGCAAGCGTGTTTTGATCGATTCAACCCGCCATCTGGTGCTTACCGCCAATCACCCGTCGCCGCTGTCGGCGCTACGTCCGCCGGCGCCATTCATCGGCTGCGGACACTTCTCGCAAGCGCGCGCATGGCGTGAGCAGCACCGCTCAAGTGTCTGACTCGCCCTAACGCAATATCTGCCGCTATTTGCAGATTGAGCCGGCTCCGGCATGCCCGCGGGACAACTTCGTGGCATAATCCGTGGTTCACATAGGAGAGGTGGCCGAGTGGTTAATGGCAGCAGACTGTAAATCTGCCCTCTTACGAGTACGATGGTTCGAATCCATCCCTCTCCACCAGTGAAATGAATTGAATATTGACACAACGAGCGAGCCGTAGGGCGTTTTGGGGTTGACTGGTTTGGCTCCGATGCGGGAGTAGTTCAATGGTAGAACCCTAGCCTTCCAAGCTAATGACGCGGGTTCGATTCCCGTCTCCCGCTCCAGTGTTCAATGCTTTGATTCGGGTTGAAGGTAGTAGAAGTTTTATTGGTTCGTTGCCCGGCAACGCACCGGAAATGCCCATTTGGCTCAGTGGCAGAGCACCCCCTTGGTAAGGGGGAGGTCGCGGGTCCGATTCCCGCAATGGGCACCATGATTTTTGATGTGACAGTCCTTTACTTTTCGGAGTCTGAAAATGGGAAAAGAAAAATTTACACGCACCAAGCCGCACGTCAACGTCGGCACCATTGGACACGTGGACCACGGCAAGACCACGCTCACGGCGGCCATCACCAGCGTGATGGCGGCCAAGTACGGTGGCACGGCCAAGGCCTATGACCAGATTGATGCGGCGCCGGAAGAAAAAGCGCGCGGCATCACCATCAACACGGCGCACGTCGAATATGAGACGGCGAACCGCCACTACGCCCACGTTGACTGCCCCGGCCACGCCGACTACATCAAAAACATGATCACTGGCGCGGCGCAAATGGACGGCGCTATTTTGGTCTGCTCGGCCGCTGACGGCCCGATGCCCCAGACCCGCGAGCACATCCTGCTGGCGCGCCAGGTGGGTGTCCCTTACATCATCGTCTATCTGAACAAATGCGACATGGTCGATGATGCCGAACTGCTCGAACTCGTCGAGATGGAAGTGCGTGAGCTCCTCGACAAATACGACTTCCCTGGCGACAAGACCCCGATCATCCACGGCTCGGCCAAACTCGCCATGGAAGGCGACAAGGGCGAAATGGGAGAAGGCTCCATCATCAAGCTCGCCGAAGCCCTTGACAGCTACATCCCGCTGCCCCAGCGTGCCATTGACGGCGCCTTCCTGATGCCCGTTGAAGACGTCTTCTCGATCTCCGGTCGAGGCACCGTCGTCACCGGCCGAGTGGAGCGAGGCATCATCAAAGTCGGCGAAGAAATCGAGATCGTCGGCATCAACGTCACGCAAAAGACCACCTGCACCGGCGTCGAGATGTTCCGCAAGTTGCTCGACCAGGGCCAGGCCGGCGACAACGTCGG
>JANNUE010000374.1:0-9837 GCA_031394895.1 Betaproteobacteria bacterium
TCAGGCTCTATGGAGTGACAAAACCCCATGGCGCCAAGGACACTTGCTAGGTAGCGATGCCATTGCTGCCTTGGGGTTTTGTCACTCCATAGAGCCTGAGCAGACCTTCGTCATCGTCGCCAGCCATGACTGTGACCTCGCGCAGTTGCCGGAAGGCGAGCCCGTCATCGAGGTCGTTGTCGGCCGTCTGGTGACAGACAAAGACGGCAACTGCACCCACGCCAAGAACGCCCGCAAGCTCCACGTTGAGTTTGTGGGTGCTGCTGTTTTCTGGGCGGAATTTGAGGTAACTGCCAAGGTCTCCATCGACAAGCTGGCATTGAACGACTTCGGTCCGCGCACAGATGCGCAACTATCCCCTGAGAACCACGCCGTTTTTCAAATGTGGTTAGCCAGTCGCTATCGTCGCTCGGCCTTCCCAGACGAATTCGAACGCCGCTTGACCTCGAAGGAGTTCAAGCTGCACGAGAAGATTGCCAAGGCCGTGAAGCCCCATGGTGAGCTGATTACCGGGGTCTTCTTCGATGTGGACGAGGGCATCGAAGTCACGCGCGACGGCCCTGACGACGCCTACACCCTCGACATCACCATCCTGCACGCAGCCGACCCTGATTTCGAAGCCGCAGAAAAGGCCGCTGAAACTGCGGCCAAGGCCATTGAGAAGGCATTTAAGGAAAAGCTACTCAACCCCACCAAGACGTGGCAGCACATTGAGCTGCGTTCCTGCGAGCCGGTCTCGGAGTCGGTGCTGACCTACCAGCAGTTCAAACAACTGAAGCGCTGGCGGCTGGATCACATCAGCCTCGCAGCTGAGCCGCAGCAGCCTGTGTTGGCCGAATAGGATTCACAAATCCCCGCCTTATGACGTTGGCTTACTCGCTTAATTGGATAGTGAGCGGCGGCTTTAAGGTCGGGTGAGGGACTGTTCGAAATTCCGCTATGGGTCGCAACCAGCCAGATGCGTCGCTCGTCAAAGCTGGGCCCTTCATTGCCCAACGCATATTTCGCTGCAACGCCCGCTTCAACCCTCATCCCACGCCTTCTGCAAATCGCGCCGATCGCGTTTCGTTGGTCGCCCATGCTCCAGTGTCAGCGCCGGCTCGGGGCTCAGGCGCTGGCGCTCCAGCGTAATCGCTCGCTGCTTCAGGCTCTCTTCGGTCTCTGCGTACAGCAGTTGCGCCACCGGTGCCGGGCCACGCTGCTCGCTGATGCCAAGCACGACGACCGTGCGCGCAATCTTTGCCTGCCAGACCGTCAGCACCTCGCCGACGCGCACCTCACGCGCCGGCTTGATGTCAACCTGATTAATCTGAACATGGCCGCGGTTCACTGCCTCTGTGGCCAGTGAGCGGGTCTTGAAAAAGCGGGCGGCCCACAGCCATTTGTCGATTCTGGTTTTGTCCATGGCGGCTGCGCTGTTGGCTTCAATTCAAAGCAGGCCGCGCTTGCGAAGCATTGGCTCGACGTGGGCATCGCGCCCGCGAAACGCCCGGTAGGCCGCTGCCGGCTCAACCGTGTTGCCAGCGCTGTAGATGTTGCGCAACAGACGCTTGGCGGTTGCCGCATCAAACGCATTGCCGGCCTCCGCAAACGCGTCGAACGCGTCGGCTTCCAGTACCTCGGCCCACATGTAAACGTAATAGCCGGCGGCGTAGGCCGCGCCGCTGAACAGATGCTGAAAATGCGACAGGTGGTGGCGCAGCCCGATGTCTTCGGGCACGCCAATGAGCTCGCGTTGCTGCGCTTCGAAAGCGTCCAGGTCCAGCGCGCTGCCCGCCGGCAAGCTATGCAGCGCCATATCGATCAGCGCCGGCCCCACATACTGGACCGTGGCCCAGGCCTGGTTGAACTGGCGCGCTGCCTTGAGCTTGGCCAGCAGCTCGGCCGGGATGGTGGCGTCGGTCTCAAAGTGGCGCGCGTGGCGTTTGAGCACGTCCTCGTCCAGCGCCCAGTTCTCGAACAGTTGTGACGGCAGCTCGACATAGTCGCGCAGCACGCGCGTGCCGGCGAGCCGCTCGAACCTGGCGTTGGACAGCAGCCCGTGCAGGCCGTGGCCGAACTCGTGGAACAGGGTGCGCACGTCGTCAAAGCTGAGCAGCGTCGCGCTGGCCTTGGCGAAGTTGTTGTTGTTGATGACGATCGGCAGCGTGCCGCCGCCATGGCCGGACTGGCTGCGAAACACGCTCATCCAGGCGCCGCTGCGTTTGCTGGTGCGGGCGAAGTTGTCGCCAATAAACAGGCCGATCAAGGCGTCGTCGGCATTGCGCACTTCCCACAGCCGAGCGTCGGCGTGGTGTAGCGCATGGCCGCTTTGCTCAACGAAGCGGATGCCAAACAGCCGCTGCGCGCAATCAAACATCGCCGCAATCATGTTGTCGAGCGCGAAGTACGGCTTGATCTGCGCGCTGTCGAGCTCATAGCGCTGCTGGCGCACCTTCTCCGCCAGATAGCGCCAGTCCCAGGCGGCAATGTCCGTTGGTTCGCCCAGCGAGCGGGCCATCTCGATTAGCAATTGGCGGTCCAGCGCGGCTTTCTGTTTGGCCGGCTCCCAGGCCTGCGTCAGCAGCTTCGCAACGGCTGCGGTGTCGCTCGCCATGCGGTCAGTCAATTCGTAGTCGGCGTACGTCGCATAGCCGAGCAGTGCCGCCTGCTGTTGACGCAATTCGACGATGCGCGCCGCCACGGAGCGGTTGTCATGCGGGCCCGCGTGCGCGCCTCTTGCAATGCGCGCGGCCCACACTGTCTGGCGCAGGTCGCGCCGCGGTGAGAATGTGAGGAACGGCTCGGCGATGGACGGCGACAGGGTTACCGCGTGGCTACCGGCAGGCAGGTCGCGCTGCTCGGCCGCGCCTTGCAGCGCGGCCAGCAACCATGCCGGCAAGCCGGCCAGATCGGCGTCGCCATTGAGCTCCAGCGCAAACGCGGCTTCGTCTGCCAGCACGTTCTGGCCGAACTGCGCAAACAGGCTGGCCAGTTCTTGCGTCACGCCGGCGTAGTGCGCGCGGCTGGCGGCGGGCAGATTGGCGCCGGCGCGCACAAAGTCCAGATGCACGCGCTCCAGCAGCCGTAGCTGCTCAGGCTCGAGCGCCAGTGTGGCGCGCGCCTCAAACAGTGCGTCGATGCGCGCAAAGAGAGCCGCGTTCAGGTAGGTCGCGCTTTCGTGCGCTGCCATGCGTGGCGCCATCGCGCGCTCCACCGCCTGCAGCTCAGGCGATGTCTCGCTCACCGCCAGATTGCCCAGCAGATTCTCCAGTTGAACGGCCAGCCGGCCACTGGCATCGAACGCCTCCAGCGTATTGGCAAAACTGGCCGGCTGCGGGTCGTGCGCAATGGCTTCCAGCTCGGCCAGATGCGCTGGCAGCGCCACATCGAACGCCGGCACAAAGTGTTCGGCACGGGTTGCAGCAAACGGCGGCAGGCCGTAGGCTGTGTTCCATTCCTGCAGCAGTGGATTGACGGCGATGGGGTCACGGTTCATGAGGGCTTCTTTCGATCAGGGAGAGTACATGCGTATGGTAGCGGCCATTGGCGCGACGCACTGGCGACCGGTCGTTGCCCCCCGTAGAATGATTCCCTGTTTGTGTAACCGGTGAGTGCTGCATGCCAACTCTGCAATTTGACGGTGTCGATTATCTGGATGGGGTCGCCTCCGACCCGAACGCGCTGGGCTGGATGCAGGGCAGCCCGCCACCCGTTGACAAGCGTATCCGCTTTGCCGACGACAAGTTCTTCGAGTTCCCACAAATCCGCTGGACCCTGTCGCACATGCGCGAGCTGGTTCCCACCGTCAATGTGTGGCGCGGCACGGGTGCCGCCAGCCCGCTTGGCACGCCCAGCACGGCCGATGAGGCCGCCATCGACGCCTTGGCGTTTACCGATCTGAACGGCCGTCAGCGCCAATGGGCGCCGGCGCTGCACGACGTGTACACCGATGGCATTGCGGTGCTGCACCGGGGCCGCCTGGTGTACGAGCGCTATTTTGGTGCGCTGCAGCCGCAGCTCACGCACAACTGCTTTTCTGTCACCAAGTCGTATGCGGCAACGCTGGCCGCCACGTTGTTGCACGAGGGCGTGCTTGTGGACAGCAAAACCGTGGCGCACTATCTACCCGAGATGAAAGGCACCGCCTACGCCGACGCCACGCTGCGCGAAGTGCTCGACATGCAAATCGGCGTCGCCTATTCCGAGCTGTATTCCGACCCGAAGACCGAGTTCTGGGATTACGCACGGGCTGGCAGCTTTCGCAGCCGGCCGGTCAATTACCAGGGTCCGGGCAACTTTCAGGAGTTTCTGGTTACGCTGCGCAAAGAGGGCGAGCACGGCCAGGCGTTTTCGTACAAGACGGTCAACACCGAGGTGCTGTGCTGGCTGATGCAGCGCGCCACCGATGTGTCGCTGGCCGAGCAGTTGTCACAGCGCGTGTGGACGCAACTCGGCTGCGAGGAAGATGCGTGTATCGCAGTGGACTCCATTGGCATGGCGATGGGCGGCGCTGGCCTGTATGCGGGCTTGCGCGACCTGGCACGCTTTGGCGAACTGATGCGCAACGAGGGCACGCAAGGCGGGCGGCAGGTGCTGCCGGCGGCGGTGGTGGCCGACATCCGCCGTGGCGCCGATCCGGCCAAATTCGCCAAGGCGGGCTATAACCTGCTGGGCGGCTATTCGTACCGCAATATGTGGTGGGTTACGCACAACGAACACGGCGCGTTCGAGGCGCGCGGCATCCATGGCCAGCGCCTGTATGTGGCGCCGGGTGCCGAGATGGTGGTGGCACGTTTTGCGTCGCACCCGGTGGCGTCCAGTGCCGCCAATGACCCGATCACCATGCCCGCGCTGCTGGCGCTCGGGCGTCTGCTCAAGGGCGCTTGAGCCACTGCGCGTAGCTGACGCGCGCAATGTCGAAGCGGTCGGTCGTGCGGCAGTAAACCGACGGTGAGCCGAGGCGTCCGATCGGCGCGAAATTGTTGACGTGCATGCGCGGCCCGATCAGATGGTCGGCCACATGAAACATCACCACTTCGCCGATGATCAGCGTGTTGGCGCCCAGTGCCTGGGTGCTGTGAAGCTTGCATTCGAGGCTGACTTGGGCTTGCGCCACGCGTGGCACCTTGACGTGCACGCAGGGCTCGGTCGCCAATTGGGCGGCGGTCAGTTCGCTCTGGTCCGGCGGAAAGTCGGCGGCAGAAATGTTCATGGCGTCGAACAGGTCCTCGGTCACCATGTTGACGACAAACTCGCCCGTGGCAGCGATGTTGACTGCGGTGTCTTTGGGCTGGCCGGCGGTGTTGTTGCCGACGCTGACCACCACGTACAGAGGGTCGGAGCCGACCGCGTTGAAAAAACTGTAGGGCGCCAGATTGACCAACCCGGCCGGGCTTTGCGTCGTGACCCAGGCGATCGGGCGCGGCACCACCAGATTGGTCAGCAGCTTGTAGTTATCGGCGTTGGTCTGGAGGGCTGGATCGATTTGCATGGGTGTCGCCTTGGGTGATGTAGGTCTGAGAGTTAGCGCAGACAATTATATTTTCTGGCCTACACTTCCCATCCGCTTTCCCCAAGGAGACATCCCATGCCAAGCAACAACGTGTTCACCGGGCTGCAACTTCGCTCCCTCGTCAAGCCAGACGGCGAGCTCGAATTGTCGTTAGCCAGTGTCGTGACGCCCGCGCCGACTGCCGATCAGGTGGTGGTGCGCATCGAGGCCGCGCCGATCAACCCGTCCGACATCGGGCTGCTGTTTGGCGCCGCCGACATGAGTACCGCCAAAGCGTCCGGTACGCCCACGCAGCCCATCGTCACCGCCCGCATTCCCGAGCGTGCCATGAAGAGCATGGCGGCGCGCGTGGGCGAGTCGATGCCGGTCGGCAACGAAGGCGCCGGTGTGGTGGTGGCAGCCGGCGCGTCGGCTGCGGCGCAAGCGCTGATGGGCAAGCGCGTCGCCATTTTGGGTGGCGCCATGTACGCGCAGTACCGCAGCATGCCAGCCGATCAGTGCCTGGTGCTGCCGGCTGATGCGTCGTCAGCCGATGGCGCCTCGTGCTTTGTCAACCCGCTGACCGCTTTAGGCATGGTGGAAACGATGCGGCGCGAGGGGCACAAGGCTCTGGTGCACACGGCAGCCGCTTCCAACCTGGGCCAGATGCTCAACCGCATTTGCCTCAAAGACGGCGTCCAACTGGTCAACATCGTGCGCACGCAAGAGCAGGCGGACCTGCTGCGCGCGGCCGGCGCAAAACACGTCTGCAACTCGGCGTCGGCCAACTTCATGGACGAACTCACCGATGCGCTGGCGGCAACCGGTGCGACGATTGCGTTCGACGCCACCGGTGGCGGCAAGCTGGCCGGTCAAATACTGTCGTGCATGGAGGCAGCGATCAACCGCTCGGCCAAGGAGTACAGCCGCTACGGTTCCACGACGCACAAGCAGGTTTACATCTACGGCGGCCTGGACATGGGGGCGACCGAGTTCAACCGCAATTTCGGCATGAGTTGGGGTATGGGCGGGTGGCTGCTGTTTCCGTTCCTGCAGAAGATTGGTCCGGCAGCAGTGCAACTACTCAAGAGCCGGGTCGCATCCGAGCTGAAAACGACGTTCCAGAGCAACTACTCAGCCGAAGTGTCGCTGCCAGAAGCTTTGCAACTGGACATGATCGCAAAGTACGGCAAGCGTGCCACCGGCGAGAAGTACCTGATCAATCCAAGCAAAGGCTAGGCAGGCTCGGCGCGCTGGAGCACGAGCGCCACGTGGCAGCCGCTTGCTTGGCAGATGCCGACACGGCCAGGTGCGTCGAGGACTTCACGCGCACGAATTTTTAGAACGGAATGAACCATGCAAGAAACACAAGTGCCCGACGAAACCCAGAAAGTTCAGGGGCCGCGCCTTTGGCAGGACGACGGCTGGACCGCGCGCGTTGTCAAGAACGAAGACGACGATGGCTGGGCGGTCGAGATGGTGATGGACGGGCAGCCTGAGCCCGCGCTGGTGGCGCCGTGGACCATGGGGCGCGACAAGAAGAACCCCAAGCCACTGGATCCGCCGTCGTTCTACACCTGGGTCAAAACCGCGTCCGAAGTGGTCCGGCGCCACGAACAGCAATTGCACGCGATGCTGCACAAAAGCATCAAGGTCGTGGTTGATGGCGCGACCTTGCAGGTCACGCTCGACATCACGCCGGACGACGATGCGCCTTATGCCGTGTTGACGGCCTGCGACGCATTCGGGGAGCAACTGGCCAAGGTGAGGGTGGCGCCAAGCTTTAAGCTCAACGATCAAAGCGCGCTGGATTGGGTGCAAAACGAGTTTCACCGACCGGGGGCTCGGGAATAAACCGGCCAACCCCTTGTCAGGCGCGGCCAACGGCTCATCCAACACTGCGAAACCTATGACTTTTCAATCACAGCCCAAACATGACGCGGCCACGGCCCAACGCACCTCCACCCCGGCTTTTTCTGTCTGCGTGTTCTGCGGCTCAAAGCCAGGCACCGATGCCGCCTACGCCAAAGCTGCGCGACAGGTGGGTGAGTGGATCGCGCGCCACAACGGACAGTTGGTATATGGCGGCGGCCACAGCGGGTTAATGGGCTTGACCGCCGATGCGGCACTGCGCGGCGGTGGCCGTGTGGTTGGCGTCATTCCCCAGGGACTGGTGGACAAGGAGTGGGCGCACCGGGGCTGCACAGAGCTGCATATCGTGCAGAGCATGCACGAGCGCAAGAAGATGATGGCCGAGCGCGCGGACGCCTTTATTGCGTTGCCCGGAGGCATCGGCACGCTGGAGGAGTTGTTTGAAGTGTGGACCTGGCGCCAACTGGGCTACCACGACAAGCCCATAGGCCTGCTCAACACCGCCGGTTACTACGATGGCCTGCTTGAATTCATGGCCACCGCCGTCAAACAGCAATTCCTGAGTTCCCTGCAAATGGACCTGATCCATTGCCACGCTGATGCAGACACGCTGTTGCGCGATCTGGTTCAGTCCGCTGGGCTGGGTACGGCGGTTTCGCTGAGCCAGATTTAAGCTGCAACAACTAATTGTTCAACTGCGTCTTGCCCATCTGCCACAACAGGAAACTGTAGATGTCGGCAGATATCGCGTTACGCTGAGTGGCGGTGCTGCCCATGCCATGGCCGGCCTGCATATCCAGTCGCAGCAAAACAGGTTTCCCGCTACTGGAAGCCGCCTGCAGCCGGGCGGCCGTCTTGGCGCTGTGCCACACGTCAACGCGCGGATCGTTCATGCCATGTACCAGCATCACGGCAGGATAGGGCGTGCCGTCAACAATGTTGTGATAAGTGCTCATCTCCAGCAGGGCCGGAAATTCCGCGGCATTCCTGAAGCTGCCAAATTCGGAGATGTTGGTAATGCCGTTTGCGCTTTCCTCGGCCCGGACCGCATCCATCACCCCGACGTCGAAAATAGCGGCCGCAAACAAATTTGGCGCACTGGTAACCGCGCGACCGACAAAGATACCGCCGGCACTGGTACCCATGACGCCCAGGGTCTTGGCCGAGGCGAACTTCTGTGCAATCAGGTACTCGGCGCATGCGATACCGTCTTTCCAGGTATTTGACTTGTTGGCCTTTTGGCCGGCCCGGTACCACGCATCACCATGCACTCCGCTACCGCGCACGTTGGCAAAGGCCAGAACACCACCCTGTTCAAGCCAGGCCATGCCCGGCGCCGAGAAGTGAGCCGTCTCCGAGAAACCATACGAGCCATAAGCATTCAACAAAGTTGGATTGTTGCCATCGCGTTGCAGCCCCTTCCTGAACAAAATTGTCATGGGAACCATTGCGCCATCATGGCTAGGCAACTCCACATTCTGCAGTTCCACGTCCGGCAGATTTGGCAACGTGGGGTTGCTGCGCAAACCGGTGTTGGTCGAGACATTGCCCTTCAACACAAAGGTGAGCGGCATTTGTGTCCATCCACTCAAGGTGTAGATGACATCCGTGTAGAAGTGAGCTGGGTCGGGGCTGATACCGGCAGCGCCTTTGAACGGCATCGCAATCGCCTCGCCCTGTGTGTTGCCCGGCTTATAGCGACGCAGCACAATTTCTGTGCCCTGACGCACTGCACCGATCAGCGCATCGCGGGTGAGTGAAAAGTCTTCCAACACCCCATCGGCAGGTGCCTCGGCCACCTTGGTCGCCAGCTTCAACTGAGGTTTGCGCAGATCCAGCCTCATCACCTGTTTGCGTGGCGCATTGGCATGGGTCATGAAATACAGGTCATTGCCTTTGAGCTCGACCTCAGTAATCTTGTCTGCGTACCCTGAAATCGGGGTCCAGCGAAGCTGCGGCTTGCCCAGGTCAACGGTCCTGGCTGCAAACAAAAGACCCTCGGGCAGGGTTGTGTCAGTGGTGCGCGCAATCATCCAGGAGCTGCCGGGTGCAAACTGAATGGATGCCACGTCCAACCGGGCCAACCCCAGGCTCTTGGTCACCGTGGGTCCAAACACAGGCTTTGCCTTTGCAGAGTCGTCGCCGACCTTGAGTAGCATGACCCTGGTGTCCATAAAAGTCTCGGTTTCGGACTCCCCTGGCGTCGGTACCTTTAGCTGGTTGTACGTCACCGAACGACTGTCAGGCAACCAATTCACCAAGCCTTCGTGTACGCGTGGAATCGGCTGCCCAACATGCTTTCCGGTGGCCACGTCGAGAATGTAGAGCGATGCATCCTCGGAGCCGCCAGCCGATATGCCAAAGGCCACATACTTGCCGTCCCATGAAGGTTTGAAATAGTTGATCGCGTGGGGAATTCCTGTGCGTTTGGACTCGACCTCGGGGTCCACCAGCAAACGCTCTACCCCCTGAAAGCCAAGGCGCATCACCAG
>JANNUE010000441.1:0-3510 GCA_031394895.1 Betaproteobacteria bacterium
CATCCCCATCCCCATCCCCATCCCCATCCCCAGCCCCATCCCCAGCCCCATCCCCATCCTTACCCCCAGCACCAGCCCAGGCCATCCCTACGGGTGGGGAGCCCCCCACACCCCCGCGCCCTGCGGGCGCTTCCGATGAGCCAAGCTCACCGGAGCCGAAAAAGCGGCAGAGCAAGCCCAAGGATCCGCCCCAAAGCGCTGAGACATGGGCGGCCTACGATGCCGCCTACTTCGAGCGCTACGGAGCGCACCCGGTGCGCAATGCCAAGGTCAACGGCCAGTTGGCGCAGCTTGTCGGCCGGCTGGGGGCGGACGAGGCGCCGGGTGTCGCGCGGTTCTACCTCGGGCACCGCAACGGGCTCTACGTCAACGCCAAACACTGCACTGATTTGCTGCTGCGCGATGCCGAGAAACTCCGCACTGAATGGGTTACTGGTCAGACCACATACCAGCGTGATGCGCGCGAGGATGACAGGCTTGCATCTACAGGAGCAATGATTGACCGGATTGAACAGAGACTTGCAGCGAAGGGAATATCATGACAGAGATGAGTTTGACGCGAATGATTTTAGTAACCGCGGAGATTTGCGGGACGACACTGAGCGAACCTGCGGCCGAGATGATGGCGACGGAGCTTGCAACGTTCGACCGGGAATGGATCGTGGGGGCGCTGAAGCGATGCCGCCTGGAGCTGAAAACCAGGCTCACGATGGCGGCGATCCTGGACCGTATCGAAGATGGCCGGCCCGGGCCTGATGAGGCGTTCGCCATGCTGCCGCTCGGCGAAGAGCAAACCGTCGTGTGGACTGACGAGATGGCTTCGGCGGCCAGCTTCCGCGACTCCGACGCGGACAACATGACGCAGCGGCTTGCGTTCAAGGAAGCCTACGTCAAGGCCGTTGCCAAGGCCCGAGAGGCCCGCCAGCCGGCGAGGTGGTGGGTGAGCATGGGTCACGATGCGCGCGGCCGGGAGGCGCCGATTGCTGCGGCCGTAGCGGCTGGCCGGCTTGGCTTGAAGGTAGCGCAGGAGTACGGCTTGATGCTGGATGCTCCTGACCCACAGATCGCGATTGCAGTGGCTGGCGCCGTGAAGAGGATCGCATGACCGGCGTGCGATTCAGGTGCGATGAATGCGGGTGGATTGGCGACGAAAGTGAGATCATTACGGCGCCAAATCCGTTCGAAGCCTTGGAGGTGGTTTCAGGGTGCCCGAGGTGCAAAGCTGTGGATCAGTTTACGAACACGTGCGATGAGCCAGGATGCGACAAAGACGCAGGTTGCGGCTGGCCGACCAAAGACGGCGGCTATCGCAGGACGTGCTACGAGCACAGCAACAACGGCAAGGAGAAATCGACATGAGTGTGCGATCCTACGAGTACAGAGATGACCTGCCGATGCCATGCATGGGCGGCTGGTGTCGGGCGCGCGAGCGATGTGCGCACTACCACTCGACTAGCAAGGTGGAGCCCGCTGAGCGGCTGTGCGCGAGTGGCACGGATGGCGTGGCGCGCCCCGGCGCTCAGGTTGACGGTGGAAGCGGTTGGGTACGGCTGCAGAAGGTGGTGGCATGACGATACGAATTGCAGTCGGCGGGCGTCACCCCGTTATCCGGGACGCCATTTTCAAGCTGCTCAACCAGAGGCCTGGCGAAGGGCTCACGGCCATGTGGTTTTCGCAGGCAGTGCCGTGCACGCCAGACGCTGCCCGGCACTCGTTGTGGATGCTGGAGGAGCACCACGGCGTTGCGAACCTGAAGCGCGGCCTCCATCGCCTGCATTTCCTGACGCCGGCCCACCGCGATGTGTACGCGTCGGCCGCCCCCGAGGATCTGACGATGGCGACGCGTCGTGCCCAGGTGCTTGACATCGTGCGCGCCGGGTGTGAAGTCGGCGTGATGACGGCCTACATCGCGGCAATCGTGGACGTGTCGCCAAAGGCGCTGCGCCACATGCTGCACGATCTGGTGCGCTGCGGCGAGATATTCGGCCACGGCCACGGCCATGCGAGGCGCATCCACTGGTTCGGATCGCACGATGCGATGATCGCAGGCAAGCCGCTCATTGCTGCGGTCGAAGACGCGCGCCGGTCTGTGATCGTCAAGGCAAATACCAAGGGCGGACAGGCCGCAGCATCGAACGGAAAGGCGCCCGTCGCGTTGACACCGCGGACCACGCGCCGGGCCTGCGGCGAGAGCATGGCAGCGCGCGTGCACCGCGCACGGCCGGCGCCGGAACGCAAGGAAGTGGAGATACTCGGCTTTTCCGCTGCGAAGTTCACGCCGGCCGTGCCGAAGCCCGACCATCGCTACCATGTCGATCCTGGGCACCGCGGGGAGTTCAGCCGCATGGGGCCTGGGCGGTACATCGAATGACCCGCGGGCCTGCGTCAATCTATTGGATCGCGCCTGCCGCCATCGTGGGCGTGGTGCTGCTGGCTCACCTCGCGGTCAGGTGGCTGGCGTGACGCCTGCAGAGGTGCTCAAGCGCGAGCAAGCCAAGGCCGGCCGCGAGAAGCTGGAACTCGCCTTCCTGCAGCAGATCCGCGCCGAGAAGTTGGACCAGTGCGCGCAGATGTACCGGCAGGCGCGCTTTTGGCCTGGGCGCAAGTACGCGTTTGACTTCGCCTGGCCTCGCATGGAGGTGCAGCCGCGTGGCTGCATGGCGCAGTTCGTCGGCGGCGTGGCAGTGGAGATTGATGGCCTGACGCAAGCCGGCGGCCGGCACCAGACCATCAAGGGCTACAGCGAGGACTGCACCAAGCTCAATGAGGCCGCGTTGCGCGGCTGGCTCGTGCTGCGCGTGACCGGCGCCCACATAAAGAGCGGCCAGGCAATCGAGTGGCTGCGCCGGGCGCTGGCCGCGCTATGATGACGCTGCGGCCTCACGGTTGCACGTCGTCGTCTCCTCCCTGGCTGACCCCAGGTTGCCCCGGTCCAGCGCGTGCTGCCGGGGCTCTTTCTCAGGGCCGGCAGTATTCAGAGGCGGCCACATCGATGAATGCCGCCTAACAGCCGATCTGCTCATCGCTGGTGTACGGTACGGCAAGCGGCTCCGAAGTCGGCATCTCTGATGCCTTCGAGCACCTGGCCGGATGCGACGAATAGGGTTAGCGTCATCTCCTGACCGTCACTCGACACGATGCAGATATCAAGCGTGTCGAAGTCGCTGGAGTGTCCTTTCGCGACTGAGAAAGCATTGCGCGTGACGCGCGCAGAGGTTACTTCGTGGATGCGTAGATTGGTGTTCAAGTCGATCTCCTTGGTGGGTTTGAAATCAGGGTGTCGTCATCCACGTCTGCGAACCGTCTGCGTCGAGAACGACGAGAAAACCGCCGCCGAGCTTCAGGCCGACAGTCTCCGCTGTCTTGCGGCCGATGCGTGCCAGGTTGCTGGGCGCGCAGGCGCTGTGCTCGCGCAGGGTCAGCAGTATCCCGCCGTCAGCGCGGTTGCTGGCTCGCCAGTAAAGGGCGCGGTAGGGTGCTCGCCACTGGGCGCTTAGGGTGTCTGGGGTC
>JANNUE010000443.1:0-3979 GCA_031394895.1 Betaproteobacteria bacterium
CTCGGCCAGCAGCATCGGGCCGACCGGGAATACGGTGCCCTCGACCGCCTTGCCGCCGACGCGCAGGAAGTCGCGATTGGCAATGCCGTGCGTCTGGTAGTAGCGGCCCTTGTAGCCGCGCTCGACCAGCGTGGACTGCGGCAGTACGGCCGGTGTGCCCGAGCCGGCGATCAGCACCGCGTCCGGATTGGCCGAGAGCAGTTTCAGCGCCTGGCCGGTGACCGACGTGTCGTTGCGCTGGTAGCGCTCAACGGCGATCAGTTTGATGCCCTTGGGCTCGGCCGCCGCCTGGAACGCTTTCAACCAGCCCTCGCCGTACGGGTCGGCATAACCAATGAAGCCGACGGTCTTGACGCCGTTGGCCGCCATGTGATCGACGATCGCGCCGGCCATCACGCCAAAGCCCTGCGGCGTGACGAATATCCAGCCGCGCTTGTCTTCGCCGGGAGACACCGGCGCCATCGAGATCTGCGGCGTTTTGGTTTCAAACGCTACTTCCAGGATCGCCATCGAGGTCGGCGTGGCGGTGGCGGCGATCAGCACATCGACCTTGTCTTCGAGTGTGAGCTTGCGCGCATTCTTCACCGCCGTCGTCGTGTCGGTGGCGTCGTCGAGCACGACGTAGCGCACTTTTTCGCCGGCGATGGTGGCCGGCAGCAGCGCAAACGAGTTCTTCTCCGGAATGCCGAGCGACGCCGCCGGCCCGGTGGCCGAGACGCTGACGCCGACGGTAATGTCGGCCAGCGCCGGTGCGGCGAGTGCGCAAAAGGCGAGGCTGGCCAGTGTGGCCTTGAAGGCTTTGCTTGTCATGATGATGTCTCCTGGTTGCTTTGGCAAACATCTTAGGGCCAAACCACGCCGACCCGTATCAAGGTTTTCCCGATGGCACCAGGAAGCGTTCAATGTGCCGACGCAGCTCAGGCGGGAAGGGCACCGACTGCTTGGCGTCAACGTTGGCCAGCACCAGGGTCAGCGTCGCGCGGATGCGCTGAGTGCCGGCCGAATGACCTTCGACCTCAATGGTTAGCGAGCTGCGCCCGATGCGCCTGACCGAGAGCCTCAGGCGCAGCACGTCGCCAATTTGACTGGGCGACAGAAAGTCGGTTTCCAGGTGAACCATCGGTGTGCCCAGGCGCTGCTGGTACACCATGTCGGCGTAGCTCTGCTCCAGGCCGTGATTGAACCAGTCTTCGACCAGCTCATTGAACAGCACAAAATACTGCGGATAAAAAACGATGCCAGCCGGGTCGCAGTGGTGAAAGCGAATCAGCTTGTCGCGCTCGAAGGGCTGTCCAATGTTCATATTGTGTGTCCGGGTAGGGGCGCTCGTCAGCGTGCAGCGCGCACCTGCAGCACCAGCGCGACGGCCGAGTCGCCGGCGGCGCAGCCGCTGAAGACGCCGGTGCCGCCGCCGCGCAGCACCAGTTCCTCGATCAGCTCGATCACCGAGCGCATGCCGGTGGGCCCCTGCGGGTGACCCCAGATCAGCGACGAGCCGTAGTTGTTCATCTTGTCCAGCGCAAAACCGGTCTCGCGTGCAAACGCGACGTCGTTCACTGCGAACGGGTTGTGCGTCTTGACCGCATCGACCTGGCTCATGGCCAGGCCGGCACTCTTGAGTGCCGCCAGCGCCGCCGGCGCCGGTGCCATTGGCATGAAGCCTTTTTCGACGCGCGCCTGGCCAAAGCCGAGCAGTTCGACCTCGATCGAAGGGTCTTGCGACATGGCACGCGCTTGGTCACGGCTGGTGACGATGGCGCCGGCGTTGCCGTCGGCCGGAAATGTCTGGTTGCCGAAGGTCACGCTGCCCTCGGCCTTGACCGGCTTGAGTTTGGCCAAGCCATCCGCCGTGGTCGGGAACACGCCTTCGTCGGCCGACAGCGTGCCGGTCTGCTTGCGAAAGTTGGCGTCGGTGATCGCCACGTCCTGCATGTAGCGCTTCTGGAACGCGCGATCGTTGGCCAGCGCGTCCTGGTACTGCGCATAGCGCTGCAGCACCACTTCGTTCATCTCGGCGGTGCCGACGCCGAAGCGCCGCGCCACGTTCTCGGCGGTGTCTATCATCGCGTTGCGGGCGTAGGGGTCGTTGCCAAAATTGTCCATCACCCACTTCTCGGTGTGGCCGTTGCCGCCGGGCGCGGTCGGGTCCGGGTAATGCACGATGGGGCCGTTCGAGCAGCGGTCGGCGGTAACCACCAACGCACAGCGCGCACTGCCGAGCATCACCTCCTGCGCCGCCATCTGCAGCGCACGCGCGCTGGTGGCGCAGGCCTGCTGCACGGTCGGGCCCGGCACGCTGTCGATGCCGATCATGCCGGTCAGCCACGGCAGACCGTAGAAGGCGCCAAGTTGCGGATTGGTGATGCCGAGGATGCCGAGGTCAATGTGCGAGCGCTCGATGCGCTTGGCGTCGAGCATGGTGCGCGCGCAGTTGGCCGCCAGACGGATGCTGTTGAGATGGCCGATGGAGCCTTGCCATTTGGCAAACGGCGTGGACCAGTAGGCTCCGTAGGGGATAAAGGCGTTCGTCATTTCATTGTGTCCTTGTGCTTGGTAAGTGGCTTGGCTCGTTGGCATCTGGCCTTGCAGCCGCACTTTGATCTTACTCCGGAGCCCACTACAGCCCAGGCACCGCATCAGGGCTCATGGCGATAATTGTGACCACTAAAACGATACAGAAACTTAAACATGGATCAGGTTGAATGCGTCGTGATCGGCGCCGGTGTGGTCGGCCTCGCGGTGGCGCGCGCTCTGGCGCTGGATGGGCACGAGGTGCTGGTGCTGGAGGCGGCGAGCGCGATCGGCACCGGCATCAGCTCGCGCAACAGCGAAGTCATTCATGCCGGCATTTACTATGCGGCCGGTTCGCTGAAAGCGCAGCTGTGCGTGCAGGGCAAGCGCATGCTGTACGACTACTGCGCCGAGCGCGGCATCAACCACCGGCGCTGCGGCAAGCTGCTGGTGGCGACCGCGCCTGAGCAGTTGCCGCAGTTGCAGGCCATTGTGCAGCGCGCTGCGCGCAATGGTGTCGATGACCTGCAGTACATGAGCGCGGCGCAGGCGAAGCAACTGGAGCCGGCGCTGGTTTGCCAGGGGGCGCTGTATTCACCGAGCACCGGTATTGTTGACAGCCACGCGCTGATGCTGGCGCTGCAGGGTGATGTGGAAAACGCCGCTGGCATGGTGGTGCTGAATTCACCGCTACAACTGGCCCAATGCAGCCCGTCCGGCATCCGCCTGACGATGGCGGATGGCACCGCTTTGCGCGCCAGTATCGTCGTCAATGCGGCCGGATTGCAGGCGCCGGCGCTGGCCGCGCGCTTCGAAGGCCTGCAGCCCGGCCATGTGCCAACGGCTTATTTTGCCAAGGGCAATTACTTCACGCTGAGCGGGCGCGCGCCGTTTTCCCATCTGATCTACCCGGTGCCGCAGGCCGGCGGCCTCGGCGTGCACCTGACGCTCGACCTGGGCGGCCAGGCCAAGTTTGGCCCGGATGTGCAATGGGTCGGCGACCCTGACGATCTGTCGGTGGACCCGCAGCGCGGCGACGCGTTTTATGCCGAGGTCCGCAAGTACTGGCCGGCGCTGCCAGATGGCGCGCTAGTGGCCGGTTACGCCGGTATCCGCCCGAAGATTCACGCGCCGGGTGAGGACGCCCGCGACTTCCTGATTCAGGGTCCGGCCGAGCACGGTGTGCCGGGTCTGGTCAATCTGTTTGGCATCGAGTCGCCGGGTCTGACCAGCGCATTGGCGATTGGAGACTATGTGCTTGATCTGCTGCGTACCGCGCACAACCGTGATCCCGCAAACGCCTGAAGCGGTTTCGTGTTTAGAGATTCAGACATGCGGCGCAGTGTGTGCGGGAGCACTCAGGCGGTAACCCGGAGCACTCCGCCACGGCACTCAGTTCCGCGAATGTCCTCCGGCCTGCGGCCTCCCCCTTTATTTGGCAAAACCCCAAGTCCACGCTGCACTGAGC
>JANNUE010000003.1:0-17753 GCA_031394895.1 Betaproteobacteria bacterium
GCAAGATTGCCGTGTTTGACCTCGGCGGCGGTACCTTCGACATCTCGATTATTGAAATCGCCGATGTCGATGGCGAAAAGCAGTTTGAAGTGCTGTCCACCAACGGCGACACCTTCCTCGGCGGCGAGGACTTCGACCAGCGCATCATCGACTTCATCATTGCCGAGTTCAAGAAGGACCAGGGCGTCGATCTGGGCAAGGATGTGCTGGCGCTTCAGCGCCTGAAAGAGGCCGCCGAGAAAGCCAAGATTGAACTCTCCAGCAGCGTCCAGACCGACATCAACCTGCCGTATGTGACGGCCGATGCGTCCGGCCCGAAACACCTGAGCATCAAGCTCAGCCGCGCCAAGCTTGAAGCGCTGGTCGATGAGCTGATCGAACGTACGATGGCGCCGTGCCGCACTGCGATCAAGGACGCCGGCGTCAACGTCGCCGACATTCACGACGTGATCCTGGTCGGCGGCATGACGCGCATGCCCAAAGTGCAGGAGAAGGTCAAGGAATTGTTTGGCAAGGAGCCGCGCAAGGACGTCAACCCGGATGAAGCGGTGGCGGTGGGCGCTGCGATCCAGGGTCAGGTCTTGTCGGGCGACCGCAAGGACGTGCTGCTGCTCGACGTGACGCCGCTGTCGCTGGGCATTGAGACGCTGGGCGGCGTGATGACCAAGATGATCAAGAAGAACACCACGATCCCGACCAAGTTTGCCCAGACCTTCTCGACCGCCGACGACAACCAGCCGGCCGTCACGATCAAGGTGTTCCAGGGCGAACGCGACATCGCCACCGGCAACAAGATGCTCGGCGAGTTCAACCTCGAAGGCATTCCGCCGGCCACCCGTGGCACGCCGCAGATCGAAGTGTCGTTTGATATCGACGCCAACGGCATTCTGCATGTGGGCGCCAAGGACAAGGGCACCGGCAAGGAAAACAAGATCACGATCAAGGCCAATTCCGGCTTAACCGAAGCTGAAATCCAGCAAATGGTGAAAGACGCCGAACTCAACGCCGCCGACGACAAGAAGAAGCTCGATCTGGTGCAGTCACGCAACCAGGCCGATGCCGGCCTGCACAGTGTGAAGAAGAGCCTGGCCGAGTACGGCGACAAACTCGACGCCGGTGAGAAAGAAAAGATTGAAGCGGCCATGAAGGATCTTGAGGCCGTGCTGCAGGGCGACGACAAGGCGGCGATTGATGAAAAGAGCGCCGCGTTGACGACCGCCAGCCAGAAGCTCGGTGAGAAGATGTACGCCGACATGCAGGCCAAGCAGGCCGCCGAAGCGCCGGTCGGCGGCAACCCAGGCGCGGCCGGTGATGGCGGCGCCCATGCGGGTGCGGGTCAGGCCGCTGACGACAATGTGGTTGATGCCGAAGTGAAGGAAGTGAAAAAAGGTTAAGCAGCAAGCACCAAGCATTGCTATTTGCGCCGCGCTGACCACTGTACCAAGGTCAGCGCGGCGTTTGTGTTGTAACCAGGCACCGAAAGACCATGGCTAAAAGAGACTACTACGAAGTTCTGGGCGTTCCGAAAAACGCGTCGGAAGAAGAAATCAAGAAGGCTTATCGCAAGCATGCGATGAAGCACCATCCGGACCGTAATCAGGGTGACACGTCCAAGGTGTCGGAAGAGAAATTCAAGGAGTCGAAAGAAGCCTACGAAATGCTCTCAGACTCGCAAAAGCGTGCGGCCTACGACCAGCATGGTTTTGCCGGTGTTGACCCGAACATGCGCGGCGGTCACGGCGGCGAAGCCTATGGCGGATTTGCCGAAGCCTTCGGCGATATTTTTGGCGACATGTTTGGCCAGCAGCGCGGGCGCGCCGGCGGTGGACGCCAGGTTTTTCGTGGTGCCGATCTGAGCTACGCGATGGAAGTGACGCTGGAAGAAGCGGCACACGGCAAGGACGCCCAGATCCGCATTCCGAGCTGGGAGGCCTGCGACGCCTGCCACGGCAGCGGCGCCAAACCCGGCACCCAGGCCAAGACCTGCAGCACCTGCAATGGCGCCGGCGCGGTGCAGATGCGCCAGGGCTTTTTCAGCGTGCAGCAGACCTGCCCCACCTGCCGCGGCGCCGGCAAGGTGATCCCGGACCCGTGCATTGCGTGTCACGGCCAGGGCAAGATCAAGAAACAGAAAACGCTGGAGGTCAAAATCCCCGGCGGCATCGATGGCGGCATGCGCATTCGCAGCGCCGGCAACGGCGAACCCGGCACCAATGGTGGCCCGCCTGGCGACTTGTATATCGAGATTCGGCTCAAGAAGCACGACATCTTCGAGCGCGATGGTGACGACATTCACTGCTCGGTGCCGATCAGCATCATCACTGCGGCACTCGGTGGCGAAATTGATGTTCCGACGCTGGCCGGCAAGGCCGCCATCGATATCCCCGAAGGCACGCAAACCGGCAAACAATTCCGTCTGCGTGGCAAAGGAATCAAGGGCGTGCGCTCCAGTTATCCGGGCGACCTTTACTGTCATATCACCGTCGAGACGCCGGTCAAGCTCAGCGAACATCAGCGCAAGCTGCTGCGTGAGCTTGACGAATCGCTGAAGAAAGGCGGCAACAAGCACCTGCCCAGTGGCGAGAGTTGGACCAACCGCTTGAAGAGTTTTTTCAGTTGATACAGATCACCTGAGTTCCTGATAACGGGGTTATCGGATATGCCGCGAAGAATAGAGATGGCTTCGCGGCATTTTTTTGTGCATAGTGACGCTTTGGCACAAAAGCAAGAGGGAGCGTCCACATGAGCGTCAACATCACTTTCCTCGGCGGCAGCGGCACCGTCACCGGCTCCAAGTACCTGGTGCGCCACGGCGACGAAGCGCTGCTGGTCGATTGCGGCCTGTTTCAGGGCTACAAGTTGCTGCGCCTGCGCAACTGGTCGCCGTTGCCGGTGGCGCCGGATCAGATTGGCGCCGTGTTGCTGACGCATGCGCACCTCGACCACAGCGGCTATTTGCCGCTGCTGGCCAAGCAAGGTTTCGCCGGGCACGTTTATGCCACCGGCGGCACGCGCGATCTGTGCCGCATCCTGTTGCCCGACAGCGGCCACATTCAGGAAGAAGACGCCGAGTTTGCCAACCGGCACGGCGTGTCCAAACACGCACCGGCGCTGCCCCTGTACACGCGGCAAGACGCGCTCAACTGTCTGGCGTTGATCAAGGCGCAAGAGTTCGGCACCGCATTTCAGCCGCTGCCCGGTTGGCGCGCGACCTTCTCCCCGGCCGGGCACATCCTCGGCGCCGCCAGCGTGCTGCTCGAAGTCGCCGGCCGACGCATTTTGTTCTCCGGCGACCTGGGTCGCCCGGATGACCTGATCATGAATCCGCCCGCCCCGGCGCCGGCGGCCGACACGGTGTTGATCGAATCCACCTACGGCAACCGTCAGCACCCGCTGCAAGACGTGCTGAGCGAGCTGGAGCCAGCCCTGCAACGCCTGGCCAAACGGGGTGGCGTGGCCGTCATGCCGGTGTTTGCGGTCGGGCGCGCGCAGGCCGTGCTGCAAGCCATTCACCTGCTCAAACTACGCGGCACCATTCCCAATTCGCTGCCGGTCTTTCTGGACAGCCCGATGGCAGTGCATACCACCGAGCTGTTTGAACATCACCGCCAGGACCATCGGCTGAGCCGGGCCGACACACAGGCCCTGACCCACTCGGCGACCATGATCAACAGCCTGGATGAGTCGCGCGCGCTGGCCAGCCGGCACGGCCCGATGGTGATTCTGGCGGCCAGCGGCATGGCCACCGGCGGGCGCGTGCTGCAGCATCTGGCCCACTACGGCGGCAACCATCGCAACATGATCATTCTGACCGGCTATCAGGCGCCCGGCACCCGCGGCGCCACCATCGCCAGCGGCGCCAGAACGGTGCGCATCTACGGCCGCGATGTGGAGATCAACGCCGAAGTCGTGCAATTGCAATCAGCCTCGGCACATGCCGACGCCAATCAGTTGCTGGACTGGTTGCGCAGCATGCGTCAGGCGCCGGACCAGGTCTATGTGGTGCATGGCGAACTGGCGGCCGCTGATGAACTGCGCCAGCGCATCAAGCGCGATCTGGGCTGGCGCGCCACGCTGCCGGAACACGGCTCGACCTGGCCCTGTTGACGGGCTATGAAGAGGCTGTTGCGCAAGTAGCTGGGCCGCAAGGGCGGCTCTGGTATTGGCCCTGGTTCCGGTATTCGCCGGCGTCTGGCACCTGTGCGAAACGGCCCAGATCATGGTCATGCCGCTGCGGTACCCTGCCCTCTCAGTGCAACAGGTAAACTGAGCGCCGAATGCGCGACGCGGTTGTCCGCATTCTCAAGCTTGGTTGGTAGCCCAGGGAGCGTCAGTTGGCAAGTCACACATCAGTCGGAGATGCGCGCCCGGAACTCCGGGGCGGAGCAGTGGCGGCGTTGCAGGGCGTCACCAACGTCATGGTTCCGACGCTTCTTTTTGTTGGCCTGTTCGGTGCCATATCGCTGGCAGCCGCATTGTGGGCCACCATGATTGTTGCCATCCTGGCGCCACTGCTACGCCTGCTGTTCGGCGGCGCCCCGGCCATTGTGCAGGGACCACGCGCCGCATCTTTGGCCACCTATGTCGGCCTGGTGCTCCAAGTCTGTCTGGAGAACACGGCACTGACGGCCGATGGGCACGGCGTCGGACTGAGCATCGCGCAGCTTCGCGTCGGGCTGGCCGCAGGCAGCCTGATGTTTCTGGCCGCCAGTATGCTGGTACTGCTGGCCGGGTGGTTGAAGTTGGGCAATATTCTGAAAATGATTCCAACGCCGGTGACCGCCGGCATCAGCAACGGCACAGCCTTGTTGCTGGTCTGGCTGGCCGTCAAGCAGGTGGTCCACCACAGTTGGGTGGCAGCCGTTACCGCCGGCTGCATGATCGTCGTCTATGCCTTGTGGCCCATATTACAGGCACGCGTGAGGCGTCTGGCGGTCGTGCCGACGGTGATCATCGCGATGTTCGCCGGGCTTGCGCTGGCGACCCTGTTGGAGCCGGCAATGGTGCGGCCACCGTTGCCCGATACCGCCGCCTGGTGGACCTGGATCTCGCTGCTGTTATGGCCGGACCTGTTGGCTCAGGCACCGGGGCGCTTGCTGATGATAGGGTTGCCGGGCGCGTTCACGTTGGCGCTGGTGATGATTCTTGAAAATTTCACCGCTGCCGGTGTGATGCAAACCCGTTTTGGTGTGCGTACCGAGCCCAACCGCGAGTTGTTGGCCCTGGGTGGTGCCAACCTGATCAGCTCCGTGCTGGGTGGCCTGCCCTACACCGGCAGCACGGTTTATAGCGTGGCAAATTGGCAGGCAGGCGGTCGCGGCAAGCTGGCAGCGGCAACCTGTGTGGCGGTGACGGCCGCTTTGCTGCTGAGCATGGGCCAGTGGCTGATGGCGATGCCGACCGGGCTGATGGCCGGGCTGCTGTTGGTGCAGGCCGCTGTGCTGGCCAATCCGCCGTTTGTTCGCCGACTGAAAACCATGCTGATGACGCGCAAGCTGCGTGCCCCGGAGTCGCAGGACCTGGGTTTCTGGATCACGCTGGCGATCACGCTGGCAGGTTTTCTGGGCAACCTGATCTGGGCCTGTTTTCTGGGCATAGGCCTGTCCTGCCTGGTGGTGCTGCGACGCGTGTCGGACAACCTGTCGGCGCACTGGACTTATCTTGATCACAACCGGTCACGTCGCGTCAGGAGTCCGGCCGAGGCCGATGCGCTGACCCAACTTCCGCACGCTGTCGGCATCCTGAAACTCACCGGACACCTGTTCTTTGGCAACAGTACGCGCCTGATGCAATTGCTCGATGAACTGCACCCCGATGCGGTGGCGGTTCTGCTCGATGTGAGCCAGGTGCAGGATGTGGACCCGAGTGGCATCGAGGCGCTGGACTGGCTGATTAGGGAGCTGTCCGGGCGCGACCTTAAAGTGGTATTGAGTGGTCTTCAAGCGACGCGCTCACTGGCACTGCGTCACAGCCTGAAGGATGTGGCAGACATCAGCCACGCGCTGGATGCGGACTACGGCCTGGAGTCCTGCGAGGACCTGGTCCTGATCGATGTGGCCCGCATGACAACTCCTGCCTTGGCGAGTCCGCTGGAGAATAACCGCTTGCTCGCTGACCTGACGCCGCAGGAAATCAGCGCCGTACTGTTATTAGGTCACGCACGCGAGGTGGGCGCAGGCCAGGCCCTTTTCCATAAAGACACGCCGGCCGACGGAGTATGGTTGATCGAGCAGGGCCAGGTCAGCATCCTGTCCGGCAAGAGCGGCGAGTCGTCGCGCCTTGCGACCTACGGACCGGGGCAATTTCTTGGTGAAATGGGCTTTATCGACGGGCACGTCCGCTCCGCCACAGCCACCGCTGATGCCCGTGTGCGTGCCCTGCTGCTGGACAACCAGGGCATGGCAACGCTGCTCGATCAGCACCCCGGCGCGGTGTGGAAGATCACACGCAACATTGCACGCGAACTGTCGCAGCGGGTTCGCAGCACGACGGCACTGCTTCCCACCGCAGCCAGCGAGCCCGATGGCGCCGCCTTGAGCAGCGCAGCGGTGAGTGCGCGGCCTTAAGGCAGCAGGACAGTGCGCTACCCGCCGAGGCGGGGCGCAGCTCACGCACCGCGCTCTCAACGGGGGGCAGTACCGCCAGGCCTGTGCGCTGTACCAGCATCGCCCGCGCGCATGCGCAGACCCTGCGTGAACCAGACCAGTCCGATCAACGCCAGCGCCAACAGATAGAACCAGTGCGGTGTCGGCCGGTCGGTGGGCACCTTCAGAGCTTGCACGGCCCAGCCCTGCTCTACGCCGCCCTTCCTGGCGCGCGAACCGAACTTCACGGCGCCAATTTGCACCTGTTGGCCCAGCGGCACCAATTGCAGTCCGGCGTCGGTCAAGCGCTTGCGCCCGTCATCGCCGTTGGCGCCAAGTTGCACGGCCACCGTCTTGGTGACGTCGTCCCCCTCCAGCGTCGTGCCCTTGATGAGCATGACGATGGACTCGTCGGTTCCGGCGGCCTTCGCAATGTCGAAGATCTGCGCTGCCGGCACTTCCCGATACTCGGGTGTGATGCGATCCATGAAGAAATCCGGCCGAAACAGCAGCGCCACGGCAAGTGACAGCACCAGCGCCTCCCACCAGCGCGTCTTGATGCGCAACCATCCCATGGTCAAGGAAGCGAATACGAGCATTGCGATAGTGCTAGCCACCACCACCCGCAGCAGTTCGGCGGTGCTGTGCACACCAATCAGCAGGAGTTGCGGATTGAAGATCCAGATGAAAGGCAGGATCACGGTGCGCAGCGCGTAGAGCGAGCCCTGGATGCCGGTCTGGATCGCGTCCTCACCGGAGATAGCAGCTGCGGCGAAAGTCGCCAGCCCCACCGGTGGCGTGATATCTCCCATGATGCCGTAGTAGAAGACGAACAAGTGGACCGCGATCAGCGGGATGATGAGTCCGGACTGCGCACCAAGCTCCACCACCACCGGCGCCATCAGTGTGGCGACCAGCACGTAATTGGCGGTGGTCGGCACGCCCATGCCAAGCACCAGGCAGACGAAGGCGATGAACAGCAGCATGGCGACCACGTTGCCGTGCGACACGAACTCGACGAACTCGGTCATCCGCAGGCCCAGGCCGGTGAGCGTGATGCCGCCGACGATGATACCGGCCGTGGCCGTGGCAATACCGATGCCGATCATGTTGCGCGAACCGTCATGAAAGCCGCCGACGACCTCGCGCCAGCCCCGCAGCCACAGGCCAGCGACGGGCATTTTGCGAAACAAGGCGATCAGCGGATGCTGGGTCACCATCAACACGATCAGCACGAAAATCGCCCAGAACGCCGACAGCGAGGGCGAGAGCTCTTCGACCATCAGGCACCAGATCAGCGTGCCGACCGGCAGCAGAAAATGCAGGCCCGCCTTCACCGTTGGCCAGGTTGCCAACGGTCTGGGGTTGTCCACGTCAATGTCCTGCTCCAGATCGGGGCTGAGTGCCACCTGGCGCACCGAGTACACGTACAACAGCAGCACCGCCAGGCCAATCGCATACGGCGCGTCAGCGCCGAGCAGCATCTTGGCGGCTTCGAACAGGTAGTACAGCAGCGCCACCACGACGATGCTGCCGGACAGGCCCAGCCCCCAGGCCAGGGTACCGGTACGCCAGGTTCGGGGCGCGCGCGTCACCATCGGGTTCATGCCCAGCTTCACCGCCTCCAGGTGGACAATGTAGAACAGGCCAATGTAAGACAGCACGGCCGGCAGCAGTGCGTGCTTGACAACATCGGAGTACGGAATGCCAACATACTCGACCATCAGGAAAGCGGCGGCGCCCATCACTGGCGGCATGATCTGACCGTTGACCGACGACATGGTCTCAATGGCGCCAGCCTTCACCCCGCCATAGCCGGCCTTCTTCATCAGCGGGATGGTGAAGATCCCGCCAGACACCACGTTCGACACCGACGAGCCCGAGATCATGCCGTTCAGGGCCGACGACACCACGGCCACCTTGGCCGGGCCGCCGCGCAGGTGCCCGAGTGCCGCGAAGCTCACCTGCATCATGTAGTTGCCGCCACCGGCCCGGTCCAGCAAGGTGCCAAACAGCACATAAACAAAAATGGCTCCGGTCGAAACACCGAGCGCAATGCCGTAAACGCCCTCGGTGGTCAACCACAAATGAGAAATCAGGCGATTCAGTGATGCGCCCTTGTGTTGCAGCAGTTCGGGCATGTAGCGCCCGCCCATGGCATATCCGATGAACAGCAGCGCCAGCACCGCCATCGGCCAGCCGACCGAGCGCCGCGTGGCTTCCAGCAGCAGCACAATACCGACCGTCGCCGTCACCACGTCGAACAGAGTCGGTTGGCCCGGTCGCACTGCCAGTTGCGCATAAAACAGCAGCAGGTAGGCGCCGGCAAACGCCCCAGTCAGCGCCAGGACCCAGTCAAGCAGCGGCACGCGGTCGCGCGGCGACCGACTTGATGCAGGCCAGGCGAGAAAAGCCAGGAACATCGCAAAGGCCAGGTGCACGGCGCGTGCTTCGGTGTCGTTGAGCACGCCAAAACGCAGCAGGAAAGGCAGCGGTGACGCATACCAGAACTGGAACAGCGCCCATGCCAGTGCCGTGCCGAAGATGACGCTGGCCGTCGCCCCCGCCGGTTTGCGCGCGCCGGTGTCAACTTGGGCAACCAGTTCCTGCAGCGCTGCCGGGGCTTTCTCGATATCAGACGCCATGCCTGCTCCTCATCATATTTACGGGTACAAAAAAGGGCGAAACCCGCTTCGCCCTTGTCGCGTTGGCACGGTGGCTTACTTGATCCAGCCTTTTTCTTTGTAGTAACGCGCTGCACCTTCATGCACAGGCGCCGACAGACCGTCAACGACCATATTCTCGGGCTTCAGGTGGGCCAGCGCCGGGTGCAGCTTCTTGAATTCCTCGAAGTTGTCGAATACTGCCTTCACCACCTGGTACACGGTCTCGGGCGGGGTCTTGGCCGACGCGACCACGGTTGCCAGCACGCCATAGGTGGTGGTGGGGTCCGGGTTGTTCGGGTACAGCCCGCCCGGGATCACGGCTTTGGCGTAGTAGGGTTTGTCGGCCAGCAGCTTGTCCACCGCAGGGCCGCTGATCGACACCAGCTTGGCGCCGCAACTGGTGGTTGGATCCTGGATATTGGCGCTGGGGTGACCGACGCCATAGAAGAAGCCGTCGATCTTGCCGTCGCACAATGCCGAGCCGTGCTCGTCAGCCTTGAGTTCAGACGCGAGCGAGAACTCGCCCATCTTCCAGCCCATCGCCGCCATCAGCTCTTCCATCGACGCGCGCGTGCCCGAGCCCGGGTTGCCAACGTTGAATCGCTTGCCCTTGAAGTCGGTGAAGGCCTTGATGTTGCCTTCCTTGCGTGCCACCACTGTGAACGGTTCCGGATGCACCGAGAACACGGCGCGCTGATCGGCCCAGGGGCCGGCGTCCTTGAACTGGCCCAGGCCCTTGCTGGCGTTGTACTGCACGTCCGACTGAGAGAAGCCCAGATCAAGTTCACCGGCCTTGATCGTGTTGACGTTGAAGACCGAGCCGCCAGTGGACTCGACCGAGCATCGGATACCGTGCTTGGCGCGGTCCTTGTTGACCAGACGGCAGATGGCGCCGCCAGCGGCATAGTACACACCGGTGACGCCACCAGTACCGATGGTGACGAACTTCTGCTGCGCCATGGCCGGCGCGCTGGCAAGCGTTGCGCACAACACGGCGGCCGCGGTCAGCACGCCAAAAAACGGTTTCTTGCTCATTGCATTACTCCTGGTTAAAAATCAGTCGATCAAATGGATGAAAGGGCAGCCTCCACAGCGCCGTCAAGCCGTTCAACAATCAGTTCCAGTTCGGCTTCGCTGCAAATATAGGGCGGAGCCAGTAGTATATGGTCGCCGAGGTGGCCATCGACCGTTCCGCCCATCGGGTAAACCATCAGACCGCGCGACAGCGCCTCCTTCTTGATGCGCGCATGCAGCTTGAGGGCGGGGTCGAACGGCTCCTTGGTGACGCGGTCTTGTACCAACTCTATCCCCCAGAACAGGCCACGGCCACGCACGTCGCCAATGTGGGGGTGCGTTGCGAAGGCGGCGCTCAACAGGCCTTGCAGTCGCGCCCCGCTGTCGCGCACCCGCTCCAGCAGGCCATCGCGCGCTATGACTTTTTGCACTGCCAGCGCCGCCGCGCAGGCAACGGCATGGCCGAGGTAGGTATGGCCGTGCTGGAAAAAGCCGCTGCCTGACGACATCGCTTCGACAATTTTGCGCTGCACCAGCACGGCGCCAATCGGCTGGTAGCCACCGCCCAAACCTTTGGCAATGGCCATGATGTCGGGTACCACGCCGTCCTGCTCACAGGCGTGCAGCGTGCCGGTGCGACCCATGCCGCACATCACTTCGTCCAGGATCAGCAGCACGCCGTACTTGTCGCAAACCTGGCGCACCGCCTGCAGATAACCGGGCACCGGAACCAGCACGCCGGCCGTAGCCCCGCCCACGGTCTCGACAACAAACGCAATCACCTTGTCCGTGCCCAGCCGCCTGATCGTGGTGTCGAGTTCCTGCGCCAGTCGCACGCCATACTGGCCGGGCGTTTCGCCAGCCAGTTGCTCGCGGTAGGGGTAGCACGGTGAAACATGGGTGGCATTGATCAGGATCGGGGCAAACGGCGCGCGCCGCCACTGATTGCCGCCGACCGCCAGCGCCCCCAGGGTGTTGCCGTGGTAGCTCTGCCGGCGGGCAATGAAGTGGGTACGCTGAGGCTGGCCGGTCTCGACAAAAAACTGTCGTGCCATCTTCATCGCGGCCTCCATGGCCTCGGAGCCTCCGCTCACAAAATACACATGACTGGTGCCCGAAGGCGCGGTGCGAATAAGTTGATCAGCCAGTTCCTCGGCCACTGTGGTAGTAAAAAAACTGGTATGAGCATAGGCCAGTTGGTCAATCTGCGCGTGCATGGCGGCGCGCACATCGGGGTGCCCATGGCCGAGGCAAGACACTGCGGCACCGCCGCAGGCATCGAGGTAGCGCTTGCCGCTCGCATCAAGCAGCCAGGCACCGCTGCCGCTCACCGCCACTGCGGGCGTGCTGGTCAACTGGCGATGCATTACGTGGGTTGCTGTCATGTTCGTTCACTCCCCTGGTTCGCGTTGCGGGCCAATGCTTGCCCGAACGCCTGTGCCTCATCAGTAACCATGCGCCAGCAGTTGTTGCATGGCTTGCGCGTACTCGCGCTTGAGCTGGGCCACATAGTCGGCCGTGCTTTGAATCTGGCTGACGGCGCCAATACCCTGGCCGCAACCCCAGATGTCTTTCCAGGCCTTGGTCTTGTCGCCGCCGAAGTTCATCTTGCTCGGGTCGCTCTCGGGCAGGTGCTCCGGGTCGAGGCCGGCGTTGCGGATGCTGGGCGCCAGGTAGTTTCCGTGCACACCGGTGAACAGGTTGCTATAAACAATGTCGTCCGAATTGCTATCGACAATCGCCTGCTTGTAAGCTTGCGCGGCGCGCGCTTCCTCAGTCGCAATAAAGGCTGACCCGATGTAGGCAAAGTCGGCGCCCATGGCCTGCGCCGCCAGCACCGCGTCGCCGGTGGAAATGGCACCGCTCAAGGCCAGCGGACCGTCGAACCACTGGCGTATTTCCTGGATCAAAGCAAACGGGCTCTTGACACCGGCGTGGCCGCCAGCGCCTGCGGCCACTGCAATCAGGCCGTCGGCGCCCTTCTCGATCGCCTTGTGCGCGTGCCGGTTGTTGATGATGTCATGCAGCACGACGCCGCCATAGGAGTGGGCCGCCGCGTTGATGTCCTCGCGTGCGCCCAGGCTGGTGATGATGATCGGCACCCGGTACTTGACGCACATCGCCATGTCGTGGTCGAGGCGCTCGTTGCTCTTGTGCACGATCTGGTTAATGGCATAGGGCGCGGCGGGTTGGTCCGGATGCTGTTTGTTGTAGGCTGCCAGTGCCTCGGTGATTTCGATTAGCCACTGCTCAAGCTGCTCGGCCGGTCGCGCATTGAGCGCCGGCATGGACCCGACGACGCCGGCAATGCACTGCGCAATCACCAGCTTGGGCGTGCTGATGATGAACAGCGGCGCACCGATGACGGGAAACGGCAAATTGTTCAGCGGCGCCGGTAGCTTGGACATAGGCTCTGTCAATCAGAATGCATCGAGCGCCATCGCGGTGACGCACTCCGCGCCTTCCACAATCGAGTCGCGCATGCCCGGCGCCTTGGTAAGCAGATGGTCGGCATAAAAGCGCGCGGTAATGATCTTGGCCTGCATGAACGCAGCATCGACTCCCAGCGCCAATTGCTCCTGCGCCACCAACAGCGCGCGCGCCAGTTGCCAGCCAGCCATCAGATTGCCGGCCAGCATCAGATACGGCACGCTGCCGGCAAAGACCGCGTTCGGGCTGGCCTTGGTGTTGCCGGCGACAAAGTTCACCACGTCAATGAACGCCTCGCGCGCCGCCTTGAGACGCTTGGCCACGGCCAGCGCGTCGGCGCTGCCGCTCTTGAGCAGCTGGCTTTCGGTGCCCTCAATCTGCGCCGCCAATGCCTTGGCGGTCTGGCCGCCATCGCGCGAGGTCTTGCGCCCGACCAGGTCATTAGCCTGGATCGCCGTTGTGCCCTCGTAGATCGTGAGAATCTTGGCGTCGCGGTAATACTGCGCGCAACCGGTTTCCTCGATGTAGCCCATGCCGCCGTGCACCTGCACGCCCAGCGATGTGACCTCCAGACTCATCTCGGTGCTGTAGCCCTTGATCAGCGGCACCATGTATTCATAGAACAGTTGGTTTTGCTTGCGCGTATCCAGGTCCGGGTGATGGTGCGCCGCGTCAAACGCCGCCGCAGCCACCGTGGCCAGCGCGCGGCAGCCTTCGGTGTAGGCGCGCATCGTCATCAGCATGCGCTTCACATCCGGGTGATGGATGATGGGTGCGCTGGCCATGATCGAGCCATCGACCGGGCGGCTTTGCACGCGCTCCTTGGCGAAAGCAGCAGCGGCCTGATAGGCGCGTTCGGCAATCGCAATGCCCTGAACGCCCACGCCAAAGCGGGCCGCGTTCATCATGATGAACATGTATTCGAGGCCGCGGTTTTCCTGGCCCACCAGATAGCCCACGGCACCTCCATGGTCACCAAACTGCAGCACCGCCGTCGGGCTGGCCTTGATGCCCATCTTGTGCTCGATGCTGACGCAATGCACATCGTTGCGCGCGCCCAGGGTGCCATCCTTGTTGACCATGAATTTGGGCACGACAAACAGGCTGATGCCCTTGACGCCTTCGGGTGCGCCGCTGACGCGTGCCAGCACCAGATGGACGATGTTGTCGGCCATGTCGTGCTCACCCCAGGTGATGAAAATCTTGGTGCCGAACACCTTGAACGAACCATCAGGCTGCGGCTCGGCGCGCGTGCGCACGGCGGCCAGGTCGCTGCCGGCTTGCGGCTCGGTCAGATTCATGGTGCCGGTCCATTCGCCGCTGACCAGCTTTTCCAGATAGATGGCTTTTAGCTCGTCGGAGCCGGCCGTCAGCAGCGCTTCGATGGCGCCGTCGGTCAACAGCGGACACAGCGCAAAACTCATGTTGGCCGAGTTTTGCATTTCACCGCAGGACGCGCCGATGGTCTTGGGCAGGCCCTGCCCACCAAAATCGACTGGATGTTGCAGGCCCTGCCAGCCGGCTTCGGTGAATTGGGTAAAAGCTTGCTTGAATCCTGGCGTCGCGGTGACCTCACCATCGCTCCAACTGGTCGGGTTCTTGTCGCCCTCCCAGTTCAGCGGCGCGAGCACGCCCTCATTGAACTTGGCGGCTTCCTCCAATACGGCTTGGGCCGTGTCAAAACCGGCGTCCTCAAAACCCGGCAACTTGGCGATGGCCTCGATGTCGGCCAGGTGCTTGATGTTGAACAACATGTCTTTGAGAGGGGCGACGTAGCTCATGTTGAGTCTCCGGATGGTTGGGGGAAAAAGGGCACACGCCCACAGGATAGAAAAAAGGGCATCGCAAGCGATGCCCCTTTGTGGCCCGCCTTACAACGCGGCGGTCAGTTCCGGCACAGCCGCAAACAGGTCGGCTTCTAGGGCGTAGTCAGCGACCGAGAAGATCGGCGCTTCCGGGTCCTTGTTGATCGCGACGATCACTTTGGAGTCCTTCATGCCGGCCAGGTGCTGGATCGCGCCGCTGATGCCGACGGCAATATAGAGTTGCGGCGCAACGATCTTGCCGGTCTGGCCAATCTGCCAGTCGTTCGGCGCGTAACCGGCATCGACAGCCGCGCGGCTGGCACCGATGGCGGCACCGAGTTTGTCGGCCAGCGGCGTCAGCATGTCGTTGAACTTCTCGGCCGAGCCCAGTGCCCGCCCGCCAGCGACTATGACCTTGGCCGCGGTCAGTTCGGGCCGGTCGTTCTTGGCGATTTCGCTGCCAACAAAGCTGGCCTTGCCAGTGTCGGCCAGCGCCGCCACGCTTTCCACGCTGGCCGAGCCGCCACTGCTGCTGGCGGCGTCAAAGCCGGTGCTGCGCACGGTGATGACCTTGATGCTGTCACTGCTTTGCACCGTGGCCACTGCATTGCCGGCGTAGATCGGGCGCTCAAAGGTGTCGGGACTGTCTATCTTGGTGATGTCCGAGATCTGGCCGACATCGAGCTTGGCGGCGACGCGCGGCGCCATGTTCTTGCCCGACGCCGTGGCGGCAAACAGGATGTGGCTGTAGCTCGACGCCAGCGCCAGAATCTGCGCCGTCATGTTTTCCGCCAGGCCGTGTTGCAGACCGGCAGCGTCGGCGTGCAGCACTTTGGCTACACCGGCAATCTGCGCGGCCGCTGCCGCTGCGGCGCCGGCGTTGAAGCCAGCGACCAGCACGTGCACATCGCCGCCACATTGGCTGGCAGCGGTGACGGTATTAAGGGTTGCGCCCCTGATCGAGGCGTTGTAGTGTTCGGCTATTACGAGAACTGTCATTTAGATCACCTTCGCTTCATTCTTGAGTTTGGCCACCAGCGTGGCGACATCTGGCACCTTGATACCGGCGCTGCGCTTGGGCGGCTCGGTGACTTTGAGGGTCTTGATGCGCGACGTGACATCGACGCCGAGGTCTTCCGGCTTGTAGATGTCGAGCTGCTTCTTCTTGGCCTTCATGATGTTGGGCAGTGTCACATAGCGCGGCTCGTTCAGGCGCAAATCCGCAGTGACCACGGCCGGCAGGCTGACCGACAGGGTTTCCGCCCCGCCATCGACTTCACGCGTGACCAGCAGTTTGCCATCCGCCGCTTCGAGCTTGCTGGCAAAGGTGGCCTGCGGCAGATCGGCCAGCGCGGCGAGCATCTGGCCGGTCTGGTTGCAGTCGTCGTCAATCGCCTGTTTGCCCAGGATCACCAGGCCCGGCTGTTCCTTGTCCACCAGCGCCTTGAGCAGCTTGGCGACAGCCAGCGGCTGCAGTTCGGCCGTGGTTTCGACCAGGATCGCGCGGTCGGCGCCAATCGCCATCGCGGTGCGCAGGGTTTCCTGGCACTGCGTAACACCGCACGAGACGGCGATGACTTCAGTGGCGATGCCCTTTTCCCGCAGGCGCACCGCTTCTTCAATGGCGATCTCGTCAAAGGGGTTCATGCTCATTTTGACGTTGGCAATATCTACACCGCTTTGGTCCGATTTGACTCGGACCTTCACGTTGTAGTCCACCACGCGTTTGACAGCGACCAGGACTTTCATGGGTTGGACTCCAGATGGTTAAAAATTTGTGTGGCTAACTTGAGGCTTGCGTTTAGCTGATTGACGTGCACGTCAACTGGTTCGATTCTATGCTGTGTCGCTAGCCAGACCAGTCGTGCACACGACAAACAGCCAATGAAACAAAATAGAACGACCGTGCTTTTTTAAAATTATACCTGCATAAATCAGGCTTTTCATACGGCTTGGCGTTCAAAGATTCAGATAGCGGGCGCTGTGTGGGCGGGAGCGCTCCGTGCTGTAACCCGGAGCGCTCCAGCTGCGGTCCAGCGCATTCCGGCTGTAGCCCGGAACACGTTCGCTGTGCCCCGGAGCACTCCGGCACGGCACTCAGTTCCGCGCCATGGCCCCAGACTTCCTGGATTGCCGCGTCACTACGTTCCTCGCAATGACAGCAAAAGATTCGTCGTTGCGAGCGAAGCGCGGCAACCCATGGCCCCGGACTTCCTGGATTGACGCGTCACTACGTTCCTCGCAATGACAGCAAAAGATTCGTCGTTGCGAGCGAAGCGCGGCAACCCATGAATTCCCAGGTCTTAGGCTGCACTGATTTGGCAAAACCCCAAGTCCACGCTGCACTGAGCGCCGCACCGAATTGCTCCTGCATTGATGGTTTGCGGCGGAGCGCCAACAAGCTTGTAGGTCGGCTTAGCCGCAAGGGCGTAAGCCGACAATCAGCGCGATCATGTCGGATTACGCTGCGCTAATCCGACCTACGCGCCGCACCGGAGTGCTGCGAACGTGGTGGCATGATGACGATTTGCGCGCCAGTAGTGCCCGCAGCCAGTGAGTTTGGGTGGGCGACGCAGCGCAATATGGGAGGAGCGCCGGGCGCAGCCCGGTGCGGAGAACATTCGCGGAGTCGCTCACCCAAGCTCGCCGGCGTGCCCACGGCAGCGTCGCGCAGGACACGAGACACGTGTCGCCCACCCAAGCTGCGCAGCGTGCCAACGCTGGCCTGCCAATGCCGTCACCGCAATTCTTGTCCTTCGAAGGCGATTTGGTATCAGGGGCCGCTCAACCGGCTTGGCGATGCAGCACGCGTTGCGGAAAAGGTATCTCGATCTGGTTCTCGCGCAAGGCCCTGAGAATCTCGAGGTTGATTGCCGACTTCAGGTTCAGGCTGCCGTTTTCCGGGTCGCTGATCCAGTAGCCGAGCGTCATCTCCAGCCCGTCACTGCCAAACGCCGACAGGTGCGCCGCCGGCGCCGGCTCGCGCAGCACCCGTGACTGGTTCAGCGCCGCCTGTTGCAGCAGGCGCTGCACCAGTTCCATGTCGCTGTCGTAGCCGACCGAGACCACAGTGGACTGCCACAGATGCGCATCGGCCAGCGTCAGGTTTTCTACCCGGCTGCTGATCAACATTTCATTGGGCACAATCGATTCGCGCCCGCCGAGCGAGCGGATCACATGTAGCGGGCATTGATCTCGGTGATGATGCCCTCAAAGTTATCAACCCGCACGTTGTCACCAATGCGCATGCTGCG
>JANNUE010000011.1:0-5245 GCA_031394895.1 Betaproteobacteria bacterium
AACCCCAAGTGCAGCAACTCGTCCAGCGCGAGAACGTACAGAAAATAATTGCCGATCTGCGCGCCAAGGCCAAGGTCGAGTAACCCGCCGGCGGCCTCCCCGGCCTACGGCACATTGACGGTGATGGTCGCGGTATTGTCCGCCGGACTGTCGCCTGGAACGGCAGTCGCGACGGTTGCGGTCAGATTGAAGTTTCCGTTCAGGGTCGATGGCGGAATCCAGGTGAAAATAAGCTCCTTGCGCTCACCGCAGGCGAGATTCACCGGCAGGCGCGGATCTCTTTGCGTCACCCCGGGATTGCCGCCGCCCTGACGCACCGAGCTGAAAGTGACGTCGATGGCCGACTCGGACACACTCGCCCCGTTGGTCAGCGCCACGACGAACTGCTGGGCCATTCCCTGCGCCCCTGAGGCAGGCGGATTCACGAATGCGATGCTCAGTTCGCGGTCAACGGCCAACGCGATGGGGCCGCTTGCAACGCTGTTATTGCCGGGCACGGTATCGACGGGAACCGAAAGCTGCGCACTCAGCACCCAGTTACCGGCAGGCGCCTGGCAGCGGGTGTCCCAGTTGAACGTCGGTACCTCACTCGCTCCCGCACCAACCGTGACGGTCTGAGTTCCCACTGCAAGGGCGGGCCCGCTTCCGGGAGGCTGGGCGGTCAGAGTGACGATTACGTTCTCGGATGCACTGCCATTGTTCCGCACGGTGACGGTGACCGGCACGACGGCGCCGATATTCGCGGCGGCGGGCACTGACACGGACTGGGCTTGCACATCGCGCATTTGCACGGAGACGTTCGCTGTCCTGGTGTTGTTCGCAGTCACCGTCTCGCCGCTCAGCAGCGGAACGGTCGCCGTCAGGACATGCGTGCCCAGCGGTATCGCAGGCGTCCATGGAATGTACACGGTGACCACATCGCCGGCATTGCCGCTTGCTGACAGCACCGTCGCTGCGCTCGTGCCCACGTTTGCGGGCATGCCGCCCTGCGGCGTATCGGTCACGCCTGCGGTGACTGTTTCGGCGATATTGCCGTTGTTCTTGAGCTGGATTGCGATACTCTGATTCTGGTCCGCCAGTACCGGCGTGGGCGCTGTGACTGCCTCTACCGAAATGTCGCGAACCGGCGGCGGTGCGACGGTAATGTCCAGCGTCATCACGTTGTCGCCGGTGCTTGTTTCCCCGCTCACGGGCGGGATCTCGGCGCGCAGCAGATGGCGGCCCGGCGTGGCACCGGCAGTGTTCCAGTTGAATGTGACGAGCCTCGTTTCTCCGATTGCAAGGGTGCTGACTGTCTGCGGTGACAGCGGTGCAAAAGACCCGGCGGAGCCGCCGGCCAGCAGCGGCGCGTCCGAGATGTTCAACTGGAACAGCTCCATGATCCCGCCCCGGTTCCACACCGGGACCGGGATTGGCACGACACTGCCCTGAATGACCGGCCCCGGAATGGCAAAGTCCAAAATGGCGAGGTCGCGCGGCGGAATGGGCGGCACCGCCCCGCCCGACTCGGGATTGCAGGTTGCCGACGCCGGCGTAGTGCCTTCCAGCACCTTGACGACATGGGCAGTGGGACCTCCATACACGTTATTGAGGTCAATGTTGCATGTCGCGTCGATGATCAGCGTCGCGCCGGCTTGGACTTTAACCCTGAATACCCATGCTGCAGGAAACAGGTTTTCGCGCTGGGGCAGAACGATGATTTGCGTCGGAACAACTGGACCGTAGGTTGCCGGCGAAGTCTCGGGCACGTCGTTCAGGGCGCCCGGTGCATCGCTGGCCGAAAAAACGGCCGCTCCCTTGGTGCCCGAGTAAGTCGCAGCCACCTCCGCATAGTGGTTGGCGAACTGAATCCTGATTTCCACAATCTGCGCCCACGATCCGCTGCCGCTTGGCGGGCCGAAACTGGGGTCACAGCCTGCGCCGGCGCCCACGACCAGCAGCGCCGCCTGAAAAGTGCGGGCGACCCAATATTTCCAGCCTTGTCCCGTGGCAGCCACTAGTAGAAGATCAGATTGGTTTGCAGCTCCAGATAGCCGCTGCGTTTGAAGAGACTGCTGTCGCTTGGCCGCATCACCAGTTGCCTCGGACCGGAGGCCGATTCGTAGCCGAGCCAGGCGGAACCGATGGTCATCGACGGGATGTTCAGCGTGGGCGCGATGTTGATCGAGAACGGCAGCCACACAGTGATCAGGCCGAGGAAGTTGAAACTGGGTTGTACCGCGGCAGAGGTGAAATTGAAACGGACCTTGCTGTCTGCCGCCGTGTAGAAAACATTTCCGCTCGCATTGAGGCTGCCGCCGAAGCTGATGTTGCACCACTGCGCGCTCACACTGCCGGTTGCAGTCACCGCGCTCGGTGAGATGGCAAAATTAAGTCCGCTGACCATCGCGCTGTAGGGACTGTCACACAGAGTGATGCAATGGCGTCCGAAGAACTCAAAGCAGGACTGTAGCCGGTAGTTGCCGGTGATCGGCGGTATTGGAGACAGCGCGGTGGCGAACTCATTGAGCGTCGAGGTGTAGATGCGCACAGTCGCATCGGCGGCGGGCGCAGGCCGTGGCAGCATCACGCAGGCAAGCACGACCGCGAGCAACAGCACCCGGCCCGTGCTACGCAATGTGTTCTCAGAAACCGACATCGAAAGTCATCTTCAGGAGGCCCGGGGTGTATTGCGGCGCAGCGCTCAGCACGCGCCCGTTCATCGAACGCATCGAACCGTTCGGCAGCGGTACGCTGAATGTCTGCGGCACGATGGGCAGCTTGATGCGGAACATCCGATCCACTTGAACAGGACCCGCACCGGACGTACTGCCGTCTGCCTGCAGCAGGTTTACTGTGAAGCTGGCGGGCTCAAGATAGACCGCATTGCCGACGGAGACATAACTGACCAGAGCATTTACGGTGCGCGTCGTATCTACCCAATAATCTCCCACCCGGGCTCGCACGGTCGCGGTGAATGTCATGGCGCCGGAATTGACCTTGACCGATGCATCCTTGACCCACCATTGCCATGAGACCGGTTCGCTCGTCGGAATGATCGAGATGCCACCGCCCACCCGCCGGCAGCGCATGAGCGGAACACGTCCGCGCTCGAATCCGAAGCCCAGTCCGCCGAACTGGGCGCATTGCATATATCCCATTGGTTCGCAAACTTCGAACAGGGAACCCGCCTGCACTATCGACGTGGGCTGCGAGACACCAGCGTCGGACAGCACTCCGATCCGCTGCAATATCTTGTTAAGGGCAGCTTCGCTCACTTCCATGGTCGCGTTCTGCGCTGCACAGGCGCCGGAAAGCACCAGGCCGGTGAGCAAAGCTGCCAATTGCCGCAAGGTATTCATCTCGCGCGCACGTTTCCCGCCGTGCCGGGGGTCTGCAACCCGCTCATCAGCGTTAATTCGATCTCGGCACGGTGATCAAGCACCATCGTTCGTACCTGGTCATACACCGGATCGCCACCGGCGCTGGCGTAGCGACCACGCCCGCAGCGATCGATGACATTGAGGATCGCGTTGCCTCTCGCAATCGCTGCCTTGTCAGGCTGGGGCAGTTTGCCCATCTGCGCGAGAGCTTCTTCAAGGTGCACGCTCGCCAGCATGGCCGTCGCATCTGCGACCAGAACGTGCAGCCTTTGCAGCGACAGGCCGCTGCGCTTCAGTGACTGCTCGATTGATACCTCGCCCGCTTTACCTGCCGCCGGAGTGAGCGCGGTGATCATCTGCCGCACCTCCTCCCGGCGCATCGGGCGCAGCAGCCCGCGATCCTTCTCCTGCATGGCCGGATCCGGCAGGCTTGCCTTGGCGGGCGGTCTCTTGGACCAGATCATTTCCGCGGAAGCGAGACACAGCGCCGGCGGAGTACTGGAGGATTGGCTGCTCTGTTGCGAGTAAACCACCGGAGAGATGAATACAGCGCAAGCCAACAGGCTGCTGAATCGCCGCCATGCCCCCGCTCGCTGAACCATCAGCCCCCCCTATCCGCCGAGTGCCCGAGTGCGTATCTCAGAAAGTCTCTTACAAACTCTCTGCGCAAATGATGATCCCGTCAAATCGCGAAAGCAAGCTCGCAGCCATAGGCGTTATTGACACGCAACAGCAGGAAAGCTGGCTAATTGTCTGTAATAAAAAGGAAATTTATTATGCCGCCTGGTGGGGGAATATGCACCGAACAGCAAGGCCGGGAACTGATTGGCAAGGGGGGGAGGAACCCGCTATTGCATTGGATATCCCAACTGGACGATGATATGACCGTAATTTCCGACTTGGCATCGAGACGTGGGAGACTAACCATGAACCGTGCAAAAACTCTGGCTCTGATCGCGCTCAGCGCGCTGCTCGTCAATGCCGCGCCCGCATTCGCGCAATCCACATTCATCGACTTCAGCGCAGATACCGCGGGCAGCAAGCCGAACGGCTTCTCTTCCGTCGCTGCGGGCGGCGTGACATTCTTCGATACCCTCGGCAACGATCTCAGCGTGTTTGACTACGGCACGCAGAGCGCGGGGCAAGCGCTCTCAGTGGACAATGAACTCGATGGCAGCAGGCTTGAAATGAAATTTGCTGCTCCCGCAAATTTCCTTTCACTGCAGTTCGGAAATGATGACCCAAAATTCACGAACAGCGGGGATCTCGCGGTACTCACGCTGTTCTCCGGCGCATCACAGGTGGGCCAGACCACAGTGGTGCTGAATCGCGACGATCTCATGAACCAGACGATCTCCTTTGGCACACTTTCTGCGCCTCTGACTTTCGATCGCGCCACCTTCGCCTACACCAATTCATTCCTTGATGCATTTACCGGCGGCGGCAACGTACTCATCGGGTCAACCGAGATCGTGGACAACATCAATGTCAACTTGGTCACTGCGATACCGGAACCGGCGTCAGTCGCCATGCTGTTGACCGGCCTCCTGCTGCTCCCGGCATGGCGCCGCATGGGTGCTGCGAGCCCTCAGTAGCAATGTTTCGTGCTCGCGCGTCTTCGTGCCATCGCGTGCCGCGCTTGCGCGCGCATCATCGAAGAATGCCGGTACGGTATCGGCTCCGTTCAAGTAGTACATCTCTCCGGCATCCACAAAAACAAAAAACCCCGACCTCATCGAGGCCGGGGTTTTTCTTCATGGGTGCCCGACAATGTCCTACTTTCACACGGGTAGTCCGTACTATCATCGGCGCTGAGTCGTTTCACGGCCCTGTTCGGAATGGGAAGGGGTGGGACCAACTCGCTATTGTCGTCAGGCATAGCT
>JANNUE010000022.1:0-3842 GCA_031394895.1 Betaproteobacteria bacterium
CTGCGCTCGCAATGACGGCCGGTGCAGCGCGTTCGGCCTGACGGTCTCGCAATGACGCCAGCCCCGTCATTGCGAGGAGCGCAGCGACGTGGCAATCCATGGGTGTTCAGGCGTCTCATGCTTCATTCCAAAGCTTGATCGAATCGGCGAAGGTGCCGGCCTGTTCGCGGATGGGGGCCATCTGGCCGGTGTTCTCGGCGTACTTGAACGCGGTGTGCGGGATCTTGTGCTGGGTCAGCACGTCTTGCAGCATCGGGCGCTCCAGCAGGGCCGGGTCGCAGAACGACGGCGCGGCAAAGATCACGCCCTCGGCGCCCATGGTCTTCACCTGTTTCAGCAGGAACTGGCCCTTGTCCTCGCGCCGCATGTCGTACTTGGCCGCCGTGGTGGCCGAGCGGTGCAGGAAGGCTTTGGACAACTCGTCGAGCGGCTTGGCGTCAGATGGCACATGGTCGAGCAGCCAGCGGCTGATCAGCATGAAGTCGTCATCGACGATATAGCAGCCGGCCATCTCGATCGATTTGATCAAGGTCAGCGGCGGTTGCTCGCAGAAGGTGCCGTTGATGACGACGCGTGCGTTGTCGCGCTTCGGTCGCGCCACCGCGTCGGTGGCTGCGATGTAGTCGCGCACCAGTTGCGTGTGTTCCTCGGGCGGCAAAATCATGCCGGCGCGCTGCACCAGATAGACCTCGGAGGTCGGCGCCTGCCACGGCTTGGCGGCGCGGTAGGCATACAGCTCGCGCATGGCGGCGCGATTGTCGTTATAGACGGCGATCGACGCGTTGAGCGCTTCGTCTGTGATCTCTTTGCCGGCCAGCTTGCCGAGTTCTTCGCGCAGGATCTGCATCTCTTCGATGTAGAACTTGCCACCGATCTCGTCGTCGTAATTTTGCGGCACGTCGATGTAGCGCACGTACTTGTCTTTGAACAAAATTTGCCACATACCAGAGAGGTTGCGGATCACGTCGCAGATGCTGGGGAACAGCATGCCGTCCAGGCAGTCAAGGCGCCCGGTCAGCCCCATCTCGATGGTCGAGCGCGGAATGCGGCAGATGTAGCTCTGGTAGTAGGCGTCGCCCTGAATCACCTCAAGCTGGTCGCCGCCGCCCAGAATGCCCACCGGCAGCATGCCGGCCGCGTGGATAATCTCGCGCGGCACATAGACCGGCATGTAGCCGATTGCCTTGCGCCCCGGCACAGCGGCTTTCCATTCTTTGACAGCGTTGAAATGCAGGTCTTCAAACAGCGTCTGGCAACGTTCCAGAATCTGCTGAACAGGTGAAAGTGCGGACATCATGCGTGCTCCTATGCTGGTACTCTAAATGGTTCGCTGGATTTGCGCTTGCAAGCTATTATTGCATAATGGTACTTCAATACCATTATTAATAAATAACTTTTTTTTCAAAGGGTAAAGACAGGGATGAGATTGGGGTAAAACTCACAAGTCAATCCTGGAGAATAATTTGCAGACACCAACCAACAAGCCGGAGAGCGAATCGGTCGAACCTTTCAAGCTGGCCGTTGCCGACGCCACGCTCGCCGACCTTCGGTCACGCTTGGCCAGCACACGCTGGCCGGATCGTGAAACGGTCGGTGACTGGAGCCAGGGTGTGCCGCTGGACCAGATCAAGGCACTGTGCGATTACTGGGCACATGACTATGACTGGCGACGCTGCGAAGCGCGGCTGAACGCGACCGGTCAGTACCACACCCGCATCGACGGTTTGCGCATTCATTTTCTCCACATCCGCTCACCCAACGCCGATGCCACGCCGCTGCTTTTGACGCACGGTTGGCCCGGATCTGTGGTCGAGTTTCTTGATGTGATCGGTCCACTGACAGACCCAGCTGCCCATGGCGACGCAGCGGCCGATGCATTCCACCTTGTAATTCCGTCGCTGCCCGGCTTCGGTTTTTCAGACAAACCCACTGGCACCGGCTGGGGCGTCGAGCGAATTGCCGCCGCCTGGATCACCCTGATGAGGCACCTGGGTTACACACGCTACTTCGCCCAGGGTGGTGATTGGGGTGCTGCGGTAACCACAGCCATCGGCATGAAGGCCCCGCCTGAATGCGCGGGAGTCCATCTCAACATGCCACTGGTGTATCCCGGTCGGGACGATTACGCGCAACTCACCGAGGCCGAGCAAGCGTCCGTTGCCTCCATGAAGTTCTACCAAGACAGCGACTCAGGCTATGCGAAGCAGCAGCGCACCCGGCCGCAGACCCTCAGCTACGGCCTGACCGACTCGCCCGCTGGCCAGGCAGCCTGGATCTATGAAAAGTTCTACGCATGGACGGACAACCGCGGCACACCCGAGAGCGCGCTGAGTCGCGACGCCATGCTCGACAACATCATGCTCTATTGGCTTCCTGCTTGTGCCGCATCTTCGGCCAGACTGTATTGGGAAAATCTCGACTTCTTCCGGACACAAAAGATCGCACTGCCCGTGGGCGTGACCATTTACCCGAAGGAGTTCTCCCGCCCGTCGCGGCGCTGGGCAGAGCGTCACTTTGCCAACATCGTCCACTGGAATGAGACCGACAAGGGTGGGCATTTTGCGGCCTTTGAGCAGCCCGAGCTGTTCGTGACAGAACTGCGAAACTGCTTTCGCAGGATGCGACGCGAGACCTTGGGCGCTGCCAACCCAACGAGGAAAAGACAATGAAACAGGTGCGAAATGTGCTGGAGTCCCGCGTTCCCGGGCTTTACACCAGCATCGAAGAGGTGCTGATCGAATCGGAAGCACGCTACAACGCTCAGAGCGGCCAGGCGCCCTCGGAGTTCCTGCTGGAGCACACCCGGCGCACCGCCGCCATTGCCCACAAAATCGCTGCCATGGAAGGGGTCGATCCATTTCTGCCAACACTGGTGGCGCTGTACCACGATGCAGGCAAGTTTCATGACGGTGCCTACCATCAGGACCAACTGCCGGAAGAAGAGCATGCGGCGCTGCTGGCGCAGAAAATGCTCATCGGGTTCGGTCTGGAAGGCAGTGCCATCGAGTCGGTGCTGCAGGCGCTGCGCGCCCTCTACGACGAGCGTCTGCCGTGCATTGGCCCCGCCCGTATCGTGCAGGACGCGGACCGGCTCGAAAAGCTGGGGGCGCTCGGCGTCGGTGCCTTCTTTACCAAGGCTGCGCTGCGCGGACGTGGCCTGGTCGATGCGCTGGTGCACACGCTGAGCCGGGAACTCACCTACGCCCAGGCGGCACCGCGATCAATGTTTACTGAATCAGGAAAGCAACTCGCCATCGAGCAGGCGCCCCGGACGATGGCGTTTTTTGACAATCTTCTGCAGCAACTCGAAAGCTGGGGCATCGCCTCGTTCGAATGCCACACGATCGTGCTTGACGAGGACTTCCGCACCCGGGACGGCGCTATTGTGCGGGGCATGGAAGTGATCATCACGATGCTTCGCGCCTGCCCGGATTGCGAAGGCGCGCTGGCGCTGTCGCACAAGCGCGAGAAGGGCGTCAAGTGTGAGCGGTTCACCGCCCGTTTCCGGTGCGTTCGCTGCAGCTACACCAGCGAAACCTCGCTCTGCTTGCCGCTCCTTGCGTGATCCCTTAACGGAAGTGGAATATACCAATGTACCAACTCCAGTCATTGCGAGCGCAGCGCGGCAATCCAGGACTTCCGGGTGCATGGATTGCCACGTCGCTGCGCTCCTCGCAATGACGGTTGAATGGTGTTTTTGCAATATCTAAGCCCCCTCAGTCGTCATTGCGAGCGCAGCGCGGCAATCCAGGACTTCCGGGTGCATGGATTGCCACTGCGATTAGCTCCTCGCTGTGTCGGGTATTTGGGTTAGTAGAAATAACTAAGCCCCCTAAGCCGTC